>DASWFT010000715.1:0-3048 GCA_036394075.1 Streptosporangiaceae bacterium
CCGAGGACCACCGGCTCCACGCGGTCCGCGCCCACCTGCTGGAGATGACGGGTGATCGCGTGGCTGCACACGACTGCTACCAAGCGGCGGCCCGGCGAACAACCAGCCTGCCGCAACAGCGCTACCTCAACGCCCGGGCCGCCCGCCTAGCAGAATGATTCTGGAACCACGCGCCTGCCACCTGTTCGTAGCGTTTATCGCGTGGCCACCCTGCGGCTCTCCTCGTGATGATGATGACATCGCAGGCTGGATGGCCGCACGCCTGCTGTACCAGGCCGTGTGGGCTCCCGGCTACACCCGCGCCCTGCGCTGGGACGCCGGCAATCTGACCCGCCACCGGCGCAAGCTCTCCGTTCCCCGAAGGTGAGGCTGCGTGCATAATCCAGGGGTGCAGGAGGATTCGACTGCTGCCATGAACGCCGTTATCGCATTGGCGACGACATCGGGGGCCCGCCTGGGCAGGTGATGACCAGCGCCTTCTACCAGCTGCAGGCGAGCATTCGGCAGCGCCTGCGCCAGCTGGCGGGCGGTGCTGACGGGAACCAGGGTGTCCCTAGGGTCGGCGAGCAGAAGCACGGGTGCCTGTACCGAAGGGACGGAGGACACCAGTTCGTCCAGTTCGCGCACCAGGGCGCGTTGCTCGGTCAGGAACGTGCGCCACAGCGGGCCGTGTTCACGGCTCGCGTGTCCCCAGATGTGCAAGTTGACGTGCTCGTCCGGGCCAAGCGGGCGGCCCCGCCGCCGGGCGGCCCGGGCCAGCCGGGCACGGGCGATCCATGGTGTCAACCGCCAGGCGACCAGCGCGCAGAGCGGTCCTGCGCCTGGCGCGGCCAGCAGGCTGTCCCAGCCGCTCACGCACCCAGGGCCCACGCTCGCGAGCAGGACCACCGCCTCCACCCGGTGCGGCGCGAGGCTGGCGGCCGACAAGGCCACCCCGCCGCCGTAAGAATGCCCCACCAGCACCGCGCGCTGGATGCCCCGGGAGTCCAGCTCATCGAGCACGGCGCGCGCGTTGGCGGCGAACCCGCCGGCTGGCAGCAGGCTGGAGCCGTATCCGGGCCGGTCAGCAGCGACGGCGTGCAGCGTGGCCGGCAGCAGAGCGGTCACCTGCTCCCAGTCGGCGCCCGAGCCTGGCTGCCCGTGCAGCAGCACCAGCTCGTGAGCACGCAACTTGCCGACGGCCCCCTGGATTGTGGCGTCAGCAGACACGGCGGGATCCTGTTCATGGGCGGCGTGTTGGTCGAGTTCATCTTCGGCGCCGGCTGCCGTCATCATGTCACCGAGCCGCCGGATCGGCCTGCTGCCGGATCCTGGGACGGCGGCGTCAGGGCGCTGGTGGTTGGCGCACCGCGCTCGGCGGCGATGCTGCAGCCAGAGCAAGACCAGCCATCCGGCGAATGCAACCAGCCAGAAACTTGCGAGGCGGTATAGCAGGACCGCGGCCAGTGCCTGGCGGGCCCGCTGGGCTCAAGCTGAGGGCGCGCTGGGTGTCAGCGGTCCAAGGGGGCACCTGGTGGAGGGTGCCGGCCGGGCCGGGTGGTCTGGCACCCGGCCCGACCGGGGGTGACAATGCCCAGCAGTGGCGCCCGGGCTGTCCACCTGGCCCGGCTGAGCATCCTGGAGCCCAGCGTCCCGACAAAGGCCGCGTACGCAACCAGCACCGCCCCGACGGTCACCCGGCCCCCTCTATGTCAGTCTGACCGCGCGCCTGATCGAGCGCCTGCTGAAGCAGGGCGGCGTCGTGGGGGCTCATCTGGAGGACGAAATGCGCGAGCGCCGTGCGCCGGTCCGCGCTGGTGCCCAGCGCTTCGTTCATCAGCGCCGCGGTGTACCCGGACCGCGACCCGGTGGGTTCGTAACGCCACGCACGGCCATCGCGCTGCCGCCGCAACCACCCCTTGCGGTGCAGGTTCTCCATCACCGTCATCACGGTGGTGTAGGCGAGCGGCCGGTCAGCATGCAGATCGTCGACCATCTCGCGGACCAGCGCGGGCCTGCCCCACTCCCACAACCGGTCCATGATCACAGCTTCCAGCTCACCCAGCTGACGCATCCTCGACTCCCGGACATGCCCGTACCGCGGCACTCCTGCCGCTAGCTACTAACACGGATAGAACAAGGGGCTGGTTCACGGAACGAGGCCTAGACGATGGCGAAAGCGGTATTCCCTTTTCGCACGATGATGGCGTCTGGGCCACCGAAGGCCTGATCACCGACTGCTCGCTACCGGCCTGCGTCCGAAGGATGCGCAGGCGCATCCTCCACGTCGATGTAGAGTTCCCGGCCGCCCGGCAGAAACACACCGAGCGAGTACGAGATGGTTCCTTCGAAAATCTCGGTCTGGCCGAGAATCTCGATGTCGATGACGTCAGGGTGGCCGATCAAAAGGCGGCAAAGCTCGCTGCCCGCATGGTCGGCTGGGGCCGCCCGGGGTTTGCTGGCCTCATTCCGAGACGTCATGCGGCCACCGCGCAACCGAGGTTACAGCCGTGAACATGCTCCCTGGCTCCCGCAACAGCCTGATCGTGCCGTGGCCGGCCAGGTCGGTGCGCGGCGTTGAGCCGAGCGAGCGCGACAGGCCGGGACGGAACGGCGTATGGGCACACAATTCCCAAGGTAACTCGGCGTGAACACAGGAACCCGGAATGAGGCGCTAGAACGCTCCTGGCGTGTCATGTGCCAGGTGATGGGGCGGACACCGTCATGGGCCGGTGGCTGCCGGCCTGCAGGCCGCCGGCCGCGCTATAAGGCCGTTATAAAGCGAGGCCTTCAGTCACCCCATTGACCGGGACGGGTGAACATGCCACTGTGCCCGGCCGGTACCCAGCCGTGCTCGGCCATCGCCACCCGCCAGGCGTCGCCGAACGGCGCGCGGCGACCCTGGGCCGCCAGCATCGGTCCGCCGTCCAGGATCAGCCGGCTGAAGACCACCGTTACCGTCGTCCGGTCAGGCGACCACCGCAGCCGGGGATCATCGGCGCTGGCCTCGATCAGCCCCATGATCTCGGCGACCAGTGACTCCATGGCTTCCTAGCCTTTCCCGTGGCG
>DASWFT010000716.1:0-2168 GCA_036394075.1 Streptosporangiaceae bacterium
CTCGATGACCGACGCCGACGATGCGGTCCAGGACACCTGGCTGCGGCTGACTGGCGCGGATACCAGCGAGGTGGAGAATCTCGGCGGCTGGCTGACGACAGTCGTCGCGCGGGTGTCCCTCAATATGCTCCGGTCGCGCCGTCCGGCAAGCCGGTGCTACTCCGGGGCGCGGAGATGGTCGCCAGGGGGGCGCTTGCGTCCTCCGTCCGGGCCGGGCATTCGCGGCTGGCCCTGGTGGACGGGGCAGTGGGCATCGTATTCGCGCCCGCCGACCAGGTGCAGGTCGTGCTGGCCCTGACGGTAAGCGCTGCGCGCCGGATCACCGCCATCGACGTGATAGCCGATCCGGACCGGCTGCGACGGCTGCAGCTGGCCGGGCTGCCAGACTAGGTATGCCGTAGGGCTTAGCCGACCGCCGTCGGCCAGACGGCGGGCTCTTCCCGCAGGCCGTATGAAGGTCCGGGCTCCCGGCCTACGCATTGTGGCTGGCGGCTGAGTGTCGGCGCAGTTCCAGGTCTGGAGTGGCTTCGACGGGCTGGCCGTGCTTGGACGGCCACCAGTTCCAGCGGCCGAGGAGCGCGACCGTTGAAGGGACGAGCAGGGTGCGGACGAGGAAGGCGTCCATGAGGATGCCGATCGCGAGAGAGGCGAGGATGTTCCGGTAAACGCTGCCTCCGGGCTGTCCCCCCACCACCAGTGCGAAGACGCCGAAGGTGCCGGCGAGGACGAGCCCGGCCGAGGTGACCGTCGAGCCGGTGCGCTCGAGGGCCCTGGTCACTGCCTGCCGCAGCGGCATCCGGCCGGCCTCTTCCCGGATCCGGGTCATGACGAGGATGTTGTAGTCCTCGCCGAGGGCCAGCAGGAACACGAACATGAGGAACGGTATGAAGTAGTTGAGCCCGCCGGTTCCGCTTACGACCTGGAAGAGCAGCACGGACAGGCCGAACGCGGCCAGGTAGCTGATCGCGACGGAAGCGATGAGGTAGAGCGGGGCGACGAGGCTGCGCATGACGAGAGCGAGCAGGATCGCGATGACGATGATCGCGACTGGGAAGATGTGCAGCAGGTCCTGGTCGGAGGCCTGGCTCACGTCGTAGCTGGCTGGCGCCTCACCGGTGACCCCGTAGGCGCTGGCGCCGGCGCGGTGGGCCACGGCGGCGACGGCGGCGCGGATGACCGGTACCTGGTGGAGTGCGGCGTTCGAGCCTGGGTCACCGGCGGTGAGGCCGGCGTCGAACTGGACGGTCCGCCCGTCCGGGCTGATGAACTGGCTTTCGGCGCGGTAGGCGGTCCACATGGCGGCCGGGAGGCCGCTGCCGGGTGGCGGCAGGGCGGGCAGCATGCGGGGGTCGCCGAGCGCCGCGTGCAGGGCCATGAGCTGGCCTGCTGTGAGGGTGACCCCGTTGACGTCGAGCGGGCCGGTCAAGCTGTTGAGCTGGGGGACTGCGGCGAGTCGCTGCTGCGCGCGGGCAATCGGTGCCGGGTCGCTCCAGACCGATGCGGGGAAGCGCAGCAGCACATTGGTCGGGTTGCTGCTGGCCGCCGGGAAGTGGGCGGCGAGCAGCGCGTTGCCCGCGGCGGAGTCCGAGCCGTGAGGGGCGGCCGGGGTGCTGCCGAAACCGGCCGGCGTGTAACCGATCGCGGCCGTGGCCAATCCGCCGAAGAAGAGCAGGCCGAGTGCAAGTGTCGCGGCGGGGCGGGTGACGATCCGGCCGGCGGTGCGTCCCCACCAGCCGAGCCGCCGCGTGCCCTGGGCCGTGTTCGAAGGCCAGAACGCGGCCCGGCCGAAGATGGCCAGCAGGGCCGGCTGCAGGGTGAGTCCAGCCAGCAGCATGAGCGCGATCGCGATGGCCAGCGGGGCGCCCAGGCTGGAGTACAGCCCGAAGGTGGCGAGCACCAGCGTGAGCAGCGCGGCGATGACGGTCGCAGCGGAGAAGGTGATCGACTCGCCGACCCGGGACAGGGCCTCGGTGACCGCGTCGTGGGGTGCGCGGCCTGCGCGCAGTTCCTCCCTGACCCGGAAGACGAGGAACAGGCCGTAGTCGGTGCCGGCGCCGAGGGTCAGGATGAGCAGCATGATCTCGGTGAGCGACGACACTTGCAGGCCGGCCTTGCTCGCCTCGCCGATCACCGGCCCGGCGATCTGGGTGACGAGCACGGCGGGGGCG
>DASWFT010000717.1:0-2013 GCA_036394075.1 Streptosporangiaceae bacterium
CTTCGCCTGCCTACGGGATTTGGGATCAACTGACGGATGCGCCGGTGGCGGTTCTGCCGGGACTGGTGTCAATGGCCAATCGAAAGTCACCGCTGACGGCCAGGTCGAGGTCATCGTTTTTGGCCAGTTGAAAGTCCTCATCTAGATGCCTTTGTCGCTTGGGTAGCACCTCCTCCCGGGTCTTGATCGGCACCGCGTGGTGTTGGCCGCCCGCCCCGGGACGCGGGCGGATCGCTGGACTCATCCTTTCCCCCGGGTGAGTGACGCGGCGATCGTGTTCAATGAAGTCGTGCAGCCTGTCCACTACGACGGTGCCGAGGCCCGTTGTCGGCGATGAGAATCCGTCGGGAGCACCGGTCCTGGCATTGCGTCAAGAAGGTCTGCCAGAGCAACCGGTTGCTCGCAGTTGGGGCATTCCGCGCCGGGGCCGATACGAACACAAAAGGCCCCGCATTCCTCGCACCTTTGGTCGCCGAGGTAGCGTGTCGAACACTCCGGGCACTCGTACACCGTCGCCAGCCGAGGCGCTCGAGCCGGCACCGGTGGCAAGGGAGTCGGGTGACGCTCGCGCCAGGCAGCCTGTCGGCAGACCCCATCACAGAAACGCTTCCGCCCTGACGGAGGGAACCGGCGCCCGCACGAGCCGCAGGCTATCGTAACGCTATCGTCACGCAACGGGATCTCAGGCATGGCTCGTGCCCCCGTCACGGCGCTCCTTCCGCTCGCGCGCTTCTTTCATCCGCCATGAGTCACCAGAGGTGACCACCACGATCGCGTGATGCAGCAGGCGATCGAGCAAGGAGACCGCGGTTGTTTGGACTGGCAGGAAGCGGCCCCAATCCTCGAACGGCCAGTGGCTGGCCACACCCAGGCTGCGGCGTTCGTAGGCGGCGGCCACGAAACGAAACAGCAGTTGGCTGCCGGTGTCGTCGAGTGGAGCGAACCCGAGCTCGTCGATCAGAATCAGCTCGTGGCGCAGCAGGCCGCTAATGACCTTGCCGACGGTGTTGTCGGCCAGACCGCGGTACAGCGTTTCGATCAAGTCAGCGGCGACGATGTAGCGGACCTTCATCCCGCGCTCCACGGCGCGCGCGCCGCAGCCCACCAGCGCGTGGCTTTTACCTGTTCCGCTGGGTCCAACCAGGAGCAAGTTCTCCTTGGCCCCCACCCACTCGAGTGAAGCGATGTAGTCAAAGGTTGGACGCGGAATGGACGAATCGGGCACGTCGAAGGCCTCCAGGGTCTTGGGCACGGGGAAGCCGGCCTGTTTGAGACGAATACGACGATTGGCTGCGTCGCGCGCGACGATCTCGGCGTCGAGCAGGGTGCGCAGTACATCCTCAGCACCCCAGCGTTGCGTCTTGGCCGTCTGGAGCACCTCGGCGGCTTGCTCGCGCATGGTCGACAGCTTGAGCCGACGCAGGGATTCGACCAGGTCCGCTGGGAGGGACGGAGCGGCGGAGGCAATCACAGCAGCGCCGCCTGCACAGCGTAGTCACGGAGCGAACGAATCGGGACTGGGGGTAGATGCAGCGCCAGCTGCTGACCGGCGCGAACCGGGGTCGGCAGGCCCTGCCCGGCCTCCAGGATGGCGCGGATATCAGCGGCCTTGAAGCGACGGAAGCGGGTGGCCCGACCGAGCGCGGTGATGACGGGCTCGCGACCCCAGACGGCCACCAGCTCGACGATGGCCACCAGCTCGTGCTCCAGCCGCAGCGTGCCGGCCGCGGCGGCACTGCGCAGGAACGTCTCGGCCGCCGGACCCAGGCCCAGGAAGGCGACCTCCGCCGCGGTGCGCGGGCGGATGCCGCGCGTGGGCCGCCGATCGGGATCGGCCAGGTCGCCGAAGGCCACCTCGCCCGGTCCGACCGGATCGTGGCGGACGACTTCGGCGCCGGCGTGGTGGATGACCACCTTGTCTTCGCTGGCCAGCACGTCGACGCACTCGCCGACCAGCGGTTTGGGCACCAGGTAGCGCCCCGAGCCAAACCGAATGCTGCCGCGTTTATCCAC
>DASWFT010000718.1:0-14240 GCA_036394075.1 Streptosporangiaceae bacterium
TACCACTCACTCACTGGTCATGAGGGCGCGATCGGGCACTATCCGGACCATCCAGAGCGAGCACCAGCTCTGGAAGCTGCGCGCCTACAGTTCGGTCAACTTCGACGGCACCAGCTGACCGCTGTGCTCAGCCCGGACGAGCTCAGTGCCTTCCTGGCTGATGTGGAAACGCCGCCATCCCCGGTAGCGCAAGCGATCCTCGCCAGCCTCACAGAACTCCGCGCACCGGCACCGCAGCGACACGCATCCAGCAGACGTCGGGCCACGGTCTTGCCGCGGATCATGTGGCCTGGTTCGCTGGGTTGAGTCAGGACATCGTTTCGCAAGGAAGACGGCACGAGGGGAGGCCAGCATGGCCGCAAGCGCACACCCGGCCGGGACCACACTGGCCGGAACGACCGGGGCCCGGACCCCACCGTTTGCGTCGGCCTGGCGGCGAGCGCACCTGACTGTGGACGAGCGGGTGGCCAGGGGCCGGACTGCTCGCGGTGAGGCGCCACGGTCGAGCCACGGCCGGTGGGCACCCGCACCCGACCGCCCAGACCCTATTGCCCTGCTTGAGGAGCAGGGGGAATCACGGGTACCTCACCTGGTCCCGATCCGGTACGAGCGGATGCTGGTCTCGCCGTTCACGTTCTACCGGGGCGCCGCGCTGATCATGGCCGCCGACCTGGCGGCCACCCCCGTGTCGGAGGTGACTGTCCAGCTGTGCGGTGACGCGCACCTGTCGAACTTCGGCCTGTTCGGGACCCCCGAGCGCCAGATGATTTTCGACATCAACGATTTCGACGAGACCCTCCCCGGCCCGTGGGAATGGGACGTTAAGCGCCTCGCGGCCAGCTTCGAGATCATGGGACGTGACCGGGGCTTTCCCCCGGCCGACCGGCGCGCCGTCGTGATGGCCGGGGTCGCTGAGTACCGGGACCGCATGCGCCAGGCCGCCGGGATGGCGACCCTGGGCGCGTGGTATGACCAGCTCGAGGCCGGGGTGCTGCTCAACCTGGTGCGCCAGGAGACGCGCGTCAAACGGGTCAGCAAGAGGGAGGCCAGGGCTTTCGAGCGGGACGTGAAACAGGCCCACACCCGGGACAGCACCCGGGTGTTCGCCAAGCGCGCGGACGAGGTCGAGGGCGAGCTGCGGATCGTCGCCGACCCGCCACTGATCGTGCCGATCGAGGACATCATCATGCCGGGGTCGGAATGGGAGAATACCGAGGAGCTGATCAAGAAAGGGCTCAGCGCCTACCGGCGTACGCTCGGGCACCATCACCACCCGATCGAGGAATTCCGCTATGTTCACTCGGCTTACAAGATGGTTGGCGTCGGCAGTGTCGGGACCCGCTGCTACATCATGCTGATGCTGGGCCGCGACCACAACGACCCGCTCTTTCTGCAGATCAAGGAGGCGCAAGCCTCCGTGCTCGAGCGGTTCGTGGGCACGAGCACCTACCGGCATCACGGCGAGCGGGTGGTGGCGGGGCAGCGCCTGATGCAGGCGGCGACCGACATCTTCCTGGGCTGGGTTGGCATAAAAGGGCTCGACGGCGTCACCCGCGATTACTATGTCCGGCAGTTCCAGGACTGGAAGGGCGGCGCGGACGTCGACAACCTGCTCGTGCCGGGAGCCACTCTCTACGCGCGCATCTGCGGTGCGACGCTCGCCCGCGCCCACGCCCGCTGGGGCGACCGGATCGCAATCGCCTCCTACCTGGGCAAGAGGGATGCTTTCGACCGAGCGATCGCCGACTTTTCTTCCCACTACGCCGACCAGAACGAGCGGGACTACGAGGCCTTCGCAGCGGCCGTGAAGTCTGGGCGGCTTACTGCCCAGACCGGGCTATAGACGGCGGCGCGGGAACAGGCCGCGGCGGCGAGGCTGGGGCGTGCGAACGTGCACCCGGCCCCCGACGACGAAGGTGCGCAGCTCGATCACGGGCACACCTGGTGCCGGCGGTACGGGCGGCGGCGAGGCTCCGTCGGCGGCGCGGCGGCCGGTCATGCTGCCGAAGACCACGGCGACCCCCTCCGGGACGAGCACGTGCACCTGGCCGCCGATCGCAGTCGCGTAGACGATCGTGCGGCTGCCCTGGAGCAGCGCTTCCCTGAAGTCGAGCACCACCTGGCCGCCCACGGCAGTCACGGCCAGCCGGTCGGGAACCACCCACCGCCCGTCCCGCCGCTCCCGGCTGAAGAACGCGCTCACCGCCCGTGAGCTGTCCAGGCGCAGCGGTTGCGCCGCCGGTGCCGCCAGGTCGCTGGTGAGCACCACCAGATCGCCCAGCGTGCGGGCGGCATAAGCCCGCTGGACGCGTTCAGCATGTTCGTCCAGGGTGAGCCTGCCGTCACCCGCGGCCTCAGAGAGCGCCACCACCACGCGCTCCCGATCAGCGTCGGAAGCTCGGAGGTTACGCGGGGCCGGACGGGAACTCACCCCATGAAGATATCCGGCCTTGACGCCGGCAGGCCTGATCCCTAGCCTGACGCGGAACACCTCCGGCCTCCCGCCGGCTGGAAGCGGCCGGCCTCGCGAGACCAGGGAGCGGCAATGAACCGTGACGGCGCAGGCCCCCGGGGCGAACGCGACCGCCGGGGCCGGGTGGCCACCGCCACGGCGTTCTTCGTCCAGGGCCTCTGCTTCGCCGTGGTGGTGACCCGGGTATCGGTGCTCCAGGACAAGTTCCACCTGTCCAACGGGCAGCTCACCATCGTGCTGCTGATCGTCCCGGTGATCGCCGGGGTGGGCAGCGTGGCGGCCGGCCCGCTGGCGGCCAGGTTCGGCAGCGCCATCGTGCTGCGCGTCGCACAGCCGCTGGTCTGCCTCACCCTCCCGGCCATCGGGTTCGCCAGTAGGCTGGGCGAACTGTATGCGGCGGTCGCCGTGTTCGGGCTGGTCGTCGGGGTCGTGGACGCGACCATGAACATGCAGGGCGCGGTCACCGAGAAGCGCTACGGGTACAGCATCATCACCGCGTTCTACGGCTTCTGGAGCATGGCCGGGATCCTCGGCGGGCTCTGGAATGCGGCCGCGGGCAAGCTCGGGCTCTCACTGGGTGTCGCGTTCAGCGTCGCCGCGGCGGGAGGCCTCGCCGGGTCGCTGATCAGCGGGCGGGCCTTGTTCGGCAAGTCTGAGGATGTGGCACCGGTGTCCGAGGCCGCCGCCAAGAAGGCGGGCATCACGATCCCGTGGCGGCCGATCATCCTCATCGGCATCGCCATGGGCTGCATGTACGTCGGGGACGCCGCGGTCTCGAACTTCAGCTCGGTGTACATGGACAAGGTCCAGCATGGCGGCAAAGCGGTGCTCCCCCTCGCCTACGCCGCGTACCAGACGATGATGGTGGCGGGCCGGGCCATCGGCGACCACACCGTGCGGCGGTTCGGCGCGGCGGCCGTGGTGCGGGCCGGCGCCGTGGTCGCCGCGGTGGGGCTGCTCTGCGTAGTGCTGGCGCCCTCCCCGTACCTCGCGATCGGTGCGTTCGCGCTGACCGGGCTCGGCTTCTGCGTGGTGCCACCGCAGTGCTTCTCGGCCACGTCCAAACTCGACCCGACCGGGTCAGGCATCGCCATATCCCGGGTCAACGTGTTCAACTACGCCGGCTTCGTGCTCGGCGCCGCGCTCGCGGGGGGGATCGCAGGCGGGGTGGGCGGCTCCGCAGGCTGGCGGGCCGCGTATGCCGCGCCGCTGGTGCTCACCGCGGTCATCGTCGCCCTGGCCCGCGGCTTCGATCCGAAGCCCGCGCTGGGCCCCGTCGGCGATGCCGGGACCGCGGCGGAGGCCGAGGCCGGCACCGCGCCCGCCTGACCCCGCGTGCTCACCGGGGCCGGCCGGGCGGGGCTGGCCGCACTGGGTGCGGCCGGCGGCCACGCCGTGGTCGCCAGCAAGTCGGGCGCCGGCCGGGACCCCGCTGGCGGAGGCTACAGTGCGGGCATCGAGGTCAACCAGCCACCGCGCCGCGACACCGCCGGACGGACGGGTGACCGTCACCAGGAACGCCAAAGGCATCCAAACGGCTGGTGAATGGCGGATGTCAACCACCTCTGAGGGCGCTGTTGGCACCGAAGGCCCCGTCGAGCGACTATCCGCCTTTCCCCCTGGCCGGCGGGTCGGCGCTGGCTGGTAACTCGAGGCTGACGGGTGCGGTGGGCAGTCGCCGCGACTCGTACCCGTGCCCGCCTAGCCTGACCGGCGCGGTTGGGCGGCGACCGCCGTCCTCTGTTAGTTTGCTGATAGCAAGTATCGGCGGAGACGAGGGGAAGACGGCCAGGTGGGCGAGTCCGTGGATGGCCAGCCGCAAGGACCCCGGGCGAACGGGCAAGGCGGGCATACCGACCCCGGCCTGAACGGGGGCGCCGCGGGGGCTCAAGATACGGCCGCAACAGCTCAAGGCACCGCCGCAGGGACTCAGGGCGCCGCGGTCCCGGGTCAGCGCGGCCGGCCCGGCGATCACTACAAGTGGCTGGCCTTGTCGAATACCACGCTCGGTATGCTGGCCGCGACGGTCAACGCCTCCATCGTGATCATTGCCCTGCCCGCGATCTTCCGCGGCATCCACCTCGATCCGCTGACCGCCGGCAACGTGAGCTATCTGCTCTGGATGCTGATGGGATACCTGGTGGTGTCCGCCGTGCTGGTGGTGACGCTAGGACGGCTGGGCGACATCTTTGGCCGCGTGCGCATGTACAACCTGGGATTCACGGTCTTCGCGCTGGGCGCGCTGGCGCTGCCGTTCGACCCGCTGACCGGGCCGGGCGGGGCACTCTGGCTGATCGGATTCCGGGTCGTGCAGGCTACCGGCGGCGCCATGCTGATGGCCAACTCCCCCGCGATCCTGACCGATGCGTTCCCTTCGAACCAGCGCGGCACGGCCATGGGAATCAACCAGGTCGCGGGCATCTCTGGTACGTTCATCGGCCTGATCCTGGGTGGCGTGCTCGCCGCAATCAACTGGCGCCTGGTGTTCATCGTCTCGGTGCCGATCGGAGTCGGGGGGGCCATCTGGTCCTACTTCAGCCTTCGTGAGATCGGCATCCGGACCAGTTCGCAGATTGACTGGCTGGGCAACATCACCTTCGCGGTCGGCCTGATCGGCCTGCTGACCGGCATTACCTACGGCATCCAGCCCTACGGCGGCCACGTGATGGGCTGGACCAGCCCGGTGGTGCTGACCGGCCTGATCGGCGGCGTCGCGCTGCTGGTCGCGTTCTGCTTCATCGAGACGCGGGTCAGCCAGCCCATGTTTGACCTGAAACTGCTTCGGATCCGTGCCTTCGCGGCCGGGAACGCGGCCACCCTGCTGGCCTCGATTGCCCGCGGCGGCCTGCAGTTCATGCTGATCATCTGGCTTCAGGGCATCTGGCTCGTGCTGCACGGCTACAACTACAAGGACACCCCACTGTGGTCGGGAATCTACCTGCTGCCGCTCACCTTCGGATTCGTCGTCGCCGGGCCGGTATCCGGCTGGCTGTCGGACCGGCACGGGGCCCGCGCCTTCGCCTCCGGGGGCTTGCTGGTGTCAGCGGCCGCCTTCGCCGGGCTGCTGGTGCTGCCGACGGACTTCAAGTACCTGGACTTCGGGGTCCTTATCTTCATATCCGGTGCCGGGATGGGCTTGTTCTCGGCGCCGAACGCGGCTGCGATCATGAACAGCGTGCCGGCCCGGCAGCGGGGTGCGGCCTCAGGAATGCTGGCCACCTTCATGAACTCCGGCTTCGTGCTGTCCATCGGCATCTTCTTCTCGCTGATGATCGCCGGGCTGGCCAGCACCCTGCCAACCACGCTGACCAAGGGCCTGACATCGCAGGGCGTGCCGTACGCCCTGGCCCATCAGATCGGGCAGACCCCGCCGGTCGCCAGCCTGTTCGCCGCCTTCCTCGGTTACAACCCGGTCCATGAACTGCTGGCCCCCACCGGGGTGCTCAGCAAGCTGCCGGCCCACAGTGTGGCCACGCTGACCGGCAAGCAGTTCTTCCCGCACCTGATCTCAGGGCCGTTCCATCACGGCCTGGTGATCGTCTTCAGCATGGCGATCGCGATGCTGGTGATCGCCGCGGGTGCCTCGCTGCTACGCGGCGGCCGGTATGTCCACGATGAGCACGCGGTCGCCGGGGCTACCGCCGGGACTGCCGGACCCGCTGAGGTGGCCGCCGAGGTTGCCATCGGGGCCAGCCCCGAGCTTGCCGTGGAGGTCGCAGCCGAGATTGGCGGCGAAGAAACGCGCCAGCAGGCGCAGCACGAGGCCGACCAGCGCGGCTAACCAAAACTCTGGGCCAGAACGGCAAGCCCGGGACCCTCGGCCCAGAACGGCAAGCCCAGGACCCTCGGCCCAGACCGGCAAGCCCAGGCTCTCGGGCCAGAACGGCTAGCTGGGCCGCTTGGGTGAGAACCACCACTCCTCGAATGCGGCGCATCGGCCGTCGGCGGCGAACCGGATCACCCACAGATCGCGGAACTCCTGCTGGACCGGATCTCCGTACCAGACCTCCACCCGCACCACCGCCGTGTCCCCGTCGACCGCGACGACCTCGCTGGTCATGCGGAACACCTCGGCGGGGCCGGCCCGCTCGGCCTCCCACATCCGCGCGATCGCGGGTAGCCCGGTGACCGGCTCGTCATAGGGTCCTTGCTGATAGGTCGCATCCGGGGTGAAGAGCCCGGTGAGCGCCCCTGTCCCGGCCGACCGCCAGGCGCGCTCGTATGCAGCCACCCAGGCCGCCACCCCATCTCTGTCCACGCGCTCCTCCTATCGATTAACAGTTCGGATTTTGGCCCCTATAGGGGCCAAAATCTTAACTGATAACGATCGTCCATGGGGGACCGGCGGTGGGGTTGACATTGGGGATTTGGTCTTCTAACGTTTTACTAACATCATAGTAAAGCAGTAGTGGGAGGCTGGGTGTTCCGATTCCGCCTGGACAGCGCGTCGGGCGTTCCGCCGTACCTGCAGCTTGTCCATCAGGTACGGCAGTCGCTGCTGCTGGGTTATCTGCGGGAGGGCGACCGCCTGCCGACGGTCAAGGACGTCGTCAGCGACCTGGCGATCAACCCCAACACCGTCGTCAAGGCCTACCGGCAGCTCGAGCACGAGGGGCTGGCGGGCGGCAAGCCCGGTCAGGGCACGTTCATCACCGGCACCCTGTCGCCTGCCACCCCGGACACTCACCACGCCCTGCGGGCGTCGCTGGAGAGATGGCTCCGCGACGCTGATGCGGCCGGGCTCAATGACGACGAGGTGACGGCGCTGATCGCCGTGGCCCGCAATGACATGAGGAAGGAGAAGGTCTGATGATCCACGATGACGTCGTCGGCAACGCCCCGGCGCTGCGGACAGCCGGGCTGGGCAGGCGCTACGGCCACGTGTGGGGCCTGCGCGACTGCACGCTCACGGTGCCGGCCGGCGCGGTGGTTGGCCTGGTGGGGCCGAACGGCGCGGGCAAGACGACCCTGTTGCAGATGATCATCGGGCTGCTCCAGCCGACGGAAGGGCAGCTGGAGGTCTTCGGCGAGACCACGCGCGCGAACAGCGCGAAGGCTCTGGCGCGGGTCGGCTACGTCGCCCAGGACCATCCGCTGTACCGCGACTTCACCGTCGCGGACATGTTCCACCTGGGCCGCGCGATGAACCCGAGCTGGGATCAGGGCGTGGCCACGGCGCGGATGGACGCCCTCGGCATCCCGCTCAAGCGCAAGATCAAGGGCCTGTCCGGCGGCCAGCAGGCGCAGGTCTCGCTGGCCATGGCGCTGGCCAAGCGCGCGCCGCTGCTGGCGCTCGACGAGCCGGTCTCCAGCCTCGACCCGATCGCCCGGCTGGATTTCATGCGGGAGCTAATGGCCGCGGCCGCCGACACCGGCGTCACCGTCATCGTCGCCTCGCACGTGGTCTCGGAGCTGGAGCGGCTGTGCGACTGGCTGATCGTGCTCACCGGGGGACGGATGCAGCTGGCCGGGCCGGTCGACGACCTGCTCGCGGCGCACCGGCTGCTCACGGTCCCCCGCGCGACCCGGGACGCGGAGCTTCCCGGGCTCGCCATCCACCGCGCCGACAGCGACCGGCACTCCACCGTGCTGGTCCGCATCGACCCAGCCCGGCTGGCGGCGCAGGAACGCCGCGAATGGGGGGTCGAGCCGGTGGGTTTCGAGCAGCTCGTGCTGGCCTACCTGCAGCGCCCGTCCGGGGCGAGCACAGACAATCCCGCTCAGGCCGCGGCGCGGCCCGGGCCGGCCACCAAGGAGGTAACCCGATGATCTGGGTCAGCTGGCGGCAGTCCCGCAGCCAGGCCATTGCCTGCCTGGGAGTGCTCGCCGCCCTCGCGGTCTACGCGATCCTGGTCGGCAGTTCGATGCGCACGGCGTTCAGCCACGACGGCCTGGCCGCGTGCCTGGCCCGCAGCCAGGGGACCAGCTGCCCAGCCGCCGTCAGCGCCTTCATGAACAAGTTCGGCTCTGCGGTCAACATCGCGTTCTGGTCCGTGCTGCTGATCGCCCCCGGGCTGCTCGGGGTCCTTGTCGGCGCGCCGCTGATCGCCCGGGAACTGGAATTCGGCACCTGGCGGCTGGCCTGGAGCCAGACGGTCCCGCGGACCCGGTGGCTGGCTGTCAAGCTGGCCCTGGTCACCGGCGGACTCGTGCTGCTGGGCGCGGCGATAACCGCGGTGATCACCTGGTACCGCGCGCCGATGGACCGGCTCACCGGCCATCTCATCAACAACGTCTACGACTTCGAGGGCCTGGTCCTCACCGCCTACATCCTGTGCGCGTTCGGGTTCGCCCTCCTGGCCGGCCTGCTCCTGCGCCGCAGCATCCCGGCCATGATCGCCGCGTTCATCCCGTGGCTGGCCATCCGGCTCGCGGTCGAGTACCTGCTGCGGCCCAACTTCCAGGCCCCCCTGACGTTCCGGCAGAACTGCGCAAGCGGGTGCTCCGTCGGCGCCGGCATAGGCTCCGTGCCACCGGTAACCGGCCACATCGGGGACTGGGTGCTGGGCCAGCCCGCCGGCCAGTCAGGAAACCAGCTCGTCAGCTACCTGTACCAGCCAGCCGACCGGTTCTGGCACTTCCAGTTCATCGAGGCCGGCCTGTTCGTGGCGCTCACCGCGGCCGCGCTCGGCGCCGCTATCTGGCTGCTGCACCGCCGCCCCGCGTGACGCTCACCGGTCAGCGGGCCTGGTCATGAGGGCCGCTGACCGGCAAGCGCGCCTCGAAGGCTAAGCGCGCCTCGAAGGTCCCGGCCCCGCCAATGGGGTCTCCGCGAAGAGGGTCCCCGCCAATGGGATCCCCGCGAAGGGGGTCCCCGCGAAGGGCACCTCTACCAAGCGGGTCTCGGCCGGGGGCGTCTCCTCTACCAGGGGCGCCTCCGCCGCCAAGGGGGCCACCGCCGAAGGGGTCACCCCCGGGGGCGTCACGGCCCAGGGCGGCGCGCAGTACGGTCTCCGCCGCGTCCACCTCTGCCCGCGCGGTAATCGCGCTGGTATGGGCGCGGTCGAGGTTGCCCAGCGCTATGCAGTCGTAGGCGACCTGCGCGTCATGCACGGCCAGCTCCAGCTGACGCGAAGCCTCGTCCAGGCTGATGGCACGGTCGTCGCTGCCTGGGATACTCATGGATGTCCTCCTTTTCCTGCCCCCGGACCCGCGCACTCGGCCAGGCCTGACGGGGCGACAACTACCCGCGTGCGGCGCCGGCATGCGGACCTGACCGTCCCGGAATCCGACCGGCCGCAGGCGATCTACGATGGGAGAATCCCTCAGCCACGCACCCGAGGACTTGCCACCATGCCCGAGTTCACCTATACCGACCTGCTCCCGCTGGGCCCGGACGCGGCGGAGTACCGGCTCCTGACGGAGGACGGGATCAGGAGGCGCGTTTCGTTCGGCAGGGAATTTCTTGAAGTGGAACCTGGGGTGCTCAGCGTGCTCGCCCGGGAGGCGATGCGGGATATCGCCCACCTGTTGCGGCCCGCCCACCTGCGCCAGCTACGGGCCATCCTGGACGACCCTGAGGCCAGCGGTAACGACCGGTTCGTCGCGGGCGACCTGCTCAAGAACGCGTGCATCGCGGCCTGGGGGGTGCTGCCGATGTGCCAGGACACCGGCACGGCGATCGTGATGGGCAAGCGGGGCGGGCAGATGCTCACCGATGGGCACGACGAGGAGCACTTGGCGCGGGGGGTCTACGACGCGTACACGCAGCTGAACCTGCGGTACTCGCAGCTCGCTCCGCTGACCATGTGGGAGGAGCGCAATACCGAGACGAACCTGCCCGCCCAGATCGAGATCTACGCCACTGGAGGCGGGGAGTACAAGTTCCTGTTCATGGCCAAGGGCGGCGGGTCGGCCAACAAGTCGTACCTGTACCAGCAGACCAAGGCGGTGCTGAATCCGGACTCGATGCTCGCCTTCCTTGAGGAGAAGATCCGCTCGCTGGGGACAGCCGCATGCCCGCCCTACCACCTGGCGATCGTGATCGGCGGCACCAGCGCCGAGTACGCCCTGAAGACGGCCAAGTACGCGTCCGCGCGGTACCTGGACACGCTGCCGTCGGCCGGTTCCGCGGCGGGCCACGGGTTCCGCGATGCTGAGCTTGAACAGCAGGTGCTGGGCATCACCCGGCGGATCGGCATCGGCGCGCAGTTCGGTGGCAAGTACTTCTGCCACGATGTGCGGGTGATCAGGCTGCCCCGGCACGGGGCGTCGTGCCCGGTCGCGATCGCGGTGTCCTGCTCTGCCGACCGGCAGGCACTGGCCAAGATAACGCGCGACGGCGTGTTCCTGGAGCGGTTGGAGACCGATCCCGCGGCCTACCTGCTGGAGACCACAGACTCCGATCTCGGCGTTGACGACGTGGTGCGGATCGACCTGACCCGGCCGATGAACGAGATCCGCGCGGAACTGTCCAAACACCCGGTTGCCACCCGGCTGTCGCTGACCGGGCCGCTCGTGGTCGCGCGCGACATCGCCCACGCGAAGATCGCGGAGCGGCTGGCGGCTGGCGAGCCGATGCCGCGCTACCTGGCCGATCACGCCGTCTACTACGCCGGGCCCGCCAAGACCCCTCAGGGGTATGCGTCCGGCTCGTTCGGTCCCACGACGGCCGGGCGGATGGACTCCTACGTGGACCAGTTCCAGGCCGCGGGTGGGTCGCTGGTCATGCTGGCCAAGGGGAACCGGTCTCCCGCGGTGACCGCGGCGTGCGCCGCGCATGGGGGCTTCTACCTGGGCTCGATCGGCGGCGCCGCGGCCAAGCTCGCGCAGGAATGCATCACCAAGGTCGAGGTGCTTGAGTACGCCGAGCTCGGCATGGAAGCGGTCTGGAAGATCGAGGTCCGCGACTTCCCCGCGTTCATCATCGTGGACGACAAGGGACACGACTTCTTCGCGCCTGCGCCGGAGCCCCCGCTGCTCACCATCGCCCCGGGATCATGAAACGCCAGTAGCTGCAGGGACGAAAAATAGCCGCGACACTCCCTCTATTCACAACCGCTTCACAGGAATCTTGATGGCTACGGCGTGTATCGTCCCGGCCATGCACGTTGCGGCCGGGACGGGGCGGGTGGTCGCCGGACGCTATTACCTTCAGGACCCGATCGGGCGGGGTGCCATGGGCACCGTCTGGCGGGCCAGGGATGCGCTCCTGGCGCGGGACGTCGCAGTCAAGGAGGTATTCCTGCGGGGGGCCAGCACCCCTGAGGACATGCAGGTCCGCTATGAACGCACGTTGCGCGAGGCCAGGACCGCCGCACGGCTGAACCACCCGGCCGTCGTCACCATCTTCGACGTGGTCGAGGCGGACGGCAGGCCCTGGATCGTGATGGAGCTTGTGCAGGCGCGGTCCCTGGAGGAGATCCTGGTCCAGGACGGGCCACTGCCGCCGCTCCGGGCGGCTGACGTCGGGAAGCGGCTGCTCGGCGCGCTCGCCACCGCGCATGCGGCGGGGATCCTGCACCGCGACGTGAAGCCGAGCAACGTGCTGCTCGGCGCCGACGACCGGGCGGTGCTGACCGATTTCGGCATAGCGACCCTGGAGGGAGATCCCGGGCTTACCCAGGTCGGCATGGTCATGGGCACGCCCGGCTTCACCGCCCCGGAACGCATCCGAGGTGAGCCGGCGACTCCGGCGTCCGATCTGTGGTCTCTGGGCGCGACGCTCTATGCGGCAGTGGAGGGCCAAGGGCCGTTCGACCAGCGCGGAAGCTCATTCGCGGTGCTGTCCAGCATCGCGAATGAGGACGCGCCCCGGCCGCGATCGGCGGGAGTGCTGGGCCCGGCGATCGAGGCGCTGCTGCGGCGGGACCCCAGCGCACGGCCCGACGCGACCAGCGCCGGAAGGCTACTCGCCGCGGCGGTGAGCCCGCCGGCGAACAACCGGCCCTCCAGTGGCAAGTACCGCGAGGACCACGAGGCCCCCTTTCAGGAGGCCAGGTACCGCGAGGACCCCTTTCAGGGGGACGTGTACCGCAGGGAGGGTTCCCGGGCGGACCGGTACAACGGCGACGCCAGCCCAAGGGCCGGGTACGGCGGGAACAGTGGCTCCGCCGCCCGGCCGGCCGGTGGCTCAGCGGGAACGGCGGCTCTGCCGGTTAGCAGCACATTTCTGCCGGACGCCAGCCCGCGCGGGTCGAGGCCGACCGCGCCGCAACCTCCAGCCGCTGAACTGCCCCCATGGATGAGCTTTCCCCCGGAGGGGAGCCCGCCCGAGGGGATGCGACCTCCCGCAACGAAGGCCGGTTCCGCGCCGAATGACCCGCCGCCAGGCGCGGCCCCGGGCCCGGCGGCGAACATGGCGGGGCGTGTGGGCTCGCCGGGGCGGGTGAACTCGCTGTGGCGGGTGAATCTGCCATGGCAGGCGGACGCGCCGTGGAGGCTGAACCTGCCGTGGCGGGCGGACGCGCCGTGGAGGCTGAACCTGCCGTGGCGGATGAACCTGAACCGGGCAGCCGACCCGCCCGCCCGGAGCGACACGCCGGCGGGGACTGGCCTCTTCGGCGCGGGGATCACCTTTCCCCGCCCGGCCGGGCACCCGGCCGGGCGGCATGGCGTCCAGGCGGCTGGGCACCGGCGCTGGCTGCTGGCTGGGCTAGGTGCGGTCGCGGTTGTCTGCGTCGGGGTGGCCGGCGGCCTGGCGATCGGACACTCCGGACGCTCCTCGCTGCCATCCGGCTACCACTGGTACACAGCCCCGGCTGCCGGAACGGGTACCACGGCCGGCTTCACCATGGCCGTGCCGAACGGGTGGCAGGCGAGCACTCGTGGCCTTATCACTGATGTGGCCGATCCCGTGGGGCACGTGTCCATGCAGGTCGATCTCACGCCGTTCGAAGCGGCCACTGCCCCGGGTGAGGCGAGCCTGCTGGAGGAGCAGGCCCTCACGGACGGCAGCCTCCCCGGGTACCGCCGGGTCGCGCTCCGCCCCTTGCTGTTCCACGGTCGCCTCGGCGCGGCGTGGGAGTACACCTGGCAGGAGCCCGGCATCGGCCGGGTGGATGTCCTCGACGTTCTCTTCACGGAGCGCGGGCGGACTGGCCGGCAGGCCTACAAGATCCAGGTGTCGACGCCTATGGCGGGCCGGACCGCGAGCCACGCTATCTTCGAAGAGGCTCTGCGGACATTCGGTTCACGCTGAGGGTCCGCCGGACGGTCGCCGGGCCATGCATGCTCAATGCGCAGGCGATCATCCCATCCGCCAGCAAGTGATTGATGTCACCTTGGCTCTTAATGCATATCCGCTCACGCTACGGATACAGTCTCGGACGAAGAGCGAGAACGCACGATCGCCGGTCTGCTTTCGCCATCGCGAAGTGACCTGTTGAGTACGCAACGTGGCTCACGTCAACACAGACGCGGCCTGCTCATGGGGGCAGGAAACGACTTGGGGTCAGGAAAGCCGAGCAGCGCTCAGTAGAACCCGTTCGCCTGCCAGTCAGTAGAACCCGTTCCCCTGCCAGAACGTCCAAGCCTGGCAAGGGTCCCCGTATCTCCCCTGGATATACCCCAGACCCCACTGGATCTGGGTGGCCGGGTTCGTCGCCCAGTCAGCCCCGGCGCTCGCCATCTTCGATCCAGGCAGAGCCTGCGGAATTCCGAACGCGCCGCTGGCATTCTGGGCCAGATAATTCCACCCGCTCTCGCGGGACCAGATGTTATCCAGGCAGCTGTAGTACGTGCTGGGGGCCCACCCGAACTGGGACAACATGTTATAGGCGATCCGCTGCGCCGTGCCAGGATTGGGCGGCGGGAGGTTGACAACCGG
>DASWFT010000719.1:0-3892 GCA_036394075.1 Streptosporangiaceae bacterium
TACGCCATCGACATCCGCAACGGCCTGTACGTGCTCAAATACACCGGCCCCCACGCCAGCGAAGTGGCCGGCATCTCCTTCCTGGAAGGCAACTCCAACCTCGGCGACGCGGTCAGGCTCGCCGAAGACTCCAACCCCGGCCAGTAGGGCCCGCCTCCCCGTAAGCCACACACGCAGGGCGGTGAGCCGGCTGCCGGCTCACCGCCCTCCAGGCGCGCTGCCGGACTAAACGCGCCCGCGCGTGCCGCCGCGCGCCTGTGCGGCCGCTGGTCACCCGCTGTCGGCGGGCTCGCGCCGATCCATGACCTGGCGAGCGGATCAGCGAGACCCCGCTCCTACTGGTCACGAGCCCGCAGAATGTCCCGATCTGCATAGGCGTCGGTCTGCGGGGACTCGACCTTGAAGCCGTCCCTAACGGCGGCTCCGAGCGCGGCCGCTACTTGCGTGCCGACCACATTCTGTGTTCGGCCAGAAGCGGACGTAACCCGCCGAATGCTTTGACCATCAGCCGGAATGGGACTTGCATTGCTGTGGCGCCCTGGCCGATATGGAGACGTTTTGAGGCCAGGAGAAGCGGCCGCCGCGGATCGTTGAGATCTCCTCGGGCCACGTGGAGGCAGCGGGACGGGGCGCCGGGAGGGGCTTCAAGCGGCCGGTGAGGGTACTGGTGACGCGGGCTCCGGCGGCGCGATACTGGCTGCGATGGACGTGGACGTCGCCGCGCTGGCCGGCCACGCCCTCGCCGGGGCGGCTGCGGTCATCTCGAGGAGGGCAAGGCCGCCGGGATGCGCAGATCGTGGGCCAGGTACCTCGCGGGTGTCGTGGTCTGGCCCCGGCATAGAACTTGGGAGGTAGCGGTGATTCGAACACGGTTTTCTATGGTGATGGCGGGCGCGGGCGCCGTCGCGGTGGCCCTCAGCGCCTGGGCGGTGCTGGGCGGGGCCGCCTCGGCAGCGCCCACGGCCAGCACCGCCACGCCAGTGATGCTCACCGCCGGGCTGGCACCGAGCATCCCGGCCGACCCCCCGATCTTCGGGGTGACCGCGGGCAGCCTTCCGTGGAAGATCACGCACGGGACTGTGGTGCTGCACACCGACGGCCTGCTGGCCGCCAGCATCGCCGGGCTGGTCGTCCCGCCCGGGAACAAAAACCCGGTGCCCGACTTGGCGTTGTCGGTGTTCTGCAACGGGACCCGTGCCGCCACGACTGCCGCGGTGACGTTCTCCGCCCGGGGGAATGCGCACGTGGTCGCGAGGGTCGCCCTGCCGAAGTTCTGCTCCGTGCCGGCGGTGCTGATCAACCCGGCCACCGGCAAAAAGCCCAGCGACATCCTCACCAACATCTACATCGGGTTTGACGGCAAGGCGTAGTCGCCAGCCTGGCCCGCGGTCGAAGGCCCCGGCGGCCGGGGACGATCTCGCCCGCCACGCCGCGCCTGCTGGCCGCCACGGCACGGCCCTGGGCGCGCTGACTGGAAGACCGGTCACGCGCCCGGGCGTGGCGCTGCTGGTGACCGGCGGGCTGGCCGTAGCGCGGGCCGCCGGCCGCGGCGGCACCGGCGTTCAGCCGCTGCGCCGCGCGTACCACCCGCGTTCCAGCCGCGTCCCAGCACACGGCCGGGAGCAGGCCGAGCCATAAGCAGAACTGACACAGAATTTCCGGTTCTGGAGCCCCCATTGCGGCCAGACCACAACTCGCGGACCTCGTCCATATCGGCGGTTCCAGCGCGCAAGGGGACCGAGATGCTCGTCACAGAGCGTGATGCCGTAGTGGGCCCGGCCCGCCCGTTGTGGCCTGGGATGCCATATCGCTGATCGCATGGCCGGTGGCGGCACAGGACAGGCCTGAGGTTGGCTTCGCTAAATGCCTGAACGACTGCGTGAGTTCCCGGCGGCACTGCATACTGTCCGCGAAACGGGCGGTTGTGCGCAGGCCTGGGCTGCGGCCTGGCAATGGCCCCGCGCCATGGGAGGTGCCTGGTGTCGATCATCGCCCGCCAGTTCGCCCATCCGCATGGCCTCCTCGGCCGGGTGATCGGGCAGGGCATGGCCCGGCTCAACGCCGACTTCAGCCGGTGGGTCATACAGGAGGTCGGCGAGCACTGCCAGGGTGACCTGGAGACGATCGCCGAGCTGGGGCCCGGGCCGGGCGTCGGCCTTCAGGAGGCGCTTCGGCGGTTCCGCGGCGCCCAGGTCTGGGGCATCGACCCCTCGCTGGTAATGCTGGCGCAGTCCAGGAAGCGTAACCTGGCTGACGTCCAGGCCGGGCGGCGGGCACTGGTGCAAGGCAGCGTCGCCTGCCTGGGCGAGATCGCGCCCCTCGACGCCGTCGTCGCCAATCATGTCCTCTACTTCTGGCACCAGCCCGGCGACGAGCTGACGGCGATCCACGGCTGTCTGCGACAAGGCGGGTTGCTCGCGCTGGGCTACCAGCTGAAGCAGAACATGCCGCCGATCGCCCAGAAGCATTTCCCGCAGCAGGGCCACCTGCTCTACGAATCCGACGAGGACCTCACGCGCCTGCCACGGTCGGCGGGCCTTTCGGCAGTCAGCCACCAGGTGAAGGGACCGCCTGCAGCCCCCCAGGGGCGTGTCGCCCTCGCGACCGCGTGAATACCGGGACCAGGCCCGGCTGAGCCGGCTGGAATTCTGCACTCGCCCTCAACCACTGACGATCACGGCGCCGCCCACCATGGAGTCAGAACCATCGGTTCGAGTCAGCAGCCGACCACAGAGCGTGACGTAGGGGCCGCACGTCTCCCGACGTACTGCCAGCGCCGGATCGCCGACTATGTACCTGTCAAATCGCAGGTCGAGCAGAGGAGTCCGGAAGCCAGATCAGGCAGTTATGGCGCCACTCTGGCGGTGTCACACCTACAGTCATTGCAGGCGGAACTGGAACGAGATCGCCGGGGCGCGCTGGCGGCCGCGATGCTGAGAGGCTGCAGTTTACTGACTGCAGGCCGCGAGCCCGATCGTGGTGGAGGCGGTGACATGTCAGCTTGCGAGCGGCCGAAATCGGGCCGGGTGGTACGGGCGGGCGACTCCTATGCGGGCAAGCAGGGCCTGGACTACACGCCGGGTGTGAGCGCCCAGACGGTCGGCTCCACCGGGCTGTGGGTCGGCACCGTGGTGATCCCGCCTGGCGGGCGTACCAGGGCCCACGTGCATGACCATCACGAGTCCGCGTTCTTCCTCATCAGCGGGGAGGAAGTGGAACTGTGGACCGGCGACGAACTCGGCGAGCGGGCGGTCGCCCGTCCCGGTGATTACCTCTACATCCCGCCGGGCGTGCCGCATGTCGCGGTCAACCGCAGCCAGGACACGTCGGCCGTGTTCGTGGGGGCGCGCACCGATCCCAACGAGCAGGAGAGCGTAGTGATGCGTCCCGACCTGGACACCCACGTCCCCTAGCTGCCGCGGGGTCCGGGCCGGGCTGGGCCGAAGCACGGCGTGTGCCGCGCAAACCATATCCGAGCGGAAGGAACCGTCATGCCGCGTGTTGAGGAGAAGCTGGAAGCTCTCGGCCTGCAGTTGCCGCCGCCGCCCAGCCCGGTTGCTGCGTATGTGTCGACGGTGCGCACGGGCGACCTAGTTTTCGTGTCTGGGCACGGTCCGATGCGCGACGGCCAGTTCACCGACATTGGCAAGCTGGGACGCGACCTGGACATCGATGCCGGGTACCAGGCCGCGCGGCTGGTCATGCTGAACTGTTTGGCCAGCGTGAAGGCTGAGACCGGAGACCTGGACAAGATCACCCGGATCGTCAAAGTGCTCGGCATGGTCAACTCCGCGCCCGGCTTCGAACAGCAGCCAGCGGTGATAAACGGCGCGTCGGACTTGCTGATTGAGATCTTCGGCGACCGGGGCAGGCACGCCAGGTCAGCAGTCGG
>DASWFT010000720.1:0-2348 GCA_036394075.1 Streptosporangiaceae bacterium
ACGCCCAGACGCGGCAGCTTCTCACCGATGCCAGCCAGCTGGCCGGCGTCGAGCAGGAGATGCAGCGCACCGAGGCCGGGATCGCGACCCTCAAGAGCCAGCTCGCTGGCCACAAGGGCTCCCTGGGCAAGCTCATCGCGACCGAGAAGGCGACGCTGGCCAGCTTGACCGTGCCGCAGCAGCAGACGGTGGTCAGCAACTCGATCGGCGCCAACGGCACTTCCGCGCCCCAGCAGTACACCGGGCCAACCTCGACGCAGGCCGGGAAGGCAGTCGCGTTCGCCTATGCGCAGCTCGGCAAGCCGTATCAGTGGGGCGCGACGGGCCCGGGATCCTACGACTGCTCGGGGCTGGTCCAGGCCGCCTGGGCCGCGGCCGGGGTGACCATCCCGCGGGACACCTACCAGCAGTGGGCCGCCCTGCCGCACATCGCCACCTCCGCGATCCAGCCCGGGGACCTGCTGTTCTACGACGGCATTGGTCACGTCGCCATGTACGTAGGCGGCGGCTACATCATCGACGCGCCGCAGACCGGCATGAACGTCCAGAAACTCCCCATGAACGACAGCTGGTACGCGAGCACCTTCGACGGCGCCGCCCGGCCGTAGGCCCGTCGGCCAGCTACGGATTACGCGCCGGGCGGATGCCAAGCGCGTAACGCATCCCTAGCGGTAGTTTGTTAATTACGGAGGTAGAGGTGCAGGCCGCAGCCTGCCGCGACCGAGTTCATCAGGGCTTGCAGCTGCGGGGGCGGGGGCGCCTTCGACCATGCCTGCCACCAGCGCTGCAGCACGATCCAGGGGGAAAGCCAGGCGCGTACCGCGCGCAGCGCCCGCGGCCAGGACGGTGCCGGCGGCGGTACGGCGGCGCGCGGCCCCCCTCTCTCCGCGGCCGGGCTCTGGCCGCGGTGCCGCGCTGTCGTGCGGCGGCGGGTGTCCGGCGAACCAGGTGTCCCAGCAGAAGCTGAATGCGCAGTTGACCAGGGCCTGGTGGCGGCGGATGGCGGTGTCGGAGCGGACCTGGAAGTCGGCCCAGCCCAGCTGGTCCTTGACCTGCTTGTAGCTTTGCTCGATCCAGTGCCGGATGCCGTAGATCCGGACGATCTCGGCCAGGTCCGCCGCCGGGTGGGGGCTGTCGGCCTCGCGCGGGCCGCCGGGCCGGGGCAGGTTGGTGGCCAGGTACCAGGTGGCCTTGTCCGGCAGGGCGCCCGGGTCGGCGGTGGCCACCACCAGGCGGGTCAGACCGTCGGGTCCCCACCAGCCCAGGGTCGCGTCGGCGGCCCACCAGGTCTCGGCGTGCCCGTCGCGGAAGGTCCGGGTCACCGCCTGCCAGTCGCCGGGGTCCTCGGGCCCGTTCCAGGTCAGGGCGCGGGCGGCGTCCGCGGGAGTATAGGCATCGGCGCCGTAGGCCCAGGTCCCGTGGCTGGGCTTCAGGGCCAGTACGAACGGCAGCCCGGCCTTGGCCAGCTCGCCGCGGAACCCGTCCTGGTCCCCGTAGGCGCTGTCGGCGGCCACGGCGCGGAACGCGAACCCCGCCGCCCGGGCCCGGATCGCCAGCTCCGCGCCGATCGCCAGCTTGGTCCGGAACGCCGGATCGTTCTTCCCCTTCGCGAAGTGCCTGGCCGGGGTGTAGGGCACCGCGTGCACCGGGTAATAGAGCCGCTCGTCCGCCCACACCGTGGTGACGGTGACCACCCCGTTATCGGTCTTGCCGTACCGGCCCAGCCACTGATGGCCCACGTGCGCGGTCTTCGTGCCGTCCTTGCGGTCCCCCGAATCATCGAGCACCAGCACCCCCGCATCATGCGGGGCGGTCGCCGGGTCCGCGAGCAGCAGCTCCAGCCGGCGGGCATTGACCCGCTCCGCGTCCCACCGGGACTCGGAGAGGAAGAACTGCAGCCGCTGCACCGCCCGATGCTGCGCCCCGGCCACCGGCTCGGCCCCGGCCAGCGCGGTCAGCGTCTTGTTCCGGTCCCGCGGCGCCAGCAGCCCGGCCAGGTACTCCCGGAATCCCCGCCGCTGCGCCAGCGACCCGAACAGATCATCAAACCGGGCCGCATACCCTTCCAGCGGGCCCGGCGCCGCAGGACAAGGCCGACGTCGCGTCATCATGCACCCCTGAGCACGTCACGGCACTACTCCCCGGCATACCGCGAACCCGCTCCATAGTCAACAAACTACCGCTAGTGTCCCGGTCCTGAGATCCTGGCGCAGTAGCGTCCGATGGCGTCGATGATCTGGTCGGCGGTCTTGGTCCACTTGAAGGGCTTAGCGTTGTCGTTCCAGAACTTGATCCACTGTTCGAGCGCGCTGGTCAGCTCATCGATCGAGCAGAACACACCGCGGTCC
>DASWFT010000721.1:0-3430 GCA_036394075.1 Streptosporangiaceae bacterium
TCCGGTCCCCTCGCCGACGCTGTTCCATCAGATTGGCAACCGGTTCCGCAGGGACGTGGATCGCTTTGCCGCAGGGACTGGTATTCCGCTGCTGCGCCTGAAGAAGCCAGACCGTTCCCGCTGGGATGACCGCAAGCTAGATCATGTGCGCCCCTACTTGGATCAGGCGGCCGCCGAGGGACGTTTTGGCGTGGTCGCCATCGTGGTGGCCCAGGAGTTCCAGTGGGTGACCGGGGCGCGTGACCGCTCACCTAAGCCCGGGGTGGTCAGCTACGACTTCGTCAAGGAAGAGCGGCGGGTCAACGCCTACTACTTTTACGTGCATGACCGTCAGTTCGGCCCTGGCTTCATCAAGATCTGCAGTTACTTCCCGTACCCAGCGAAGGTCTGGCTCAACGGGCACGAGTGGGCCAAGCGGCAGGCCGGCCAGGAGGGCCTGAGCTACACGGCGCTGGCCAACGGTTTCGCCGCCTGTCCAGAGCCAGCCCGGCTGCAGGCGATCTGCGATCGTTTCGGCCCGTCCGGCGCGCGGGCTTTCTTCAACCGGTGGACGGCGGTGATCCCGGTTCCGTTCACAGCCACCGACCGCGCGGCCGGCTACTGGTGGCAGCTGTCGATGCGCCAGGTGGAGGTCTCCCGGACGCTCGTCTTCGACGACCCGCGCCGGGCGCGGAGTTTCTTCGAGTCGCTCGTCTCTGACAACGTCGGTGCCGGACGGCCCGAGCAGATCGCCGCGGTGTTCGCCGCCCAGGTGCGGACCCGCGGGCCTCGCCGCACCAAAGGCCCGTTCCGCACCCGGGTGTTCTCACCGGGCACCGACGTGAAGATCGACTTCTCCTTCAAGCACAGCCGGGTGAAACAGTACCTGAAGGAAGGGAGGGCGCTCCGCATCGAGACCGTCATTAACAAACCCGCTGACATCGGGGTCCTCGCCCGGCTTGAGCACCTGCCCGAGCTCATCGGCAAAGCCCGCCAGGTCAACGACCGCCTGCTTATGATCGAACGTGCCGGCCAGGGCTGTGCCATCGGCTCTGCGCTCTTCGAGCGCATCCACCAGCCCTACATACGGGAGGGCCAACGAACCGGAGCGCTGCGCTTCGGGGACCAACGCGCCATGGCCCTGGCCGGCGCCCTCTGCCTCGTTGTCCACGCCGTCACCGGCGTCACCGGCAAAAGCCTTCGCGGGCACGTCGCCGGACTCCTCGGCAGCAACTACAGCTCGTCGCAGATGAGCTACGACCTGCGCCGCCTCCGCCTCCACGGGCTGATCGAGCGCACGCCGGGCACCAACAGCTACACCCTCACGCCCGAGGGCATCCGCATCGCCGTCTTCTACACCAAACTCCACGCACGGCTACTCCGGCCGCTCCTCGACGCAGACCAGCCCCCCGCACCTATCGAACTTCGCCGCGCACTCGCCACTGTCGAGCGCGTCCTTCGCGATTACGTCACCAACGCCCGCCTCGGAGCCGCCGCCTGAAACTTGTCACAACATCAAGCAACCGGGCCACCAAGAAGACCTACGCTCCGTCCGGGACTCCGCCCGGAAGGAGTGGCCCCTGCGGGGCAGTCCGGCTGACGTGACACGCGGGCGGCGCCTACGGTCGGCGCATGTCCGATGACTTCAGTGAGCGGTACGGCGATCTGCTGACTGGCTCCTATGACTGCGTGGACCGGATCGTGCTGAACGCCTTCTCGCTGGGGCATCACCCGGGCGGGTTCCGGACCTGGTGGCGGCGCCTGCACGACGGCTCGGACGAGCAGCTGGACAACACCCATCTGATGCGGTTCGCGGGCCGGTTCGCCCGCCGGGTGAAGGCATGGGCAAGCGCGAACGACGTCCCTCTCATCTACTGCAAGGCCGGGGAGCGCAAGCACCTGATCGCGGAGGAGTACCTGGACACGCATGCGGTGGGGCCGGGACTGTTCATGATCCTGGCCGCGAAGGCGCCGGCGACGGTGTGGGAGGTCAGCCGCTCGGACGCCGGCGTGCTCCGCAACCTGGCCAAAAAGCGGACGTTTGTCAACCACTACAGCTTTCACATCATGGACCCGGACTGGGGCCACCTGGTGATCAAGATGTCCGGGCATCCGCCGTTCGGCGCGCAGGTCATCCTCAACGGCCACGAGTACGTCGCCCGGCAGGCGCAGGCCGCCGGGATCGGGTTCACCAAGGAGGGCAACTGCTTTACTGGCATCGCGGATCCGCGGCGCCTGGCCCGGGTCGCAGATACCTTGTCGCAGAATGCGGCTATAGGGCGCCTGGGCCAGGTCTGCGACCGGTGGATCTACTCGGCATGCCTGTGCTTCGGCCTGGACTCCAGCGAGCAGGCCCGCAGCGGCTTCTGTTACGGCTACTCGGTCTACCAGGCCGAGTACAGCCGCAACCTGCTGTTTCGCTCCGGCGGGCAGATGGAGGACCTGTTCAACAGGGTGCTGGACCGGACCCGGTCCCGGCTGGACATCCCCTCGCTGCGGACCGTCTTCGGCCTCAAGACCCGGCCGCACCGTAACCGTGCCAGCGGGCCGCCCGCGCAGGAAATCGTGATCGAGAAACCTCAGTACGGCCTGACCTGGTTCAAGGTCCGCTTCGGGCTCCTGCAGGCCAAGGCCTACCTCAAAGGCGAGCACGTCCTGCGGCTGGAGGCCACCGTGCACAACACCAGGGAACTGCGCTGCGGCCGCAGCCTGGGGCACTTCCCCGAGATCATCACCCGGCTGGCCGGCATGGCCGAGCGTTTCGCCACCGCCCTGGACTGCGCCGACATCAGCTTCATCGCCGACGGCACCCTCGATGAGCTGCCCCTGCCCGCCCAGCTCGGGACCACCCGGGTCGGCGGCATCGACCTGAACAAGCCCCGGATCCGCGCCGCCCTGTCAGCGGCGCTCGCCCTGACCGCCGCACCGGACGGGTTCACCGTCGCCGAGTTCACCGGCAAGATCCAGGCGATGAGCGGACAGGCCGGCTACACCACCCGCCAGGCCGCTTACGACCTGCGGAAGCTCCGCGGCAAGAACCTGGCCATCAAACCCGGCCGGTCTCGCCGCTATCACACTCCCCTCGAAGCAGCCCGCACCATCGCCGCCCTGCTCGCCCTGCGCGACCAGGTCATCGCCCCCATCCTCGCCGGAGTCCGCAGCCCGCGGATGGGACGCAAGCCCGCACACTGGACCCGCATCGACCGCGACTACGAGACCCTCCGCACCGGCATGCAGGCCCTCTTTCACGACCTCGGCATCAATGTCAGCGCTGCCGCCGCATAGACAACATTTTGTCGATCGGAGAACCGCAAGCTCCTACGTTCCGTCCGGGACTTCGCCCGGAAGGAATGGCCCCTTCGGGGCAGTTCGCCTGACGGTAAGCGATGAAGGTGACACGTTCAGTGCGTGGCTGATGACTTCGCGGCGCGGTATGCAGAGCTGCTGACAG
>DASWFT010000722.1:0-2054 GCA_036394075.1 Streptosporangiaceae bacterium
ACCCAGCTGCTGGAGCATCCAGACGCTGGGGCACGCCTGCGGGACCGGTGGTTCGGCCTGTCCCCGATGGGCCGGGAGCGGCTAGAACAGGTCATCATCGAACCCGCCAGGGCGAGGGGTGTGCGTTATCAAGACGGGCTACGCTCCGTCCGGGACTTCGCCCGGAAGGAGTGGCCCTTCGGGCAGTTCGGCTGACGGGCCGCGATGAGCCTGGCACGTTCGGTGCGTGGCTGATGACTTCTCCGAGCGGTACGGGGACCTGCTGACCGGCAGCTATGACTGCGTGGACCGGATCGTGCTGAACGCCTACTTCTCCCTGGGGCATAACCCGGGCGGGTTCCGGTGCTGGTGGCGGCGGCTGCACGGCGACTCCGATGATGACCTGGACAACACGCACCTGATGCGGTTCGCTGGCCGGTTCGCGCGCCGGCTGAAGGCGTGGGCGAACGCGAACGGTGTCCCGGTGATCTACTGCAAGGCCGGGGAGCGCAAGCACCTGATCGCCGAGGAGTACCTGGCTACGCACGAGGTGGGCACGGGGGTGTTCCTGGTGCTGGCCGCGAAGGCACCGGCGTCGGTGTGGGAGGTCCGCCGGTCGGAGTCCACTGGCGTGATCGGCAACATCGCGAAGAAGACGACGTATGTGAACCACTACTCGTTCCACATCATGGACCCGGCCTGGGGCCATGTGACGATCAAGATGTCCGGCCACCCGCCGTTTCCCGCGCAGGTCATCCTCAACGGCCACGAGTACGTCGCGGCCGCTGCCGGGGCCGCCGGGGTCGGGTTTGCCAAGGAGGGCAACTGCTTTACTGGCATCGCGGATCCGCAGGGCCTGGCCCAGGTCGCAGATACCTTGTCGCAGCCTGCGGCTATAGGGCGCCTGGGCCAGGTCTGCGACCGGTGGATCTATTCGGCGTGCCTGTGCTTCGGCCTGGACATCGCCGACCAGGCCCGCAGCGGGTTCCGCTACAGCTACTCCATCTACCAGGCCGAATACAGCCGCAACCTGCTGTTCCGCTCCGGCGGCCAGATGGAAGACCTGTTTGACCGGATACTCGACCGGACCCGGTCCCGGCTGGACATCCCGACGCTGCGGACCCTGTTCGGCCTGAAGAACCGGCCGCACAGCAACCGGGCGGCCGGGCCGCCCGCGCAGGAAGCCGTGATCGAGAAACCTCAGTACGGCCTGACCTGGTTCAGGATCCGCTTCGGGCTCCTCCAGCTGAAGGCATACACCAAAGGCGAGCACGTCCTGCGCTTCGAGGCCACCGTGCACAACACCAAAGAACTGCGCTGCCGCCGCAGTCTGGAGAACTTCCCCGAGATCATCACCCGCCTGGCCGGCATGGCGGAGCGGTTCTGCACGACCGTCGACTGCGTCGATATCAGTTTCCTCAACGACCGGGCCCTCGATGAGCTGCCGCTGCCCTCCCGGGTCGGCACTGCCCGGGTCGGCGGCGTCGACCTGAACAAGCCCCGGATCCGCGCCGCCCTCTCGGCAGCGCTGGCCCTGGCCGCCGCACCCCACGGCTTCACCGTCGCCGAACACGCAGCCAGGGTCCGGGCGATGACCGGCCACGACGGCTACACCATCCGCCAGGCCGCTTACGACCTGCGGAAGCTTCGCGGGAAGCGCCTCGTCATCAAGCCCGGCCGCACACGCCGCTACCAGGTCCCTCCCCACGCTGCCCGCACTATCGCGGCCATGCTTACCCTGCGCGACCAGGTCATCGTCCCAATCCTCGCCGGCATCCGCAGCCCCCGCAGAGGCCGCAAACCCGCCACCTGGACCCACATCGACCGGGACTACGAGACCCTCCGCATCGGCATGCAGGCGCTCTTCCACGACCTCGGGATCACGCCCGTCACACTTGCCGCCGCATAGACAACATTTTGTCGATCGGAGAAATGCAAGCTCCTACGTTCCGTCCGGGACTTCGCCCGGAAGGAATGGCCCCTTCGGGGCAGTTCGCCTGACGGTAAGCGATGAAGGTGACACGTTCAGTGCGTGGCTGATGACTTCGCGGCGCGGTATGCAGAGCTGCTGACAG
>DASWFT010000723.1:0-10454 GCA_036394075.1 Streptosporangiaceae bacterium
GGCGACCTTCGCGGCCGAGACGTCCCTGCTCGCCGTCGGCGAGCCGTCCGCGAGCGCGATGGCCGCGGCGTCGAGCAGCGGCCGGGCGAACTCGAGCCGGATCGCCACGTCGGCCAGGTGATGCTTGACGGCCTGGAACGCCCCGATCGGCCGGCCGAACTGCACGCGCTGCCGGGCGTGCCGCACGCTGGCCTCCAGCATGGCGCGGCCTGCGCCGAGTAGCTGCGCCGCGCTGGCCAGGGCGCCGAAATCGAGCGCGTGCGCGGCCGCGGCCGCCACGGCCGGGCCGCGCGCCAGCATCTGCCCGCCGCAGACCTCGAACAGCCACCGGGTCCCGTCCACCGACTGGTGCCGGGCGCCCGGCACGCCGCCCAGGTACACGGCGTCGGCCTCGACCAGCAGGACCAGGCCAGCGGCGTCGGCGTCCACCGCGTACGGCAGCCGCGGCGGCATGGCCAGCGTGGCGATCAGCTCTCCGGCGGCCAGGCCACGGAGCCACCCTGCGCACGGGTGCTCATCGCGGGGGGGCTCATCGGACAGCGCAGCGAGCAGTTGCGGGACAGCGGCGACAGACTCGGCCACCGGCCCCGGCACCGCATGATGCCCGAGTTCCTCGCAGGCGACCACGACGTCCGAGGGGGTCGCGCCGAACCCGCCGCAATGCTCCGGCACCGCGAGCGCGGTGACGCCCAGCCCGGCGAGCGTGCGCCACAGCGCGAGACCCGGCCCATGGTCACCTGCGGCCCATCGCCGCGCGGCCCGGAGCGCGCCGTCGCCGCCAGGCTCACTGTCGGCGCCGGGCACGTCGGCGTCGGTGAGCATCTCGTGCAGCGCAGCCGCGAACTGCTCCTGCTCGGCCGAGCGGGCGAGCCTCATCTGGGCGAGCCTTATCTGGGCAGCATCATTGGGCAGCCTCATCTGGGCCGCCTCATCTGGGCCGCCTCATTTGGGCAGTCCGAGGAGCCGCTCGGCGATCAGCGTGCGCTGTATCTCGTTCGTGCCGGCGTAGATCGGGCCGGCCAGGCAGAACAGGTAGTCTCCCAGCCAGCGCCCGTCCGGGGCCGACTGCCCGCGCAACTCGGCGTGCGGCCCGAGCAGGTCCATCGCCGTCTCGTGCAGGGCGACGTCAAGCTCGGACCAGAAGACCTTGCCCAGGCTGGACTCCGCGCCTAGCGCGCCGCCCGCGCCGAGCCGGGCGGCGGTCGCGAAGGTGTGCAGCAGGTAGGCCCGCGCGCCGATCCACGCGTCGACCACCCGGTCCCGCAGCGCGGTGTCGGCCGGATCGCCGGCCCGCTGCCACAGCTCGACGAGGCGCGCGGCCGCTGCGCTGAACCTCCCCGGGCTGCGCAGGGACAGCCCTCGCTCGTGGCTGGCGGTGCTCATCGCGATTCGCCAGCCGTCGCCGGGCGCACCGACGACGTCGGCGTCGGGCACGAACACGTCGTCGAGGAAGATCTCAGCGAACCCGGCCTCGCCGCCAAGTTGGCGGATGGGGCGCACGGTCACGCCCTCGGCGTGCAGGTCGAACAGCAGGTAGGTCAGGCCGCGGTGCCGCTCCGCGGCGGGATCGCTGCGAAAGAGGCCGAACGCCCGGTCGGCGAGAGCCGCGCGCGAGCTCCACGTCTTCGCCCCCGACAGCAGCCAGCCCCCGTCCGCGCGGACGGCGCTGGCCCGGATCGCGGCCAGGTCGCTGCCCGCCTCGGGCTCCGACCAGGCCTGCGCCCAGACGTCGTCCGCCGTGGCCATCCGGGGCAGCAGCCGGTCCCGCTGCTCGGCCGTGCCGTGCGCGAACAGGGTGGGGGCGAGCAGAAACAGCCCGTTCTGGCCGACCCGGACCGGCGCGCCGGCGGTGTGGTACTCCTCCTCGAAGACCAGCCACTCCAGCAGCGACGCGCCGCGCCCGCCGTACTCGGCGGGCCAGGACACCACCGCCAGCCGTGCCGCCGCGAGCTCGCGCTCCCACTCGCGGTGCCGGGCGAAGCCCTCGGCGGTGTCCACCGACGGCAGCGGCTCGGCCGGCACGTGCGCGGCCAGCCAGTCCCGCACCTCGGCCCGGAACGCGGCGATGTCGATGTTCACTCGCCGGCCTTCTTCATCGCGCGGGCGTCCATCCCGGCCAGCGAGTCGGCCGACACCTCGGCGTTGTGCGCGTGCGCTACATGATGCAGCCCGAAGACCGAGTCCATCCCCGGCCGCATTCCCATCAGGTCCTCGCACTGGTTCACTGCCCGCTTGGCCAGAGCCAGGCCAAACGGCGGCATAGCGGCAATACGATCCGCCAGCGCGAATGTCACATCGGCCAACTCGGCGCGCGGCACGACCCGGTTCACCATGCCCAGCTGGTAGGCGCGCTGAGCGTCGAAGCGGTCGCCGGTGAACAACGCCTCCTTGGCAAAACGGGGTCCCAACATCCACGGATGGGCGAAGTACTCCACGCCCGGTATCCCCATCCGCACCACCGGGTCGGCGAAAAAGGCGTCCTGCGCGGCGACGATCAGATCGCACACCCAGGCGAGCATGAGACCGCCGGCGATGCAGGCGCCCTGAACCATCGCGATGGCAGGCTTGGGGATCTCCCGCCAGCGCCGGCACATGCCGAGGTAGACCTCCATCTCGCGGGCGTACCGGGCATCGGCGCCCGCCTTGCCCACGTGGTCCCACCACAGCACCGCCTGGCGGTCGAAGGATTGATCGACGTCCCGGCCGGGAGTGCCGATGTCATGGCCCGCGCAGAAGTGGTCACCGGCGCCGGCCAGCACGATCACCGCGACCTGTTCGGTGTTGACGGCGCGGGCGAAGGCCGCGTCCAGGGCATAGGTCATGGCGGAGTTCTGTGCGTTGCGGTACCGCGGCCGGTTCAGGGTGACCAGTGCGACGGACCCGCGCTGCTCGTAGCGGACGGGCTCGTCAAGCACGGGCTCGTCGGGCCTGGGCGGCGCGGTCCCTGGCTCGGCTGCGGGCCTGTCCGGCGCGGGCCGCTCGGGTGCGCCCGGCTCGCCCGCCGTGGTGTCGCTGGTCATCCAGACTCCTCCCGGAGCAGTCGCTTGAGCACCTTGCCGGACGGGTTGCGCGGCAGGCTGGCCCGGAACTCCAGCTGATGGGGCACCTTGTAATTGGCCAGCCGCCCCCGGCAGAAGGCCAGCACATCGGCCACGTCCAGGGCATAGTCAGGGTGGGTGACCAGGTAGGCCTTGCCGACCTCGCCGAGCCTGGGGTCGGGGACCCCGATGACGGCTGACTCGGCGACCCCGTCGAGCCGGGCGAGCACCTGCTCGACCTCGGCCGGGTAGACGTTGAAGCCGCCGCAGATGTACATGTCCTTGAGCCGGTCGGTGATGGTCAGGTACCCCCGGGAGTCCAGGCGCCCGACATCGCCGGTGTGCATCCAGCCGTCGGCGTCAATGCAGGCCTGGGTGGCCGCGGGGTCGTCGAGATAGCCGAGCATCAGGTTCGGCCCGCGCAGCAGGATCTCGCCTGGCTCGCCCGGTGCGGTGTCGGCGGGCGTGGTGTCGGCGGGCGCGGGCTCGCCTGGTGCGGTGTCGGCGGGCGTGGTGTCGGCGGCCGTGGGCTCGGGGTCGGCGGGCGCGGGCTCGGCGGGCGTGGGCGCGGGAGGCGCGGGGTCGGGAGGCGCCATGTCGGCGGGCGCGAGGTCGGCGGCTTGGCTGGGTTCGCGCCCGTCGTCCGGGCGGGCGATGCGTACCTCGAAGCCGGCCGCTGCCCGGCCCGACGTGTGGGCGACGGTCTGCGGATCGTCACCCGGGCGGCACATCGTCGCCACAACGGCCTCGGTCAGCCCGTAGGCGGTGAGCACCGTGTCGAAGCTCAGCTCGCGGCGCATCCGCTCGACCAGGGCGACCGGCACGGTCGCCGCGCCGGTGACCGCGAGCCGCAGGCTGGACAGGTCGCACGAGGCGCGGTCCGGGCGATCGAGGATGGCCTGGTAGATCGTGGGCGCACCAGGCAGCACGGTGATCTGCTCGGACTCGATCAGCCGCATAGTCTGCCCGGCGTCGAACACCAGTTGCGGCACCAGGGTGGCGCCGCTGACCAGACAGGCTAGGATGCCCGCCTTGAAGCCGAAGCTGTGGAAGAACGGGTTCACCACAAGATAGCGGTCGGCGCTGGTCAGGCGGGCGCACTCGGCCCAGGCCCGGGCGACCGCCAGCGACTGGCGTTGCGCGCTCATCGCGCCCTTGCTCCGCCCGGTGGTACCGGACGTGAACAGGATGTCGCTGACGTGCTCAGGCTGCACCATCGCGGCGCGCGCGTCGGCCAGCGCGGCCGGAACCTCCGTCGCCCGCTCCTGGAACTCGGCCCAGTCGATGGCCCCGTCGATGCACCCGGCGACCGGGCCAGCCTCCGGATCGGCCTCGACGGGGACCAGCACAATCAAGCTGAGCTGATCGAGGCATTGACTGGCGGGCTTTGCGTTCTGTCGGATGGTGGTTTTTTCTTCCTCGGCCGCGGCGCGCAGCGCGGCGAGCCGGTCGGCGCCGAGGAACCGGCCGGCGACGATCAGGGCGCGTGCACCGCTGCGGCTGACCACGTCGAGCGCCTCGGGGCCGGTGAACCGGGTGTTGACCGGGACCAGCGTCGCGCCGGCATAGAGCGCGCCGAGTGCGGCGAGCACCCAGTGATGGGTGTTCGGGGACCAGATCGCCACCCGGTCACCCGGTGCCACACCTCCGGCGATGAACGCGCTGGCCACCCCCGTGACCTGCTCATGCAGTTCGCGGTAACTCAGTCGCGGGCCGCCGGGCTCGGCCAGGGCGGTGGCGTCGCCGAAGTCCCTCGCCGCGCTCGCCACGGCCGCCGGGATGGTGAGCTCCACCGAACTCCTCCGACAAAGCAAGTGCTTGGTAGGCTGAGCCTACGCGCGGCGGCAGTCGCTGGCCAGGCAGGCGCCCGCGGGCCCGCCCTCCCCCCGGCGGGCCCGCGGGTCAGCCGCAGGGAGGCACGGGTGCAGCTGAGCCCGCAGGACGACGAGTTCCGTGGTCGTGTGCGGCAGTGGCTGGCGGAGAACCTCACGGGCCGCTTCGCCGAACTGCGGGGAGCGGGCGGACCTGGCCGCGAGCATGAGGCGCACGCCGAGCGGCTGGCCTGGAACGGGCATCTCGCGGCGGCCGGCTGGACCTGCCTGGGCTGGCCAGCCGAGTTTGGCGGCCGTGGCGCCACGCTGGCGCAGCAGGTCATCTTCCACGAGGAGTACGCCCGAAGCGGCGCGCCGGCGCGGGTCGGCTATATGGGTGAGGAACTGCTCGGGCCCACTCTGATCGCGTTCGGCACGCCGGAGCAGCAACGGCGGTTCCTGCCCGCGATCGCGGCCGTGCGGGAGCTCTGGTGCCAGGGCTACTCAGAACCGGACGCCGGATCGGACCTGGCGGCCGTGGCCACCTCGGCCACCCTCGACGGCGGGCAGTGGGTGGTGACCGGGCAGAAGGTATGGACGTCACTGGCCCACGTGGCCGACTGGTGCTTCGTCCTGGCTCGCACGCAGGCCGGGTCGCGGCGCGGCGCGGGCCTGTCCTACCTGCTGGTTCCCATGCGCCAGCCGGCGGTGACGGTCCGCCCGATCCGCCAGCTGACCGGCACCTCCGAGTTCAACGAAGTGTTCTTCGACGGCGCCCGTACCGAACGCGACCTTGTCGTCGGCGAGGTCGGCGACGGCTGGCGGATCGCCCGGGCCACGCTCGCCTTCGAGCGGGGCGTGGCCACGCTCGGCCAGCAGGTCGGGTTCCGGCGCGAGCTCGACGGCCTGGTGGACCTGGCCCGGCGCAGCGCGGCGGGAACCGATCCCGTGCTCCGCGACAAGCTCGCCAGGGCGTGGATTGGCCTCGAGGTCATGCACGCGCACGCCCTGGCCACGATGGCCGACCCGGCCGCCGACGGAACGGGCGCCGAGGCATCGGTGATGAAGCTGCTCTGGTCACGCTGGCACCAGGGACTCGGCGAGCTGGCCATGGAAGTGCTGGGGGCATCCTCGATGGAGGCCCGGGGGACGCCCTATGACCTCGACGACTGGCAGCGGCTGTTCCTGTTCAGCCGGGCCGACACGATCTACGGCGGGTCCGACGAGATCCAGCGCAACATCATCGCCGAGCGGGCGCTCGGCCTGCCCCGCCAGGCCAGGCCGTGATCCCGCCAGACTCCGCCGCCGTTCCGCCAGGCTCCGCTGCGGTTCCGCCAGATTCTGCTGCGGTCCCCCCGGCCGGGCGTGCTGCGGTTCTGCCGGGGTCCGCTGCGGTTCCGCCGGGCTCCGCTGCGGTCCCCCGGGCCGGGCGTGACCTGCTGGCGGGCAAGGTGGTGGTGATCACCGCAGCCGCTGGTACCGGCATCGGCTCGGCGGCCGCGCGGCGGTGCCTGGAGGAGGGCGCCTTCGTGGTCATCAGCGATAGCCACGCGCGCCGGCTCACCGCGACCAGGGGCGAGCTGGCCGAAGCGCATGGGGAGCGCGTGTGGTCTCTGGTCTGCGACGTCACCGACGAGGGAGAGGTTGAGGCGCTGATAGCCGGGACGGTCCGCCAGTTCGGGCGCATCGACGTCCTCGTCAACAACGCGGGGCTCGGCGGCACTAGTTCGGTGCTGGAGATGACCGACGAGCAGTGGATGCGGGTGCTGGATGTCACGCTCACAGGCACGTTCCGCGCCACACGGGCCGCGCTGCGCCAGATGGTCGCCCAAGGCCATGGCGGAGCCGTCGTCAACAATGCGTCGGTGCTTGGCTGGCGCGCGCAACCGGGCCAGGCGCACTATGCGGCCGCCAAGGCAGGGGTCATGGCGTTTACTCGGTGCGCGGCCCTGGATGTGGCCGGCCACGGCATCCGGGTCAACGCGGTCGCACCGAGCCTGGCCACCCATCCGTTCCTGGCCAAGGTGACCAGCGAGGAACTGCTGACCGAACTAGCGAGCCGGGAGGCGTTCGGCCGTGCGGCCCACCCGTGGGAGGTAGCCAACGTCATGGTCTTCCTCGCCAGCGACTACGCCTCGTACCTGACGGGCGAGGTGGTGTCGGTCAGCAGCCAGCATCCCTGACGAAGCGGAGTAACGCCGAACGCCAGGATGCGGTGGGCCGCGGACTGGTCAAGACTTACTGTGCTGCCTTTCTCCCAGCACCTTGCGCAGGTAGGCGGCCGACTCCTCGTATCCAAGCGCAAGGTAGAACGGTGCCGCCCTCCGGGTCGCGAGCGCGACTAGCACGCAGCCCTGCCCGGCCGCCCACTACTCGAACGCGCTCATCAGGGCGCGGCCGACGCCGCGCCGCGATGTTCTCGGCGGACCAGGATCTCCTCGACCCAGGCCACAGGCCCGTTTGCGTAGAAGGTGAGGTGCCGGAAGCCGAGAAGGTAACCCAGGCCATGACCCCCCTCGGCTGCAAGGAGCAGGCAGGCATGCTCTGCAGCGAGCAAGGCCGGGTAGCTCAGATCGAACTTTGTCCGGGAAAACGCGAACGACTGTGCCAGCTCGCCGGCCAGGTCACCTACCGTGCTGGGGTCGACCCGGCTGGCGGGCCTGATCCGGACCTGTGAACTGTGCACGGTCACATGATCTCCCGCGTCGGCCGGTGAAGCCGATCGGTTCGGAGCGATGATCGACGGGCGCTCGATACCGTTCCATTTGTGATCCAGGACGACGGAACCCAGGCAGAGGCGGCGAGCGAGGCGTCCCGAGCCGATCGGAGGGACGGTTCCCGCCGAGTAACCCTGCGCCCGCTGGGCCGCCGTGATCAGAGCGAATTCCTTGAACTGGCCGCCGCCAGCATCGACCTGCACCACCCGTGGATGTCCCTGCCGGCCACTCCGCAGGAGTTTCAGGCTTACCTGACGCGATACGAGCAGCCCACCGACGCGTCACTGCTGATCTGCGTGCGTGACACCGGAGCCATCGCCGGCGTGGTCAACATAAACAGCATCATCCGCGGACGCTTCCAGTGCGGCTCTCTCGCCTATGCAGCCTTCGCCCCCACGGCGGGCCAGGGCTACATGTCCGAAGGCCTCGGCCTCGTGCTGCGCTATGCCTTTGAGCAGTTGCGACTCCACCGGCTGGAAGCCCAGATCCAGCCCGGCAACCATGCCTCCGTGAGGCTGGTCCAGCAACTCGGCTTCCGCAACGAGGGCTACTCGCCCGACCTGTTGTTCATCGACGGCGCGTGGCGAGATCACGAACGATGGGCCATCACCAGCAGCATGATCGGCATCGTCCCGGCGGACCCGCATCCCACCCTGCCCGAACGCTGAGACGCCGTAACGGCGGTGTGCGCTGATCCGGGCCGAGGTCTTCTCCACGACTCGGAGGTTCAGGCTATGGTGCTGGGCCAGGGCCAGGGCCAGGGCCAGGGCCAGGGCCAGGGCCAGGGCCAGGGCCAGGGCCAGGGCCGGGACTCGGGCCGGCGCGAGGTGCTGGACCGGGATCAGGCTTCGGGTAGGGCCCGGGGCCGGTGGTGGAGCAGCCGTGGGCCACGGCATACCCGGCGCGGTCGGTCAACGTGATACACCACTGATTGCCGGGATAGGCGGCGAGCCGGGCGGCGAGAGCGCGGGAGTCGTCGGAGTCGATCGTCCCGAATCCGGGGATCTGGCCGGGGGACTGAGACCAGCCCAGCCACGTCTCCAGCGGCATCGTGAGGTTCACTGACCCACGCAGGGAACGCGGTCCTCGGCCGGGCGCAGTTATGCCAGCGGTCCCCGGTCCTGCCGTGCCATCACCAGCTGTGCCGGTGCCCGGAGTCCCAGGGGCACCGGTGGTGCTCGTGCCCGGAGGGCCGGCGTCCGAAGGGCCGGCGGCGCCGGGAGTTCCCGGGGCGCCGGTGGTGCCCGTGCCAGGGGACCCGAGGCTGTCTTGGCCGGTGGTGAACAGGGTCTCGGCGGGCTGGCCGGACAGGAGGTGCAGATAGGCAAGAGCGCGGAGCTGGTCCATGGTGCCGGGTGTTCCCGCGTTCTTCATGTCCATCGCCAGGGCGGTCAGGTTCTTGTCCGCGGCCAGCACCTCCGCCGGGCGCAGATCCCGCCCGGCCAGGGAGGCGGTCCCGGAGGGTTCGTTGTACACCTCCACCCGCGCGTCCTTCAGCGCCTGTTCCTTCCGCCGTCTCGCCGCCGCCGGGTCCACAGCGATCACCGCGCGTCGCAATACCGGCCGCAGCTCCCCAGTGGTCAGGCCTGGCGCATCCCCGATGACCGACGCTTCCACGGCGGCGGCGTGCTCGTCGTCCAGGCCGCTCAGCTCATCAGCGATCAGGGCGGCGCGGCGTTCGTCGATCCGTCCCGCAGCCAGGGCGGCCCGGGTCAGCGGCAGTCTGTCCAGGGCTAGGGCCAAGCCGAGAACGCGCCCGGCACTGTACCCAGTCAACGTCAACGCGAGGGCGACCTCATCGACGACATGCTCCAACATCCGCCCGTCCCCGGTCGCCCGCCCCTCAGCTTCCCGCCGGGCCGCCAGTTCCGACGTAGCCGAGAGCAGTCCGGCGGCCGCCCAGGCACCCAGCCGCTGCCACGCGCTCAGCACCCCGATCAGCTCATCATCGTCCAGCCTGCCCAGGCCGCCCTGCGATGCCCGGTCAGCGAGTCCCGCAAGCACCGGGCCCGGGGGCATGACGTCCGCCACGCCCCCCTGCACGAACCCCGCTCCCGTCGCCACAAGGCCGGCCGCGGTGTCACCGCCATCGGCGTGGTCGGCGGCGGGGGTGGCAGCAGCAGTGCCGCTGGTGTTGGCGTGGTCGCCGTCGTTACTGTCGGCCTGGTCGTTACTGACAGCGCGGCGGTGGGCCTTGCCGCCGACGCGGCCATCTGCGAGGCGGCGAGCGTCCCCCTCCGGGGGGGTGGCAGCAGCCGGGGTGCCGGGCACGGGGGCGGGCAGGTCCTCCGGCCATGGCTTCTCATCGGGCTCGGCGTCGCCGAAGTATTCCAGGTATTCCAGCGCGTCCCAGTCGGGTTCGTCCTCGGCGGGGAACGCGGCCATCTCCCAGGCTAGGGCCTGATCCTGATCCTCCTGGGGGTCTGCTGGCACCTGGTCACCTCCCGCCGCCGCCGGAGTGAAAGTCTTCGAACATGCTATCGCATTATCGAGCGCGACACGCCAATCTAAGATAGAAAACCTGATCGATTCCGTATCGTACGCAGGCCGGTATCGATCTGCGGGTTGAAGGCATCGGCGGTCTTGGCGGACACATCGTTCCTACCGGGCTTCGCTTGTTTGCTGTCTGACGATTGCTGTCTGACGATCTACCCGATCATCCGCCATCCCTTGCGGCCAGAGACGACGCCTCAATTACACGGCCTTGTTCTTTAGAGGCCGGGTCACCCGGCTTCTTTAGCTTGACTCTGTCTTGTGAACACGAACGTGGGAGGGGGCCTGGTGGTGGTTGGCGGGTCCGCTGACCGCGGTGCTGTACGAGTGATGGAGGTTGGCTGGCCCTCCGGTATCGCCTTGCAGGAGGAGGTATCAAACCAGCGTGCGCTGCG
>DASWFT010000724.1:0-5985 GCA_036394075.1 Streptosporangiaceae bacterium
CTCCGACCCGGCCGGCAACATCTTGTCGGTGCTCCAGGAGAAGTAGCCCGCACACGTCTCGGTGCGGTGCTGCGAAGCCAGTCGTTCAGGAAAAAAAACTTTGCTGAACGACTGGCCTTCCTGAATCATGACGATGTCCCGTAACGTGGCTACGGTAAGCCTCTTTGAGGGTTGTCGGAAGGTGGTCCCGCCGTGGGCACACTTGTTTCGTATGAGCTCGACAACTCCATCGCCACGATCACGATGGATGACGGCAGGGTGAATGTCCTGTCGCCGCAGATGCTCAGCGAGCTCAACGTTGCGCTGGACCGGGCGGCAGCAGATCGGGCGGTCGTCGTGCTCACGGGCCGGCCGGGAGTGTTCTCCGCTGGTTTCGATCTGCCCGTGCTCTCATCCGGCGGCTCCGCGGCGTTCGCCATGGTCCGGGCGGGCTTCGAGCTGGCGGAACGGATCTTGTCCTTCCCGGCGCCGGTGGTCATCGGGTGCACGGGCCACGCGGTGGCGATGGGTATGTTCCTGCTGCTGTCGGGCGATTACCGGGTTGGTGCCGCCGGCCCTTACAAGATCACTGCGAACGAGGTGGCTCTCGGGATCACGATGCCGTGGGCCGCGGTGGAGATCTGCCGGCAACGGCTCGCGCCGACGCACCTGACCAGGGTGGTCGTCCTGGCCGAGGTCTTCTCGCCCAGCGACGCCGTCGGCGCCGGCCTCCTGGACAAGGTCGTGCAAGCCGCTGAACTGCCGGACGTCGCCACCGGCACCGCCAGCGAACTGGCCAAGCTCGGCCGGGACGCCCACGCGGCGAGCAAGCTGCGGGCCAGGGACCACGCGCTGAAGGCGCTCCGGGCGGCCATCGAAACCGATGACGCCGCCATCCGGGCGTCAGCCGGGGCCACGCCGCAGCCCGGCCGGCAGTGACGGTTCCTCCTAGGATTCAGCCGTGCCGAGAGCGAAGCAGCGGACGCCGGAGCTGCGAGATCACGTCCTGCACGTCGCGGTCGCCATGCTGGCCGCCCGCGGTGTCACCGGGTTCACGACCCGGGAGGTCGCGCAGCAGGCCAGCACGTCGACCCCGGCCGTCTACGAGTTGTTCGGCGATAAGGCCGGGCTCGTCCGCGAGGTGTTCTTCGAGGGCTTCCGGCTGCTGCGGCGTCACTTCGGCCGGCTTGAGGAGTCAGCCGATCCACGAGCCGACCTGGTTGGTGTCATCGAGGCCTTCCGGGAGTTCGTCCGCGGGAACCCGGTGCTGGCCGAGGTGATGTTCTCGCGGCCCTTTGCCGATTTCGACCCCGGGCCCGAAGAGCTCCGGGCCGGCGGCGCCGTCCGGGAGTTCGTCGTGGGGCACGTCCGGCGCTGCACCGACGCGGCCATCCTGGGCGGCGACGAGACCGACATCGCCCACGTGCTCATAGCGCTCGCCCAGGGACTGGCGGCGCAGGAGACCGCCGGCTGGCTCGGCACATCCAAGGCATCCATGGATCGCCGGTGGGATCTGGCCATCCGCGCCGTCCTGGACGGGCTGAGCCCTAACCTGATCAAGCTCCTCGATCAGCGCGGACTGTGAACGCGAACCGCCTTAGTGGCAGTCGGCGCAGAGGCCGAGGACGTCAAGACGGTGGCCATGCGGCTGGAAGCCCTGGGCGTCGGCGAGCTGGCCGATGGCTTTGGCCACATCCTCCTCGAAGCCGGCCGGCAGCGTGACGTCGATGACCTTGCCGCAGCTCACGCACAGCAGGTGGTGGTGGTGCTCGGTGAGGTCCTCGGCGAGCTCGAAGCGGGTGAACTCATCGTTGGCGGTCACCCGCCGGACGATCCCGGCCGCCTCCAGGTCGACCAGGTGCCGGTAGGCGGAACTACGCGGCAGGTCAGGAAGGCTCTCGGCGATGTCGCCGATGCTCACCGGGTGGCCGGCGCTGACGAGCAGTTCGATAATGGCCCGGCGTCCGGTCGTGTAGCGCTGATCGATCCCGCGCAGGCGGCCCTCGACCACGCTGTGCAGGTCGCTGGCCATCCGTTGAGCTGGCATAACGCTCCTCCAGGCAGGCAGCGCGGCGCTGCTCCGCCCGATCCCGGGCCTAGTGCTCGTCGTAGTGACCGTCGTGGGCGGCGTGGCGGTGGCCTTCGTGGACGTAATCGACGTGGTCGCCATGGGGGACCGCCTCGTGCCCGCAGCCGGCGCCATGAGCGTGGGCGTGGCGCTCGTGGGCCAGGTGCGGCGGCAGGGGGTGCTCGTCGTAGTGGCCATCGTGCACAGTGTGGGCGTGCCCGTCGTGGACGTAGTCGGTGTGGCCCGCACGCTGCACGCTGGCGTGCCCGCACTCAGGGCCGTGCTCGTGCGGGTGCGCGGCATGGACTTCGTGCTCTGTGGCGATCATTGTTCCTCCTTGCTGTGCTGGACGGCGTCGGCGACGATATGGCCGACATGCTGGTCGGCCAGGGAGTACACGGCTTCCCGGCCGCGGCGCTCGACGCCAACCAGCCTGGCTCCCCGCAGCACCCGGAGGTGTTGGGAGACCAGGGGCTGGCTCATCTCGAGCCGATCCACCAGCTCGTGAACGAACCGGGGCTGCTCAGCCAGTTCGACCACGATCGCCAGCCGGGCTGGGGCGGACAGCACCTTGAGCAGCTCCCCGGCGGCCTCGTAGGCCTTCGTCCCCTCCGACACGCAGCCATATAAACACATGCCTATTCGTTTATGCAAATGCCGCGCTGGCATAGGCTCTCCCAGCGTGCAGATCCCCGGTTAATTTGCAATGAGACCCAGTCTGAGACTATGTTTCGCGTATGGTCAGCGAGGCAGGGCCGCCCATAGCCCGCAGGTGCCCACGATGAGATGGGGTATTGCCGCGATCGGCGCCGCGGCCGCACTGGCGGTGACGGTGGCAGGCTGCGGGAACAGCGCCACGTCCGCGAACACTTCGAATAACACCGCGGTGATCAGCGTCATCGGCGCGGAGAACGAGTATGCCAACGTCCTGGGACAGATCGGCGGCCGGTACGTTCAGGTGTCCGCGATCCTGGACAACCCCAACACTGACCCGCACACGTTCGAGGCGAGCCCGACCGTGGCCCAGAAGGTCAGCGCCGCTCAGTTGATCGTGCAGAACGGGGTGGGTTATGACACCTGGATAAGCAGGATGGAGTCGGCGTCGCCGAACCCGCAGCGCAAGGTGATCGTCGTCCAGCACCTGCTGGGCCTGCCGGACAGCACCCCTAACCCGCACCTGTGGTACGACCCGGCCACGATGCCGAAGGTGGCCAAGGCCATGGCCGCTGACCTGTCGGCCATCCAGCCCGCCCACGCTGCCTACTTCCAGGCCAACCTGAATGCGTTCGACCGCTCACTGACCCCCTGGCTGGATGCCATCGCCCAGTTCAAGGCGAAGTACCCGAACACCAAGGTCGCCACCACCGAGCCGGTCGCCGACTACCTCCTGTCGGCCATGGGAGCCAAGAACCTCACCCCGTTCACGTTTCAGGCCGACATCATGAACGGCGTCGAGCCCTCACCGCAGGACATCGCCCTCGAGAACAGCTTCTTCACCCAGCACAAGGTCAAGGCGTTCGCCTACAACCAGCAAGTCATCAGCGCGCTCACCACGTCGATACGGCAGGCCGCCCTGAAGGCCGGGGTGCCGGTGGTCGGCGTCTACGAGACGATGCCCACGCCGGGCTACAACTACCAGTCGTGGATGCTCGCCCAGGTCGAGGCCCTCCAGAAGGCGGTGGCCAGCAAAGTGTCGACCCAGAAGCTGTGATGAACCAGGCCAGCGACGGTGCTGTCGCGCCGGAGATCCTCGACGTCAGCGGGGTCAGCGTGTCGCTGTCCGGGCGGCAGATCCTCGATCAGGTCAGCTTCACCGTCAGCGCAGGCCAGTTCACCGGCCTGATCGGCCCGAACGGGGCGGGCAAGACGACGCTGCTGCGGGTGATCCTCGGCCTGCAGCGGCCCACCGAAGGCAAGGTCACCATCCAGGGCCAGCCCCGTTCGCACCGGGATCAGTCCATTGGTTACGTTCCGCAGAAAGTCCTCCTCGATCCGGATATGCCGCTGAGGGCCAGGGACCTGGTAGCGCTTGGCCTGGACGGGCATCGTTTCGGGATCCGGCTGCGCTCGAAGGAGCGCAGCCAGGCGGTCCGCGAGATGCTGCACGCGGTCGATGCCGACCGCTTCGCCGATGCCCGGGTCGGGAACCTCTCCGGTGGCGAGCAGCAGCGGGTGCTGATCGCGCACGCCCTCATCAGCCGCCCGAAGCTGCTTCTGCTGGACGAGCCGCTGGCCAACCTCGACATCCGCAGCGGCCAGGAGATCATCAGCCTGCTCGCCCGCATCGCCGGCGAGCAGCAGATCGCCGTGCTGCTGTCGGCCCACGAGATGAACCCGCTGCTCCCGGTGATGGACCGCGTCGTCTACCTGGCCGCCGGACGGGCGGCGAGCGGTCCCACTGAGGAGGTCGTCCGGGCCGAGGTGCTCAGCAGCCTGTACGGCCACCATGTCGACGTCTTGCACGTGCACGGGCGCGTCCTGGTCGTGGCCGGTCCGGCCCCGGGGGAGGGGGCGGACCTCACGGCCGACCATGCGGTTGAGGCCGGGTGACGCCCATGCACAAGCTCTACACATGGGTGTTCGAGCCCGGTTTCTTCTCCAACGCGCCAGTCCATGTGGCGGCCCTGATCGGCGGCGTGGTCGCCGTCGTTTCCGCCGTGGTCGGCGTGTTCACCGTCATGCGCGGCCAGTCCTTCGGCGGGCACGCGCTCGGTGACGTTTCCGCGGCCGGAGGCTCAGGGGCGCTGCTGATCGGGCTGAACCCGCTGCTCGGGTTCGTGGGCCTGGGGATTGTCGGCGGCGGCGTCATGGACATGATCGGGGTCCGGCGGGTGCGGGGAAGGGACCTGGCGACCGGCATCGTGCTCGGCGCCGCCATCGGCCTGTCCGCCCTGTTCCTCTACCTGGACACCACCTCAGGGGCCACGACCGGCGCCACCCAGCAGATCCTGTTCGGCTCGATCTTCACCATTCCCAGCGGCACCATCCCGTTCGTGGCGATCTTCAGTGCGATATCCCTCGCCAGCATCGCGGCCGGCTGGCGCCCGTTGCTGCTGAGCACGGTGAGCACCGACATAGCCGCGGCGCGCGGGGTCCCCGTCCGCCTGGTCGGCCTGCTGTACATGCTGGCCCTGGCCGTCTCGGTGGGGCTGTCATCGCTGGCCGTCGGCGCCATCCTGTCGACCGCCCTGCTGATCGGCCCCGCCGCCGCGGCGCTGCGCCTGACCAGGAGGGTGGGCTGGGCGCTGGCCGTAGCGTGCCTGATCGGCGTGGGCGCTACCTGGCTCGGTGTCCTCCTGGCCTACGACAGCTACTACTGGGGGTCGGGTCATCAGGGCCTGCCGGTGAGCTTCTTCATCGTCGCCGTGGTCTTCACCACCTACCTGCTCTCCGGGCTGCCCGCGGCACAGGCTGCGGCCGGGCGACGGGACACGGCGAGCGAGCCGGAGGGGCGCGGTGCCGCCTGGACTGAGGAGCAGAACCTGAGCGAGCCGGAGGGGCGCGGCGCCGCCTGGACTGAGGAGCGAGAAGCGAGGGACGAGCGACGAGCGACGAGGGAAGGCGGCGCCTTCAGGCGCCCCGGAGGCGAGCGGGGGAACAGAGCATGTTCGCGGGTTTCATGATGAACACCTGGATCGTGGCGACGATCGTGGCCCCGGTCGCCGGGGTCGTCGGGTTCTTTGTGGTGCTGCGCGGCTCGGCGTTCCCCGCGCATGCCATCCCCCAGGGCGCGTTCGCCGGCGCGGCCGGCGCCAGCCTGCTCGGGATCAGCACCCTGGCCGGCCTGGCCGTGTTCTCGCTCCTGGGCGCGCTCGGGATCGGCTCGCTCGGCCGCCGGGGCCGTCATGACGTCACGACCGCTCTCACGCTGGTCATGATGCTCGCCCTGGGCGCCGCGTTCCTCAGCCGGACCACCCAGTACGAGCCGGCCATCTACT
>DASWFT010000725.1:0-8764 GCA_036394075.1 Streptosporangiaceae bacterium
GAGGACCTGCGCGCCGCCCGTGCAGCGCGGGAGGGCATCCGCGCGCTTCTCGCCCACAATGGCGGGGGCGCCACGCCCGCCGCCGCCGATCTGCGTCCGCTCCTGGCGGTGACACGCGCATCCCAGCTACGGCTGACCATCGACCCAACTGGCCATATCCGGCTGGATCCCGGATCCGGCCGGCTCGTGGACGGGCTGCTCGGCCTCCTGCTCATCATCCGCGACGCCCAGAAGGACGACACGTGGCGCCGGCTGAAAATTTGCGGGAACGACGAGTGCGAGTGGGCCTTCTATGACCGGTCCCACAGCCGCCGGGGCACCTGGTGCGACATGGCTTCGTGCGGCAACCTCATCAAGAACCGGAATCTACGGGCCAGGCGGATCACGGCGGCCGGGCTCAGTTGACGGCGGCCTGCCGCCCGTCGCCGGAGCGGCGCCCGGCTGACGGCGGTAGCCCGCCCGGCTGACGGCCGTGGTCTGCCAGCGTCTACCGGAGTCCCGCGAAAAGGTCATCCTCGGGTACCGGTGCCCCAGTCGTGTCGCTGGCCCTGATGAAGCTTTCGCGGCCGAAGGCCTGCGCCGCGACCTCCGGCGGGATCTTGCTGAACCAGGACTCGCGGATCTGGCTGGCATGCGCGAACAGCGCGTCGCGTTTGCGTTCCAGCACCGGGCTGATGTCGATCGTGGTCGTGATGCGCTGCTCGGCGTCGTCCATCTGGCGCTGGACCTCAGGGCTCACGCTGCTGAAATCGGGGACGTCGCCGCCGAGGTCGCGGATGGCCTCCCAGACCTTCTGCCAGTCGCTGCGCCGCATGGCGGTCAGGTAGAGCTTCGCCGGGATGGCGGAGGCAGCCACGGCCGCGACCGCCGCCTGGCTGGCATGCACGTGGTCAGGGTGCTGGTAGGCGCCCTTGTCGTCGTAGGTGATCACGACCTGCGGCCGGTAACGTTCGATCAGGGCGCCGATCCGCGCCGCTACCTCTGCCTGAGGAACATTGCAGAACGCGTCAGGCCGGTTCTTGTAGTCCCAGTCGGGCATGCCGGAATCGTGGTAGCCGAGCAGTTCGAGTTCGGCGACACCGAGAATCTTGGCCGATTCCCGCAGTTCGGCCAGCCTGGTCTGGGCCACCGCAGCCTCGTCATGGCCGTCCAGTCCTGGCTTGACGCCATCGGCCGCGTCTCCGAACTCCCCGTTTGTACAGGTCACAACGATCGTCCGGACACCTTCGTCGGCGTACCTGGCCAGGACGCCGCCGGTGCTCGACGCCTCGTCGTCGGGGTGCGCGTGTACTGCCATCAGGGTCAGAGTCTCTGCCATGCTCCCAGCCTGCCCGAACCGGTCGTGTGGTACGAACAGATTGGCGGCCGGCGCTAGCCAGCCGCAGCCCGGCGGGCGCGATACGCGGCGACGTGCAGGCGGTTGCCGCAGGTCCGGCTGTCGCAGTAGCGGCGCGAACGGTTACGGGACAGGTCCACGAATACTTCCCGGCAGGTAGGCGACGCGCAGCTGCGTAGCCGGTCGCTTTCGCCTGTCACCACGAGTTCCGCGAGGCCGAAGGCGAGGTGGGCGGCGATCCGGTCGGCCAGCGGCGCGGCGGGCCGTGAGACGTGAATATGCGGGCTGCGGCCGTCATGCGCGACCACCTGCGGGACGGCTCCGGTCTTCGTGAGCAGGGCATTCAGCATCTCAATCGCGGCAGTGTCGTCGCCCGCGTCGCAGGCCGCGGCGATGGCGTCCAGCCGGGCTCGATGCGCGCGCAGCCGCGCCACGTCCCGCGGTACGGCCGGACACCCGTGGAAGGCGTAGCGATCACCTATCGCCTGCACCTCGGCCACGCCACGCAGGCTGTCCCCGGCGCTGGACCTACCGGTGTTGATCAGCTCGACGCAGGCCGTCAGCGCTTCAAGGTGGTCAGCATCAAAACCACTTTGACTCCTGTCCGGCCGCTCTCGTACAGTGGACGGCATGTCAGGATCGTACGCTGAAACGGTCATTACCAGCAACGACCCAGGCCAGACGATCGCTGACCGTCAGCCCATCTTGCTGGCCGGCCTCGGCGCGGCCTGCATCTCCGCCTCGGCCGTCCTGGTCAAGCTGGCGGGCACGGGTACCGCCACCACCGCGTTCTTCCGGTGCTTCCTCGCACTGCCCGTGCTCATCACGCTGGCCGTGCTTGAAGCGCGGCGGCACGGGACACGGCCGCTGGCCGCCCGGCTCGGGGCGGTCCTGGCGGGCCTGTTCCTCGCTATCGATCTGGTGCTGTGGAATCACGCCATCACCGAGGTCGGGGCCGGGATCGCCACGGTGCTCGGGAACCTCCAGGTGCTGTTCGTCGCCTTCGCGGCCTGGGCTGCGTTCGGGGAGCGCCCGGGACGCCGGTTCCTGATGGCGCTTCCCGTCGTCATGGCGGGCGTCGTGCTGGTATCCGGCATGATCGGGGGCACCTCGCGCGGCATCCACCCGCTCGCCGGAATCGGGTATGGGATAGGCACCTCGGTCGCCTACGCCGGTTTCCTGCTCATCCTGCGCCAGACATCGGCCGGCACGCCGCATGCCGCAGGCCCGCTCGCGGAGGCCACCGCTGGCGCCGCGCTCGGCTCGCTGCTGCTCGGCCTGATCTTCGGCGGCCTGCGGCTGGAAATGCCGTGGCCGTCCTTCGGGTGGCTGCTGCTGTTGTCGCTGACCAGCCAGACAATCGGGTGGCTGCTGATCACGTCGTCGCTGCCCAGGCTGCCCGCGGCGCTGTCGTCGCTGCTGCTCCTCCTTCAGCCGGCCGCGGCGCTGCTGCTGGCCGCCGCCGTGCTGGGCGAGCGACCCAGCCTCTTTCAGCTGGCCGGGGCCCTGCTGGTCTGCGGGGGCGTGCTGGCGGTGAGCCGGTCCGCGTCCGCGCGGCGCGGCCTTCATGATTCACATTCAGATTCAGAACGAAACGCAGCGGCCAGTCCCGTCATCCTCCCGGCGCACCACCCCGCGCATCATGCCCCGGTGCCAGCAGCACCGGATTTCCCGCGGCGAAACCCGTTGCATGCCACCCTTGAGCCGTGAAGTGCCCACGAGCCGCGATGTGGACGAGCGGGGGATGCGGAAGGTGAAAGATGGCGACCCTGGATGATGCGATCGCGATCGGCCGGCGTGAGCGGTTCCTGGCCGTGGTCTCGACCGTGCGGGCCGACGCGACGATCCAGTCGTCGGTCGTCAGTGCCGGAGTCCTGGCGCATCCGGTAACCGGCGAGCAGGTGGTGGGATTTGTCACCTACGGCCGGGCCAAGATCGCGAACCTGCGGGCCCGCCCGCAGGTCACGGTCAACTTCCGGGCCGGCGGCGAATGGGTGAGCGTCGAGGGCCGTGCCGAGCTGTCCGGGCCGGGCGACCCGTACCCGGGCGTAGATCAAGAACGGCTCCGGCTGCTGCTGCGCGAAATCTTCCAGGCGGCCGGGGGTAGTCACGATAACTGGGCCGTCTACGACCAGGTCATGGCCGAGCAGCAGCGGGTCGCCGTCCTGGTCACCCCCACCCGGGTCTACAGCAACTGAGGAGCCCGGCTCGTCCGGTAATGTCGGTGAATCGGATCTCCCGCCGCTGACAGTGCCGCACCGACCGCGCACGGGGCGCAGGCCGACGGCCGACCGGCCGTCCCGGCTGCGGGGCTACGGGCGGCCCGGGCCGCCGTAACCGCGTACTTCTGCTTGTTCGGCGTCGTCCTCGCGGTCTGGATCACGCGCATCCCGGCGATCAAGGCGCGATTGCGGCTCAGCGACGGCGTGCTCGGCATCGCGCTGTTCGCCATCCCGGCCGGGCTGCTCCTTGTCACCCTGGTGGTGGGCCGGCTGGTGGACAGGTTCGGCAGTGCCAGGGTGACCCGGGTGGCAGGCATCTGCATGCCGCTGTCCCTGATCCCCCCGGCGCTGGCAGGCGGCCTCGCTCCGCTGATGGCGGCGTTGTTCGTGTTCGGCGCCTCGGCGGGCGCGCTGGATGTGGGGATGAACGCGAACGGGGTCCTTGTCGAGCGGGCCCGCGGTCGCCCGGTCATGACGTCCCTGCACGCCGGTTACAGCATCGGCGCGCTCGTGGGAGCGGTGCTCGGTGGCCTGTTCGCCGGGGCCGGGATCGGCCCCCTGCCAACCTTCCTCATCGTTGGGCTGCCGTCCGCTGCCGTGGCCGCGGCCAGCGGCCGGTGGCTGATCACCGAGCGTGCCGCACAGCGGGCGGATGACCCGCGCCAGACGGCAGACCCGGCCGCGGCGGCAGACCCGGCCGCGATCCAGCAGCGGGCTGCTCTCGGTGACCAGGCGCCGCGGCAGCGCCGGAGCGGCCGGCCGCTCCGGCCTCGCGTGCTGATCCTCCTACTCGGCACGGTCGGCCTGTGCGGCCTGCTCGTCGAGGGCGCCGCCGCCGACTGGAGCGCTGTCTACCTGCGCGACAATCTCGGCACCTCCGCCGGGTTCGCGGCGGCGGGGTTCGCCGCGTTCGCCCTCGCGATGACGGCCGGGCGGCTGCTCGGCGACCGGCTGGCGGCCCGGTTCGGCCCAGCGCAGCTCATCCGGGTCAGCGGGCTGGTGGCCGCGGCCGGGCTGGCGGGCGGCCTCATCAGCGACAACCCGGTGGGCAGCGTCATCGGGTTCGCGGTCTTGGGGGCGGGCCTGGCGTGCATCGCCCCGCAGGTCTTCCTGGCCGGCGGGACGGCTGACCCGGCCCGGCCCGGCCACGGCCTGGCCCGCGTCGTGGGCATGAGCTACCTGGGGATGGTCAGCGGGCCGGTCCTGATCGGTGCGGCGGCCACCCTGGTCGGGCTGCGCGTCGCGCTCGGCATCCCGGTGCTTCTCGCCCTGTGCGTCGCCGCGCTCGCCTGGGTACTCACCCCGCGCGAGGCTGCTCCGGCCGTCCGGACGTAACCGCCAGCGACGCGACCCCCAGAAACCTCCTTCCAAACGAATTCCGCCAGCCAGTAAGTACGTAATGATGGCTTCATGCGCGCTGTGGTGGTCGAAGAGCACGGTGGACCGGAAGTCCTCAAGTCCAGCGACTGGCCTGCCCCGAGCCCCGGCCCCGGCCAGCTGCTGGTCGAGGTGGCAGCGGCCGGGGTCAACTTCATGGATATCTACCAGCGGGAGGCCCGGCCGCCTTACCGCGGCAGCCTGCCCTACGTGCCAGGCGCTGAGGGGGCCGGAACGGTCACGGCCGTCGGACCGGGCGTGTCCGGCTTCGCGCCGGGTGACCCGGTCGCCTGGGCAGGCGTGCCAGGCTGCTACGCGGAGCAGGTCCTCGTCCCCGCCGATCGCGCCGTTCCCGTCCCTCCCGGGGTGGAGCTGGAGGTCGCGGCGGCCGCCATGTTGCAAGGTCTGACCGCCCACTACCTGTGCCACAGCACCTACCCGGTCGCACCGGGCGATCCGGTCGTCGTGCACGCGGCGGCGGGCGGGGTCGGCCTCCTGCTCACCCAGATGGTCGTGATGCGCGGTGGCATCGTGATCGCGACCACCTCCAGCGCCGCCAAGGCAGTGCTGGCCAAGGAGGCGGGCGCCGGCCACGTGACCGGCTACGACGACTTCACCGAGGTGGTGCGGGAGGTCACCGGCGGGTCTGGCGCGGCGGTGGTCTACGACGGTGTCGGTCAGGCGACCTTCGACGCCAGCCTGGCGGCCCTGCGCCCGCGCGGGTACATGGTCCTGTACGGGGCGTCCAGCGGCCCCGTGCCGCCATTCGACCTGCAGCGGCTCAACACTGGTGGGTCGTTGTATGCCACCCGGCCGACGCTGGTGCATTACATCGCCAGCCGCGACGAGCTGCTTCAGCGGGCCGATGACCTGTTCACCTGGATCAAGAACGGCCAGCTCACGGTACGCATCGGCGGCCGGTACCCGCTGGCGGAGGCAGCCCGGGCACACGACGACCTGGCGGCACGACGCACCACAGGGAAACTGCTCCTGCATCCGCGCTGACTGCCAGCCGGGCAACGGATCAGCCGGGGTATCGGGCGCCGTTGAAGTTGACCCGCAGCGAGTAGAGCGAGCTCGTGGCGCAGATCACGAGAACCGGTCCTCCCTGACCAGGACGCCGAGCAGCCAGCCCACCACGCCGACGATGATGGCCCCCCAAAACGCGGGCCAGAACCCGGTGATGTGGAACGGCAGCGACAGCCTGCCCGCGGCCCAGCTGGCCAGCCAGAGCAGCAGGGCGTTGACGACCAGGCCGATCAGGCCGAGGGTCAGGACGTAGAACAGGCAGCCGATCGCCTTGACGATGGGTTTCAAGATTGCGTTGATCACGCCGAAGATGACCGCGACGACCACCAGGGTCGCCACCTTCGCGACCGTGCTCCCTGGTCCCAGGACGATGCCCGGGACCACGGCCGTCGCGACGGCGAGGGCGGCGGCGGTGATAACCGCCCGAATCAGGATATGCATGAGGCAATCCTGGCATGGGGGGCGGCTGGCTGGCCCGTGGCGCCCGGATCATGCCCGTACGCGAAGCCGGGGGCAGATCGCGGCTAATCAGGTGGAAACGTAATTCTTAAGCCATTTAGTAATTTGAATTGCGTTCCCATTCATGCTTTGACTGGACATCTATACGTCGTCCATGCGATGCTGACAAAGGAGCAAGTTAGTGCAGTGGCTTACGGGTGAGGCATGCTCGTTGGCCTGCATGCGGGGAGGATGAGGGCGTTTAGCGCACTCTTCCCAGGGGGAGTGACAACTGTGAGATCTGCCCGGAGTCGGTGACTTGCGGGCGTAATAAGCCGTGGCCGGGCGTGCCGCCTCGCCCGGACGGCGGTGGCAAGGGGGAGTGCCGTGGGCTGTGTATGGCAATCGGCGGATGCTCCTGACCGCAGATTCGCGGATGCGCGGGTGCATCAGCGTTTCTCGCCACGGCACCGCCGGCCACCCAGGTTGCTCAGGATTGTCCGTGGGACGCCGCCCGCCATGACGAGGATGCGGGACCGGCTATTTCCCCCACCTGAAATGCACGAAGAGCCGGCCGAAGTTCTTTGAGTCTTTCTCGACCCGGTGATAGAGCGCCTTGATTTCCTTCTGTTCAAGGAACCTGAGCACGTGCTTCTTGAGCTGTCCCGAGCCCTTGCCGGAAATGATCTCCACGACCGGAGCCTTCTTCTCCACGGCCTCGTTGATGATCGCAAGCAGGGCCCGGTCGATGTCCTGGCCCCGGTTGTAGATCTCGTGCAGGTCTAGCTTTAGCTTCATGGAGCCCGTCTCCGATCCACGACTGGCTCAACCGTACGCGCCAGGAGGTACCCGATGCTTTTCGGGCAGGAGCATGTACAGCGTTACATCGAGACCGGCGGCAAGGAGGGTCACGACTGGCAGGGCACCTCGGTCCTGATCCTGACCACGACCGGCAGGCGGACCGGCCGCAAGCACGCCACCCCCCTCATCTACCAGGAGCACGACGGCAGCTACCTGGTGGTTGCCTCCAAAGGCGGTTCCGCTGCCCCGCCCGCCTGGTACCTGAACCTGCAGGCCGACCCCGAAGTCGAGGTCCAGGTGTGGGGCGAGCGGTTCGCTGCCCGCGCGCGCACCGCCACTAACGAGGAGAAGCCCGCACTCTGGCGGCTGATGACGCGGGTCTGGCCCGCCTATAACGACTACCAGCAGAAGACGGACCGGGCTATTCCGGTCGTGGTGCTCGACCGGGTGGACACGTCCGGCTAGCCGGACGCCAGCTGGAGCCGGCTTATGATCTGCTGGGCAATCTGCTCCGGGGTGCCGACGGCAGGCAGCACCAGGATTCGTTCTGCTGGCTGGGGGTTTTCCAGGTCGGCGAGCTGGCTGGCCAGCAGGTCCGCGCGGAAGAAATGGCCGTGCCGGGCGGCCAGCCGGGCGGCCAGCAGGTCGCGGTCGACGTCGAGGAAGACCATGCGGACCGCCGGGCGGCCCGCCAGCAGCAGGTCCCGGTAGCTGCGCTTGAGGGCGGAGCAGGCGACCACGGCGGACTGGCCCGCGGCGATGCGCTCGTCTATGACCGCCGCGACCGCCGCCAGCCAGGGCCAGCGGTCCTCGTCGGTGAGCGGCACGCCGGCCCGCATCTTGGCGATGTTGGCCGCCGGATGCAACGAGTCGCCGTCGGTAAAAGGCCAGGCCAGCCGCCTGGCCAGCGACTCGCCGACCGTCGTCTTGCCACTTCCCGAGACGCCGGACAGAACCACGATCATGCCTGGCCAGGGTACCCGCGCCCTCGCCAGGCTGGCAGGCCACAAGCGGTAGGACGCCGCCAGCGTGGTCCCGGGCGATCAGGATGACAAGGAGCCTTGAGCCATGCCTCCACGTCCATCATCGGCGGCCTGACCCTGCCTCTTGCCCCTCCCCAGGCAGGATGGCGGACCTTCGGCTGACTGCCTCCGCCTCTCATTGACACCAGTGACGAAGTATCGTACTTTGGGAATGGTTCGTATAGAACGGTTCATCCAGAACTGAACTTAGCCGGGGCCGCGCCCGGAGCAGGCGATCGACCAAGGAGATCGAATGCGATGACTTTGCAGGAGAAGGTCGCCCTAGTCACCAGGCCTCGCAAGCGCGCACCTCTCGCGGGCGGTGGCGCGGACGGAAACGAGCGGCTCACCGCGGCCACGGGCGCCGTCCTGCTTCTGCTGTTTGTCGTCCAGATCGTGACCATCCTGCAGATAAATAAGCTGCTCACGCTGCACTTCTTCATCGGCATGCTGCTCCTTGGGCCGGTCACGCTGAAGGTCATATCAGCCTGCTACCGGATGGTCCGCTACTACGTCGGCGCCGCTGACTACCGCAAGAA
>DASWFT010000726.1:0-1528 GCA_036394075.1 Streptosporangiaceae bacterium
CATACCACCCATCTGCCTTCTCCTCGCTGCTGCTTGTCACCCCCCCGCCAGGAACGGACTCGTCGCCGTCAGATGGCCCTTGACCTGCGGATGCGCATCCTCCGCTAGGACGGATGCGTTAGTTCGGAGAAACCGCGACACCCTGCGGCTGCTGCTCGGCTTCGCGGCCCAGCGCACCCGAACCTCACCGTGCCGCCTCGATATCGCTGACCTGGACGCGCCGGTGATCAGCGCGTTCCTCGACCACCTCGAACGCGAGCGAGGCAACACCATCCGCAGCCGTAACGCCCGGCTGGCCGCGATCCACTCCCTGTTCGGCTTCGCGGCACTGCGCCACCCCGAGCACGCCGCCGACATCGCCCGGGTCCTGGCGATCCCGCCCAAGCGGGCCGATCAGACGATCGTCACGTTCCTCACCAGCGCTGAGGCCGAGGCCCTGCTCGCCGCCCCGGACCGGGCCACCCGCACCGGCCGCCGCGACCACGCCTGGATCCTGCTCGCGGTCCAGACCGGCCTGCGTGCCTCCGAGCTCACCGCCCTAACCTGCCGCGACGTCCACCTCGGCACCGGCGCCTACGTCGCCTGCCACGGCAAGGGCCGCAAAGACCGGATCACGCCACTGGCCCCCGGCACGGTCACCACCTTGCGGGCCTGGCTCACCGAACGCTCAGGCGGCCCCGACGACCCGCTGTTCACCACCATCCGCGGCGGCCCGATGAGCCGGGATGCCCTGCAGCAGCGACTCACCCTCTACGCCACCGCAGCCGTAACAACCTGCCCCGCCCTGACCAGCAAAAACGTCACACCCCACGTCCTGCGGCACTCGGCAGCCATGGCACTGCTGCACGCCGGAGTCGACATCACCGTCATCGCGCTATGGCTCGGCCACGAATCGGTCACCACAACACAGATTTACCTGCAAGCCGACATGGCACTCAAGCAGCAAGCACTCGACCGGACCACCCCGCCCGCCAGTATCCCAGGCCGCTACAAGCCCCCCGACCAGCTGCTGGCCTTCCTCGAAGCCCTGTGATTATGCCGATACCGCCAGCCCGGTCACCCCCGTGACCAGCGGCAGCCGCCTGCGTATCGGCATAACCGCGGTATCGGGGTAATGGGCGCAGCACAGCTGGTGGATGACGCCCGGGAGCTTGTCGTAGTTCTGGTACCGGTCGTGCACGATGACGCCGGACAGATCGGGGAAGACGAAGCCCTCGAAGGTGTCCATGGACCGGTCGCCGAGGAAGTAATAGGTAAGCAGGCTGGTGCAGGCGACCAGCAGGTAGCGCTTGCGGGTCTTCGGCCCGGGGCCGACCCGGACCGGTGTCTCATCCGCGCAGATCACGTGCGCCAGGATGATCAGGCACCGGATCGCCTTGTTCGCCTCCGCCACGGCTGCGGCGGCCCGTTCGATCATGGAGTGCACGAACCCGGGCGAGGGTTCCGCGCCGGTCAGCGCCTCGATCGCCCTTGCCCCGCTTCGGCCTTGGCTGCGGCGGTGTGCGGCCGGGCAGGTCATCAGCCGACG
>DASWFT010000727.1:0-29614 GCA_036394075.1 Streptosporangiaceae bacterium
AGACTGGATCAAGGCTACTGGCTATGCCGAGATAATGATCGCGCAGCTACTATAGTACTTAGTGAATTGGTTGTCCCAAACAAAGGCTTAAGCACAGTTATCTGGGCCGGCAGACGGCCGTCCGCCATGATGGGCGGCGTCTTTCCTGCCGTCTAAGGGCGCCCCAATGACTGCACCGTCAGCCGGCCGGGCGGGACGTGGCGGTGACGTCTCGCCGTGGCGGCCCGGCACACCCTGGAACGGGTCGATGTGACAACGAGCCCCTAAAGGGTGCTCGTTGTCACATCGACCACCGGGGCGGGCGAGCGGGCAACAAGCGCTTTCCGCCGAAACCGGGTGTCAAGGGCATAGGATCGATGGATTCACTTGCGGGAACATCCAAGGAGGAACCCTTCTCCTTGGATGTTCCCGCCTTCCGGACGCCCGCCGCTAGGGGAGACGCATGGCTCGCGCGCTCATCGGCATCACCAGCCACATGGCGGCGGCGCGCTGGGGCGACTGGGTACGTGAGGCGGTGCTGTCACCTCAGACCTACTGCCGTGCCGTCGAGCGCACCGGGGGAGTGCCCGTCCTGATCCCGCCCATCTCGCCGGGCGGGATACCCCGGCTGATCGACCGGCTGGATGGCGTGCTCTTCACGGGGGGCGCCGACGTCGATCCGGCACTCTACGGCGCGGCCCGGCACGAGCGGACTGATCAGCCGGATGCCACGCGGGACAGGTTCGAGCTCGCCCTGGCCCGCGCGGTCATCGACGCGAGGCTCCCGTTCCTGGCCATCTGCCGCGGCCTGCACGTGGTCAACGTGGCCAGGGGCGGCACCCTCGTCCAGCACCTCCCCGACGCCGTGGGCCATCACGGGCACGCCCCAGACCGGGCCAGGCTGAGCCTTCACGATGTGCGCATGGATCCGGCCAGCAAGCTCGGCAAGTTGCTCGGCGAGCAGGCCCGCGTGCCAGGTTCGCACCATCAGGCGGTGGGACGGCTCGGTGATGGGCTGGAGGCGATCGCGTGGGCCGACGACCAGTTGGTCGAGGCAGCCGAGTTCCGCGGCAACCCGTTCGGTGTCGGAGTGCAATGGCGCCCGGAGGAGAGCGATGACTTGCGGATATTCGAGGCGTTCGCGGAGGCTGCCGAGGCCGGCTGACGGCCTGACGGCCCGCCAGCCCCCGTGAGCCCGCACCGGTGCGGTCTTACGATGATCCGGTGACTTCAGCCGGGTACCTTCGATTTCCGCACATCCACGGCGACTTGATCACCTTCGTGGCCGAGGATGACGTCTGGCTTGCCCCCGCCGCGGGCGGCCGGGCCTGGCGTGTTTCGGCCGACCGGGCCCAGGTGAGTCATCCGCGGCTGGCCCGGGATGGCACCCTCGTAGCCTGGACGAGCTGGCGTGACGGCCCGCCCGAGGTGTACCTGGCGGGAGTGGACGGTGACGCCGGCCGCCGGCTCACCTACTGGGGTGACCCGGACACCCGGGTGTGCGGCTGGACGCCGGCCGGCGAGATCCTCGCGCTCACCTGTTCCGGCCAGGCCTTCGACCGGTTCACCTGGGCGCACACCGTGCCGGCCGATGCGGGCGCGCCGCGCCGCCTCGCGGTCGGCCCGGTTTCAGATATCGCCCTGGAGCCCGACGCCCGCGTTTTGCTGAACGGCACCTGGGGGCGCGACCCGGCATTCTGGAAGCGGTACCGGGGCGGCACCTCGGGGCGCCTCTGGACGGCCGGGGCCGCAGGCGCGTTCCGCCGGATCTTGGCCGACCTGCCCGGCCAGTTCGCGAGCCCGATGCTGGTCGGGGGCAGGCTGGCCTTCCTCTCCGACCACGAGGGCACCGGCAACCTCTACTCGTGCCAGCTAGACGGCTCCGACCTGTCGCGGCACACCGACCACGACGGCTTCTACGCCCGCCAGGCCGGCACTGACGGCCACCGCGTGGTGTATCAGTGCGCGGGTGAGATCTGGATCCTCGATGACCTCGATGCCTCAAGCGAGCCACGGCGGGTGGGCATCACCCTCGGCTCGGCCGCCGCGGCTCGCGTTCCGCGCCTGGTGTCGGCCGAGGATCATCTCGGCGATCTGTCCTGCGATGCCACGGGCCGGGCCAGTGCGGTGGAGGTCCGCGGCACGGTGCACTGGCTCACCCACCGCGACGGCCCGGCCCGGGCACTGGCCGTGACGCCCGATGCGCGCGCCCGGCTGCCCCGCGTGCTGGGCACCACCGGCCAGGTGGTGTGGGTGAGCGATGCCGGGGGCTCGGACGCGCTGGAGATCGCACCCGCGCATGGTCCCGAGCTCACCGCGACGGCGCCGCCGGCTCTGCCCCGCCGGCTGGCCGAAGGGGCGCTGGGGCTGGTCAGCGAAATGGCCGCGGCGCCCGACGGAGCCACTGTGGCGGTCGCCGCCCGGGACGGGCGGCTGCACGTCGTCAACATCGCGACCGGGCAGGTGACCCTCCTGGCCGCGTCACAGGACGGGCCGGTGACCGGGCTCGCCTACGCTCCCGACTCCGCCTGGCTCGCCTGGGCGCATCCGGACCGCCGGCCGCTGAACCGGATCCGCCTCGCCCGGCTGGCGGACGGCGTGATCGTGGATGTCACCGACGGGCGCTTCGCCGACTCCGAGCCGGCGTTCACCGCCGACGGCCGCTACCTCGCCTTCCTGTCGGCGCGGAGCTTCGATCCCATCTACGATGCGCACTTCTTCGACCTCTCATTCCCGTTCGGCTCGCGCCCGTACCTGGTGCCGCTGGCCGCGGCCACGCCGTCCCCGTTCGCCCCCCTGGCCGAGGGTCGGCCGGTCACGGACGGGCCGGACGCCGGCCGGAAGGATGCCGGCGGCAGGGATTCCGCCGTCAGGGATTCCGGCGGCAGGGATTCTGGCGGCAAGGATGCCGGCGCTGGCGACGAGAGCCCGGAGGGGGGGTCTCCGTCGGCGGTCACGGTGGACCCCGAGGGGCTGCCCGGCCGCGTCGTCGGCGTGCCGGTGGCCGAGTCACGCTACTCCTCGCTGCGCGCTGTCTCCGGCGGCCTGGCCTGGCTGAAGGAGCCGCTCGCCGGAGTGCTCGGCGAGGGCGCCGCCGATCCGGACGCCTCGCGGCCGCGCCCGGCGCTGGAACGTTTCGATCTCGCCCAGCGCACCAGCACCGAACTCATCTCCGGGCTGAACTGGTTCGAGGTGAGCGGCGACGGCCAGCGCCTGGTCGTCCGCGACGGGGACAGCCTGCGGGTCGTGCCGTCGGACCGCAAGGCAGACGGCGACAGCCCAGCGGACACGGTCACGGTGGATCTGTCCCGGGCGCGGTTCATGGCCGATCCGGTCGCCCAGTGGCGGCACGCCTACGACGAGGCGGGCCGGTACGTGAGCCACGACTTCTGGGTTGCGGACATGGCCGACGTCGACTGGCCGGGGGTACTCGATGCCTACCGTCCCGCCCTGTCCAGGATCGGCGGGTCTGGCGACTTCGCCGACCTGCTCCTGGAAATCTTCGGCGAACTCGGGACTTCGCACGCTTACGTGCGGTCGGCGAGGCCGCCGGGCGATGAGGGATCCGAGCGGGTGGGGCTGCTCGGCGCCGACCTGGCGCCCGGGCCGGACGGCACCTGGCGGGTGGCGCGGGTGCTGCCCGGCGAGTCGTCCGACCCGCGCGCTCGCTCGCCGCTGGCCACCCCGGGGGTAGCTGTCCAGCCCGGCGATGTCCTGCTGGCCGTAGACGGGCGGCCGGTGGATCCGGCCGTCGGCCCCGGCCCGCTGCTGGTCGGCGCGGCGGGCAAGCCGGTGGAACTCACCATGGCCAGCGACGGCGGCGCGCCGCGCCGGTTCGCCGTGACACCGCTCGCCAGCGACCGGCGGCTGCGGTACCAGGACTGGGTGGCCGGGCGGCGCCGCCTGGTCCGTGAGCTCAGCGGCGGCCGGGCCGGCTATCTCCACGTGCCTGACATGCTCGGCGAAGGCTGGGCGCATTTCCACCGTGACCTGCGGGCGGAGATGGCGCATGACGCACTGCTCGTGGACGCCCGCGCCAACCGGGGCGGGCACGTGTCCGAACTGGTCGTTGAGAAACTGGCGCGCAAGATCATGGGATGGGACATGCCGCGGGGGCTGCTGCCATCGACCTACCCCCAGGACGCGCCACGCGGGCCGGTCGTCGCGCTGGCCGACGAGTTCGCGGGATCGGACGGGGACATGGTCACGGCCGCGATTCGCATCCTCGGCCTGGGCCCGGTCGTGGGTACCCGCACCTGGGGTGGGGTGGTCGGCATCGGTGACCCGTTCACCCTGGTCGACGGCACCCAGATCACGGTGCCGCGCTATGCCATCTGGCTGGAGGGCTACGGGTGGGCGGTGGAGAACCACGGGGTCGACCCGGACGTGGAGGTCGCCGTCTCGCCGGACGACTGGGCCCGGGAGGCCGACCCCCAGCTTGAGACCGCCGTGCGACTCGCCCTGGAGGCGCTGGAGGCCAGGCCGTCGGCCCGGCCGCCGGACACCTCGACCAGGCCGTCCCGGCGGAGGCCGCCCCTTCCGCCGCGCTCCCGGCCGTACCACTAGAGCGGTGATTGGTAGCTGCCGATCCAGTGGGTCTGCATCCAGAGGATGGCGTTCGTCCACACCCCGGTGACCTCCAGCACCCCGACGATGACCAGCATCCCGCCGCCGATCTGGGCGATGAGCCTGGCATGCCGGCGCGCGAACTCGAAGGCCCGGGCTCCCCGCTGGAACGCGATCGCCACGATCAGGAACGGTATGCCGAGGCCGAGCCCGTAGATGAAACCGAGTACGCCGCCACGCCCGGCCGAGCCAGTGGTGGTCGCGAGGGTGAGAACGGCGGAAAGGGTCGGGCCGATGCACGGCGTCCAGCTCAGGGCGAACAAAACGCCCAGCAACGGTGCCCCGGCCAGGCCGACCCGGGGCCGCATGGACGGCCGCATGATCCGGCCCGTGACCGGGAACCTGTCGAAGACCCCGGCGAACAGGAGCCCAAGCACGATCGTCAGCCCGCCGAGGACCGCGGTGAGCACGCCGGTCTGCCCGCGCAAGGCCACGCCGAGCCCGCCGAAGGCGCCGCCCTCGATGGTGAAGACCACCGAGAAGCCCAGCACGAACAGCGCCGTGCCCAGGACTGTCCGGCCGCGCCGGGAACCGGATGCCGAGCCGCCGGCCCCGGCCAAGACAGGCCGTTCGGCGTCAGTTCCTGACATCCCCGTGACGTAGGAAAGATAGCCAGGAACCAGGGGCAGGCAGCACGGTGACAAGAAGGTGATCGCACCTGCGGCGGCGGCTATAGGCACAGCCAGGAGCAGCGGCCCGGACTGGACCAGGTTCCCGACCCCGCCGCCCATGACGCCCTTCCTCCCGCTGCCGGTGATGCCTTCCGGCCGTTGCCGGATCGGCCCCAACTTATCCCGCGGCCTCATGCGCCGGCCAGGCGGCCGCTGGCCCACCCCGGCCTGGCTGAACGCACCGGACCGTGACCCGGCCGATCAGCCACAACAATCCATTGCAGGAAGACTCCAGCGGGCTTAGTGTGCGATCTAGTCCGACTGTGTGCGATCACGTCCGATCGCATTCCGTTCCGCGTGATCCCTCGCCGCTGGCACGACGGGCGCGCGTGCTCTCTCCCGATGAAGAGAGCCGAGTACAGGATGGAGACACACCATGGCCACTCCAGGCATTCCACGGCGCCTGGCCCTCCTCGCCAGGCGGCTGCCCTGGCCGCGGGCCCGGGAGGGTCATCGCCGGCCACTAGTGCGGGGGCTCGCGCTGATCGCCGGCCCGGTGGTGCTGGTGCTGCCGCTGGCCGCTTCCGCGCCGTCCTTGAGCAGATCACCGGCGGCATCCGGGACGGACCACCCGGCCGCCGCGCTGACCGTCAACTGGGCCCTGGCCGGGCAGGCCAGCGCCACCTCGTCCGTAACGAACGGTCCGGCGGCCAACGCGATTGACGGCAACGCCGGCACGTCCTGGTGTCCGAACTCATGGACCGGCAGCCTCGTGGTCGACCTCGGCCAGGTCCGGTCCCTCAGCGACCTGGGCATCACGCTGGACGCGACCAGCCCCTCCGCGGACGCGACAATCAAGGTCGCGAGCACGGCCGGCGACTGGCAGCCCGTGTCGGCCGCCAGCAATGTCGCGCTGGATCCGGGCAAGCCGATGTACATCCCGCTGCCGCGCGACACGCAGGCCCGGTTCGCGCAGCTGACCGTGTTCAGCGGCACCGGCGCATCCGTCTGCGTGGGCGAGTTCCGGATGTTCGGCCGGGACGCGGCCACGGCCGGGATGGCCCTTGGCGGGGATCTCTCCTTCACGCGCCAGGAACTGGCCGCCGGGGCCACGTTCACCGACCGGGGCAAGCAGGCGAGCCCGGTCACCATCATGCGGAACAACGGGGCCAACTATGTGCGGATGCGCCTCTGGGTGGATCCGCCGCCGGGCTATAGCAACCTGGCCAGCGACCTGGCCCTGGCCCGCAGCGTGCACGAAGCCGGCATGAAGATCTACCTGGACATCATGTATTCCGACTTCTGGGCCGATCCACAGCACCAGAACATCCCCGCGGCCTGGGCCGGGCAGAACCTGTCCCAGCTCACCGCGACCGTCCAGACCTACACCCAGCAGGTGATCTCGGCCTTCGCCAAGCAGGGAACACCGGTCGACATGGTGTCCATCGGCAACGAGATACGTAACGGGATCCTGTGGCCGGTCGGCCAGGTCGACCCGGGCACCGGCACGGGATACGACGCGCTGGCGACCTTGCTCAAGGCGGGCGAGGCCGGCGCCAAGGCCGGGAATCCACCCGGGCACGACTTGCTGATCATGATGCACTACGACCAGGGCGGCGACAACGCGCGGAGTCAGGCCTTCTACCAGAACCTGGTGTCACGGGGCGTGCAGTTCGACGTGATCGGCCTGTCCTACTACACGTTCTTCCACGGCACGATCTCCCAGATGAAGGCGAACGTCGACGCGCTCGCCACGCAGTTCCACAAGAAGATCATCATTGCCGAGACCCAGTACGCGTGGACACTGGCCAACGGCAACAGCGCGATCGGCGACAGCACGGGTGACTTCGTCTGGCAGCCCAGCCAGATCTCGCCCGGCTACCCGGCGAGCGCGAGCGGGCAGCTCTCCTTCCTCAGCGATGAGCTGTCGATCCTGGCGCAGGTGCCCGAAGGGCTCGGCACCGGGCTGTTCTACTGGTCGCCGGACTGGATTCCCGGCGTGGGGTGGGAGCCCGGTGCGGGCGTGGGCTCGCCGAACGTCAACCTCACCCTGTTCAATTTCCAGGGCGTCGCGCTGCCGTCGATCGGACTCTTCCGGAACCCGGCTGCGGTATGCCAGAGCTACGACTCCTACGACGTCCCCTGCGTGATCGGCTCCTAAGGGCATTTCCTAGGGGCCATGGCTGGAACAGGACCGATCCGGGCATCGGTCCTGTTCCAGCCGGCCCGGACCGGGTCTGATCCGGCTCGCGTCAGCCGCCGCGGCGCGGCGAGCCGAGCACGTACAGGTTCACCACCTGGCAGAGCAGTGCCACCCCGGTGAGCAGTGCCATGGTCAGCGACGCGCTGGCGCGGCCACTGTCCACGAACGCCGCCCCGCTCGCGGCCGCGCCCGCCACGGCCACCAGGTTGATGGACGAGGTCACGATGGTGACCCGGCTGTGAGCCTGCACCGCCCGGACAACCAGGACGATAGAGCCGAGGGTGATCAGCAGGCCGATCCCCGAGTGCGCGGCCAGCGCGCCGGGGCCGTTCGCCAGGGACCTGCCGATCGCGGCCGGCACGCCGCCGCCGTGATCGCGTGCGGGCACGCTGACGTAGAGGTTCACCCACATCCCCAGCCCGTACTGGATGAGCAGCCCGATCGACGTGCCCAGGCTGGCCCGGCGGATGCCGTCGTCGATGGCAGCGGACCTGCTCAGGGTGGAGCGTTGCCCTACTGACGTGCTGGACATGCCGTCGTCACCTCCGTCGCCCGGTGAACCGCGCCACCTGGACTCCCGTGGTTCTGGACTCCCGTGGTTGCCGCGTTCACCGGGGCTCCTTCACTCTGGCTGGTTCTAGTGGTTTCGTTCTAATATAGTTTTCTATCAGAGATGATATCTTCAAACAAGTATTAGGAGGGCTGATAGTATTCAGCTCATGGGAGATCCTGCTGACGACGCCGTCGGCCCTTCCTCACTCAACACGGCCGACAGCATCTCGTTTCTGCTCGTCCAGCTGGGTTTCCATGCGGCGCGGCAGTTCGGGGAGCGGCTGGCGCCGCTGGGCCTGGAGCAGCGCCACGCCGGGATGCTGAACCGCCTCGCCCGGAACGAGGGCAAGTCCCAGCAGGCCATCGCCGAGCTGGTCGGGGTGAACGCGACCCGCATGGTATTCCTGGTCGATGAACTGGAAGGGCTCGGCCTGGTCGAGCGCAGGCGCAATCCAGGCGACCGCCGCTCGCACGCGCTGTACCTGACCGAGGCCGGCGCCGCAATGATGGAGCGGGTCAGGGCGGCCACAACGGAACACGAGGCCCGGATCGGGGCCGGCCTGAGCGATGCCGAGCGGACGCAGCTGCTGGGCCTGCTGAGGCAGCTGGCCCGCGAGCAGGGCTTGGGGCCGCACGCGCTCCCCGGCATGCCGCCGGGCGTCACGAAGCCAGCAGGCCACCGTCCACAACGAGCGTCTGGCCAGTGAGATAGCCGGCCTGCGGGGAGAGGAGGAAGGCGATAAGGGCCGCTACCTCCTGGGGCGTGCCCTGGCTGCCGAGCGGGATCCGGGCGTTCAGCGCAGCCCGAGCCTCATCGGTATTCCCGACTCGCTTCCAGTAGGGGTCATTGAACGGAGTGTCGATCCAGCCGGGGGCTACGCAGTTGACGCATACCCGGGCCGGTGCAAGCCCGAGGGCCAGGGAACGGGTCATCGCGACCAGCCCGCCCTTCGACGCCGCGTAGGCGACACTCCCGACCCCGCCGCGGAACGCCGAGGTCGATCCCGTCAGCACGATCCGCCCGTGCTCCGAGCGCGTCAATGCTCCGGCCGCGGCCTGGGCGAGGAGGAACGGGGCACGGAGATTGGTCGCGATCGTCCGCTCCCAGTCCTCGATCCCGATGTCGGCCAGCTCGGCCTCGACCAGAAAGCCGGCGCATGCCACGAGCGCATCGAGGCGGCCGAATGCGGCTATCGCCGCGCGGACCGCCTGGCGCGGGCCGTCCAGGGTCGCGAGGTCGTGGCGGCCCGAGCGGCCCCGGCCTGGAGCTCCGGCCGCGACCACGGCCGCCGCTCCCTGCTCATCGATGTCGGCGAGATACACGTCCGTGCCCTGAGCGCGAAGCAACTCGACCGTGGCGCGGCCGATGCCGGTCGCGCCGCCGGCGACGAGGACGGCGCTCACCCGGACTCCGGATCCCGTCGCGCGGGTGATGTCGTCGCGGGCACGGCTTCTCCTGTCAGCAGCGGGCGCGCCACCCAGCCCGGGCTCGCCCGTCGCGCAGGCAGGACCGCGCAGGCAGGACCGCGCAGGCAGGACTGGTCGGCGGTCAGGATCAATACTTTGATAGCGCTTAACTCGACTTGGAATATACTTTAGTCGGCCTACCGGGACAAGACGATCCCCGCACCCCATGGCGTGGACCGGGCGAAGACCGCTGTGGGACGGTACGCTACGTTTCGCCTTCGGCTGCGCGCTCCGGGTGCATGCTGACGCGGGTGCGGTGCCGAGGAGCAGGCTGATCGGTGGATCCAGGGCTGTGAAAGAAGGCCGAGTACGTGGGCAGGACGCTCGGGCGTAACCGCGAGGCCACCGCGGAAGCTGGGGAAACGCCGGCCCCGCCGGCGGCCGCCGCCGCTCCGGACCCGGCCCACGAGCTTGGACAGCGAATCCGCGAGGTTCGCCGGAAGAAGAAGATGACGCTGCGCGACGCGGCCGTCGCCGCTGGCGTGTCGGAGAGCTTCCTGTCCCAGGTCGAACGGGGGCTGGCGAATCCCTCGGTGGCCTCATTGCGGCGCATCGCCGACGCGATCCGCGAGCCGGTCGCATCGTTCTTCGTTGGTGAAGCGCAGTCGGGCATGCTCGTGCGAGCGGGGGAGCGGCGCCGGCTGGTGCATCCCATGGGTGCTCTTGAGGACTACCTGCTGACCCCGGCCACGGCGCGCAGCCTGCAGATCATCTACTGCGTGGCCGGCCCGGGCGAGGGGTCGGGGCCGGAACCGTACTCGCATGTCGCCGACGAAGAATGCGTCGTCGTGCTCAGCGGGCGGCTCGAGGTGGGCCTGCCGGCCGAGACTTACGAACTGGGCAGCGGCGACGCCTTGCTGTTCGATCCCAAGGACCCGCACAGCTTCGTCAACCCGGGCCCGGAACCAGCGACCATGCTCTGGGTTCAGACGCCACCGCTGTTCTGACCTGGAGCCGCCACCGGCCCAGGACGGGCGCGGTGCCGCAGGTGCCCGGCGGTGCCGGTTTCCCCAGCTAGATCCCAGACCTCCGGAGTCTCAGGACAGCCCTTGCGCCTGAACTTGCACTGAAGTATTGTCCAAGTCATCTTAAGCCCAGATAAACGCTGAACCATCCAGTTCAACGGTTTCGGCGCGCTTGCGCAGCGGTGCGAAGGCAGCGCGCGGTAGCGGTCCCCGACGCGGGACTGCCCGGCCCGAGATGCTCCGGTTGCGTCCGCCTCCGGCGCTTCGGCCACTGAGGGTGCCACAGGCGGAAGGACTGCTATGCACGGCGAGGAAAGTATTCGGCATGATCTAGAACTGCTCGACAAGGCACTGACCCGCAGGCGCCTGCTCCGGGGGGGCCTCGCGATCGGCGGCGGCGCGCTGGCCTTGCCGCTGCTCGGAGCGTGCGCGAGCGGTGGCTCAGCGGCGGCGACCCAGTCGTCCGGCGGAAGCATCGCCGGCACGATCGATTTCATCTCCTACGTCGCCTACGACCTCAAGTTCCCGCTGATGAACAAGTGGCGTTCCTCGCACGGCATCAATCTGAAGTCGACCTACATCAGCGACCAGTCCGAGGTGACTGCCAAGCTGACGTCCCCGGCCGGGCGCGGCCTGTACAACCTGAGTTCTTACAGTGCGCAGTACGCGCCGTTCTACAAGAAGCTGGGCATTCTGACGCCCCTTGACATGACGAAGATCCCGAACTACGCGAACTCGATGCCGTTCTTCAAGAGCGGGAAGATCTGGTCGGAATACTGGAATTTCGACGGCCACCAGTGGGGCGTCCCGTTCACCTGGGGCTACGACTCGATCAACTACAACGCCGCGAAGATCAAGCCCATCACGAAGACCAGCGACTTCCTCCTCCCTGAGCTGAAGAATAAGTTCGCGGTCGCCGATGACATGCTCGGAATGATCCTCATGTCCGCGCAGTCGCTGGGCATCGCCAACCCCCAGGGCCTATTCACCCAAAGCCAGCTGAACCAGATAGTGGCGTTCCTGACGAAGATGAAGAAAAATGCCCGGACGGTCGCATCCGGGTTCGGCGACATCGTCAATCTCTACGCGAGCGGGGAGATCGTCGCCAATATCTCTGGCTTCCCCGGGATGCAGGTCCTCGTCGCCCAGAAGGGAATCACGACAATCCGCAGCGCACTCCCTGAGGAGGGGAGCCTGTCCTACTGCGACACCTACTTCATCCCGGCGGGCGGGAACGACACCGCGTCGGTCTACGCATTCATCAACGAGTGCCTCACCCCGCCGATGCAGGCGCAGGAGGCCGGCTACCTGCAGGCCGGAGTGACCACGGTCAATGGTGCCGCGGCGGTCGCCGCCCCGAATCGCGTCTACGTGCCGTACAACGATGTGACGTCGCTGTTCAAGAAAGCACCTCTCTTCGGGCTGCCCTTCAGCCCCCCGGCTGGCTATGCCTCCTTCACCGACTGGACCAACGCGTGGGAATCGGTCAAGGCGTCCTGACGGCGACGCGGCGGCAGCAGGCTCCCGCGCCCGCCAGGCGGCGGTGGGCGCTGCTCCTGCTGCTACCGCTGGGAGTGGCCATCTCGCTGGGCTTCGTCGTCCCGCTAGCGCTGCTCTTCGTCAAGAGTTTCGAGACCTCGCTCGGGTACGGGCAGGTATCGGGGCACCTGACCTTCTCGTCATACGTAACCGCGCTGACCTCGCCGCTCTACCGGACGGTCGCGGTCAACGCGCTCGAGATCGGCGGCATCGGAACCGTCCTCACCCTGGTTCTCAGCTTCCCGCTGGCGTACTTCATCCGGTTCCGGCTGCGCCGTGGCCAGCACACGGTCCTGCTGCTGATCATGATCTCGCTGTTCGCCGGATACATCGTGAAGATCTACGCGTGGGCCACGATCCTCGGCACCTACGGCGTGATCAACACGGCGCTCCAGGACATCGGGCTTATCCGCCAGCCGCTCAGCGTCCTGCTCTTCTCGAAGATCGCGGTGCTCATCGTCGTCACCTACCTCTCCATCCCGGTGTCAACTCTCATCCTGGTCGGCGCGATGCAGAACGTGGATCGCGCTCTGCTGGAGAATGCCCGCGATCTCGGCGCAGGCGGGCTGCGCGCGGTGACATCGGTACTGGTGCCGCTCAGCATGACCGGGATTGTCGCGAGCCTCGCTTATGGCTTCGTCGTCATCTCGGGTGACTACATCACCCCGCAACTCGTCGGCGGGACGACAGGCCAGATGATCGGGGTGCCGATCTCTGACCAGTTTCTCAGCGTCGGCGACCAGCCGCTGGGCAGCGCGTTGTCGTTCCTCATGCTTGCCGTCTTCGTGATCGTCTATCTCGTCCTCACCAGGCTGGAGAGATTTAAAGGGGTATGAGCACAGTGCTGAGACGACTGCGACGGCGGCTTCGCCGCCGCGGCATTGGCCTGCTGCACGTGTACGTCGGGCTGTTGCTGCTCTTCCTCTTCCTGCCGCTCGCCGTTCTCGTCCTCTTCTCCTTCTCGGCCTCGGGCCAGCTGAGGTTCCCCATCACCGGCCTCGCGCTCCGCTGGTACCAGGAGGTCTTCTCCAACAGCGGCGTGATTGACGGCATCCTGGCCAGCCTCGGGGTCGCCGCGGTCACCGGCGCGGTCGTCGCCACCGTCGGCACCCTCGCCGCGGTGGCGGTGAATCGCTACCGCTTCCGCGGCTCGGCCGTCGTGGCCGGGATGATCCTGGCCCCGGCCGCGCTGCCAGGCCTGGTGATCGGCATCGCCCTGCTGAACTTCTTCGGTGACATCCACCTCACCCTGTCGCTGCTGACGGTGATGATCGGCCACGTCATCTACACGCTGCCCTACTTCTACCTCGTGCTCAGCGCGCGGCTGCGCCGGTTCGACCCGATGCTCGAGGAAGTCGCCACCGACATGGGAGCGGGCCCGCTGCAGCGATTCCGCCGGGTGACCGCGCCACTCATCGCCCCCGCGATCGTCGCTTCGGCGTTCGTCGTGCTCGCCCTCTCCTGGGACGAGTTCCAGATCACTTTCTTCACAATCGGCAACCAGAGCACGTTGCCGCTGGTCATCTGGTCACGCGCGCGGCTCTCGATCGATCCGTCCGTCAACGCGATAGGGACACTGATGGTGGCCGGCTCGTTGCTCGTCGTCATATTCACCCGGCGCTTCATCGCGGAGAGCTACTCATGACGGAGGCTGGCACGCCAGTGGCCGGACTGTCATCGTCAGGCCTGGCCAGGCCAGCAGCCGGAACAGAGCGGCGCGTCGCGGTCCGGCTAGACGCGGTCACCAAGCGCTTCTCCACCCAGATCGCCCTGCACCCGCTCGACCTCACAGTCAGCGAAGGGGAGTTCGTGACGCTTCTCGGGCCGAGCGGCTGCGGGAAGACGACCCTGCTGCGCATCATCGCTGGCCTGGAGTGGCCAGATGACGGGACCGTGTCCATCTTCGGCACGGATGTCACCGACCGCCCCGCGAACAAGCGCCCGGTCAACCTGGTCTTCCAGCGGGTCACGCTGTTCCCCCATCTGACCGTCGCCGAGAACATCGCGTTCGGCCCCAGCCTGCGCCGGATGAAAAAGCAGCAGGCCCACGAGAAGGTTCTGGCCGCGCTTGACCTCGTCCGCCTGCCCGGATTCGGCGACCGCCACGTGACGGAACTCTCCGGCGGCCAGGCACAGCGGGTCGCGCTCGCCCGGGCTATCGCGAATGATCCCAAGGTGCTGCTCCTCGACGAGCCGCTGTCCGCACTCGACCTGGAGGTCCGCAGGCAGCTGCAGGCCGAGCTGAAGGACATCCACCGGCGGCTCGGACTCACCTTCGTGTACGTCACGCACGACCAGGAAGAAGCGATGAGCATGTCCGACCGGGTCGTGGTGATGAGCGACGGCCGGATCGAGCAAGCTGGCTCGCCGGTCGAGATATACCGGCATCCGCGGTCCCCGTTTGTCGCCCGTTTCCTCGGCATGTCGAACGTCTTCGAGGCGACGGTAATCGCCGTGGCGGACGGCTGGCTGGAACTCGACGGCGGGAGCCTTGCGCTTCGCGCCCGGGCGCCGGCCCCGCTGCCCGCGGCCGGAGGCGAGGTGACCGTTGTCATCCGCCCGGATTCCTTTGATGTCGCGCCGCTGAAGGCGGGGGAGACCGCCACCGGTGACGTGGTTGGCGAGGTCAGCGATGTGCGGTTCATCGGCTCCCTCGTTCACTATCTCGTCACGGTGCCCGGCCGGAAGTGGCAGGTGAGCGCGCGGGCGGGCAGCGCCGACATCCTCGCCGAGGGGACGAGGGTGAGCCTCAGCTGGCGGGATGAGGAGGTGATCGTGATGAAACCGGGCTGAGCCGGTGAGGCTGGCCCGGGACCGGCTGCCGCGGCACCAGCGCCTCGCGGCCGCGACTGCGTGAGAGATCCGTGCCCCCGTCGAGACATTGTTCCCACCCGAATGGAGTGAGCTTCAGATGGCAGACGTCGACACCGGGCCCGTCGTCGTCCGGTACGCGGACCTAGAGCGCCGGACCTGGGGGGACGAGGAGGCTGGCCGTCTCTCCGACTGGTTCTACGCCGACAATGTGCGGCTCAACCTGAACATCGTCGGGATGGCGCCGAATGGTGCCGCGCTGCATTCGGACCAGAATCGTTCGATCTTCGGTGCCGACGAGCTCTTCTATGTGCTGGAAGGCACGATGGTCCAGGCCAATCCAGTCACCGGTGAGGTCCTCGTGATCCGTCCCGGTGAGGCGACGTTCTTCCGCAAGGACACCTGGCACCACCAGTGGAACTACAGCAATCACCAGCTCCGCATGCTGGAGTTCTTCCAGCCATCGCCGAAGGCCGGCACGGGCGGCCGTTACGCCCGTGAGAAGGAGAACATCGTCCCCCCGTTCCGGCATGGCCGGGACGACCTGCTCGGCCGCTGGCCGATGGCGCGGGCCGACGCCGCCGGCGAGCGGACTATGTGGGCCATCCGGGACGAGGAGATCCTGTGGCGGATGGAGGGCGGCGTCCGCGGCCGGGAATTGCTGGTCGGGATCATGGCCAGCACCGAGCACATGACCGTGGGAAAGATAGAGTTCCTGGCCGGCCAGCGCAGCAGCGAGTACGCGCATGAAGGTGACAAGGTCGTCTTCGTCGAGGCGGGAAACCTGCACATCGAGTTCCCCGACACCCGGCGATGGGTCGAGCTGGACGCCTGGGACGGCTGCCGCATTCCCGAAGGAACCCGGCACTCCTTCTATAACATGTCGCACGAGTCAGCGCGGTGCGTGTTCTCCGTGGCGCCCGAGTACCGGCCCGGGTGCCTCGGATGACCGGGCCGCGGGGCGAGTGGGCCGGGGTCGTCGTGGCGCTGGTCGAGCACGGCTACCAGGAGCTCGGCTTCTGGTACCCCGTGCTCCGGCTGCGCGAGCTCGGCGCCGATGTGTTCATCGCCGGGCCATCGGCTGAGGAGACGTACCGCAGCCAGCTCGGCTATCCGGTCATCCCGGACGGTGACCTGGCCTCCGGCGCCGCCAGGAAGCCGGATGTGCTCATTGTGCCGGGAGGCGACGCTGGCCGGCGGCTTGCGGTCAGTGAGCCATTCGGTGACCTCGTGCGGGCCCAGGCAGCCAGGGGGGCGCTCGTCTGTGTGGTCGGCGACCCCGGCGATCTCGCCGGTGACATCTTCAGCGCGACCCCCGATGATCTACCCGCGCTCGTGCCGGCGCTGCTCAAGGCGCTGAATGGCTAGGGATGGCACGGCCGCGGCGGCAGAACGCGAATATCTCAGCGGAGGGACGGCCAGATGAACCTGGACGACGCACGGATCCTCGTCTTGGCCGAGAGTCAGTACCAGGAACTCGAGCTGTGGTACCCGGTCCTGCGATTCCGGGAGACGGGTGCCGATGTGGTGGTGGCCTCGCCCGAGCGCGGCGCGCTCTACGCAAGCAAGATCGGATACCCGGTTCGCTCGGATGCCGCGGTGACAGAGATCGACGCCGCTGATGTCGACGCGCTGATCATTCCCGGCGGGTTCGCCCCCGAGGCCATGCGGCGCTCGGCACCACTTCTTGACCTGGTCCGCACCTGCTACCAGGACGGGGCCATCGTGGCGGCCATCTGTCATGCCGGGTGGGTGCTGGTCTCGGCTGGCATCGCCAGCGGCCGCCGGCTTACCTGTGTCCCGATCATCCGGGACGACCTGATCAGCGCGGGCGCCGACTACGTCGACCAGCCGGTCGTCCGGGACGGGAACCTGATTACATCGCGGCTTCCGAACGATCTGCCCGCGTTCTGCGCCGAGATTGTCGTGGCGCTCGACGCGGCGAAGGGGCCCCGTGGCGATGGTCGCTCGTGGCCGCCCGCGGCGGGCCGCCAGTCGGCTGCGACGTACACGGTACCGGCCGAGCTCCGCCAGGCGCCGGGTGGCAGGGCAACGGCGAACTACCGAACGGTCTCGGCTGTCGTCGCGCGATGACGCTGCCTGACCAGGACGAGGAGGCACTCACATGGCTGTTATCCGCACTGTGCTCGGCGACGTCGACTCGGGCCGGGCGGGGGTGACGCTCGCGCACGAGCACATCCTCTACGCCTATCCGGGCGCCGACCTGGATCACCGGACCCAGTTTGACTTCGAGGAGGTGGCCGACCGGATCGCCGGGGTTCTCCGGTCCGGCCTCGACGACAACAGCGTGGCCACGATTGTCGAGATGACGCCAGTGGAGGTCTACCGTCATCCCCCGCTCTTTCGGGCGGTGGCGGAGCGCAGCGGCGTCAATATCATCGCGGTCACCGGGTTCTTCCCCGAGTCGATGGGCATCCCGTACTACTGGCGGCGGCAGACCATCGAGGAGCTGGCGGAATTCTTCGTCACCGATCTCACCGAGGGGATGATGTTCCAGGCCCGGCAGACGGGGATCCGGGCCGGGGCGATCAAGATCGCGACCGGCGGAGAGGGAGTTGCCACCAGACCGAGCCCGATCGGGGAGCACGGCCGCCGGATCACGACCATTGAGGACCGCATCATCAGGGCTGCGGCGCGCGCCCAGCGGGCCGTCGGCTGCGCGATTAACACCCATACCGACCCGAACGACTACGCGGTCACCAACCCGGGGATCGAGCAGCTCGACATCCTCGAGGAAGAGGGGGCGGATCTCACCAAGGTGATCGTCGGCCACGCCCTGATCCAGCCCCGCGGCCTGGACCAGGCCGCCGAGATCTGCGAGCGCGGAGCGACGGTGAACGTCGACCATGTCGGCATCCCCTGGAAGCACGACAGCACGGAGGAGCTCGATGGGCTTCTCGCCGGGCACGTCGCCGAACTCGTCGCGCGTGGCCATGCCGGGCGGATCTCGATGTCCTACGACCGCTGGTTCTTCAACCCGCGCGCGAGGGTCACCGATCTCGACCCGGAGTTCCTCAACGCGAGGGTCCCTTACGACCACATGTTTGACTCCTTCGTGCCCCGCCTGTCGAAGCTCGGCCTGAGTGACGATGTGATCCGCGGTTTCCTGGTCGGCAACCCCAAGCGGATCTTCGAGATCGCGTCGGCCTGAGGCGTGACCGCTGAGGCGGCGAACCGGCGGGAGCCGCCGCGCGGTCCGGCGGCCGGCCCCGGCGTCGCGGCGGTCGTCGCCGCGGTCGACTGGGGAGGGACGTGGATCCGGGTGGCCCTGGCTACCGCCGACGGCCAGCTGCTCGGCCAGTCCCGCAGGCCGCGGCCTGCGGGACTGGCCGAGCAGTGCGATCTGGTATGCGCGGAGCTGGCCCGGCTCGGCGCCAGCCTTAACCGGCTGCCCGCCGCGGTTGGCGTCGGCATAGCGGGCATTGCCCGCGGCGGGCGGGTCGAATCCGCGGTGAATATCGGGATCAGGCAGCCTGTCGACCTCGCCCGCCGCCTCCAGCACGGCAGCGGCCTGCCGGTGCTCGTCGTCAACGACACGCAGGCCGCGGCCATCGCCGAGGCAGGCCAGCTCGGGCGCGGCACCCATGTTCTGCTGACCGCGGGAACCGGCGTGGGTGGCGCGATCGTCAAGGATGGCAGGCTGGTCTCTGGCCGCGGCGCGGCCGGCGACTTCGGCCACATGATCGTCGCGCTTGACGGGCCGCGCTGCCGCTGCGGTGCCCGCGGGTGCCTTGAGCAGCTTGTCTCCGGCCGGGTCCTGAACCTGGCCGCCGACCAGCTGGCCCGAACCGGGGCTTCCCCCTGGCTGGCGGCCCGGGCGGCCGATCGGGGGCAGGTGCATGCCGGGGACCTCGACGTGGCGGCGCGAGCCGGCGACCGGCCGGCGACGGCCGCGCTGGAGCACGCGGCGTCGGCCCTCGTCGCGGGGCTCCGCTCCATTGCCGCAGCCATCGACCCGGACAATGTTGTCCTGGGCGGCGGTCTTCTCAGCCCGGGTTCGCTACTCACCAGCCTGGTCCATCAGCGCTGGCCGATGGAACGGCCGCGGTGGTCCGCCGCCGAGCTGCGGCCAGCCCTGCTGGGCGCGGAGGCCGGGCTGCGCGGTGCCGCTCTGCTCGCCGCGGCCGTGGCGGATTGACCAGCGGGGGTCGTTCCGGCCACGATGTCGGTCATGCGCAAGACTCCGCCATTCCGTGCCGACCACGTCGGCAGCCTCCTCCGGCCCGCCCCGCTACTGGCCGCCCGTGACGACTTCGCCGCCGGCCGGATCACCGCCGAGCAGCTGGAGGCCATTGAGGACGAGGCAATCGTCAACATCGTGGCCATGCAGGAGGAGGCTGGCCTGCAGTCCGCCACGGACGGTGAGTTCCGGCGTGCCTCCTGGCACATGGACTTCATCTACCAGCTGGGCGGCGTCAGCAAGGCGCCGGGCAATATGGCGGTGAAGTTCCACAACCCATCGGGGGACATCGAGTGGACCCCGGCCGCGCTGCACATCGGCAGCAAGATCCAGCTGGACCATACGATCTTCGAGAAGGATTTCAGCTACCTGCGGTCACTCGCCACCTCGGCGACGCCGAAACTGACCATCCCGTCGCCGAACATGGTGCACTACCGGGGCGGCCCGGCCGCGCTCGACCCGGTCGTCTATCCCGACATCGAGGAATTCTGGAGCGACCTGGCCGCGGCCTACGCCGACGAAGTGGCTGCGATCGCCGCGCTGGGCTGCGAGTACCTGCAGCTTGATGACACGAGCCTGGCCTACCTGAACGACCCTGCGCAGCGGGCCGAGATCGCCGAGCGCGGCGAGGACGCAGAGCACCTGCACCTGCGGTACATCAGGCAGGTCAACGCCGCACTGGCGGGCAGGCCGCCGGGGCTCGCCGTGACCACGCACCTGTGCCGCGGGAATTTCCGCTCCTCGTGGGCGGCCGAGGGCGGATATGACTTCGTGGCCGAGGCCTTGTTCAGTGACCTCGACGTGGACGGGTTCTTCCTCGAATTCGACGACGAGCGGTCCGGCGGGTTCGAGCCGCTGCGCTTCGTGCCCCCCGGCAAGATGGTGGTCCTGGGCCTGGTGACGACCAAGCGCGGCGCCCTGGAAAGCCCGGACGACCTGAAGCGCAGGATCGAGGAAGCCTCCCGCTACGTGCCTCTTGACCAGCTGTGCCTGTCGCCGCAGTGCGGATTCTCCTCCACCGTCGAAGGCAACGCGCTCAGCTACGACGAGGAAGTCGCCAAGCTCAGCCTCATTGTCGGAGTCGCCCACGACGTCTGGGGCTGATCCAGCGGACATCGCCGGGCCATCGCGGCGGCCACGATCACGATGAGCCTCGGCCTGCTGCGGATGGACCTGGCCCCGGTGCAGGACTCTCGCGATCACCGGATTCGGGCTCGCTCCCGATGTCGGCATCGCCCTGGCCTGCCTCGCGCTGCCGGGCTTCACCGCTTACTGCGCCCGCCGCGCGGTCCCCCACCCGGCCGCAGACGGCCCGGTGGGAATGTAGTTGTCGGCCAGAAGTGCCTCGGATGCGCCTACCCTAGGCTGGTCCGCAGCCTCGTTCCGCGAAGGACGTCCCCGGATGCCAGCAGCAGAGATCACCCGCAGCGAGACGAGCGAACGCGCACGGCTGCTGCACGTGGACGCCTACGACGTATCCCTCGACCTGACCCGCGGCGGGGACGTGTTCGGCTCGGTGTCCGTGATCAGGTTCGGCTGCGCCGAACCGGGCGCCGCTAGCTACCTCGACCTGGTCGCGCAGACGGTGCGCGAGATCACCCTCAACGGTGCCGCGATCGACCCCGCGGAGGCCTGCGCGGACGGGCGGATCGCACTGGCTGGGCTCGCGGAGCGCAACGAGGTGCGGGTCGTTGCCGACTGTGCCTATTCCGGCGAGGGCACCGGAATGCACCGCGCGGTCGATTCGGCCGACGGCAAGGTGTACGTATACACGAACTGTGAGCCTGCCGACGCGCGCAAGATCTACGCGAACTTCGAGCAGCCGGACCTGAAGGCCGAGTTCACCTTCCACATCACCGCACCCGCGCCGTGGACCGTGCTCTCGAACCAGCCCGCGCCGGCGCCCGAGCCTGCCGCCGGGGGCGCCGCCGTCTGGCACTTCCCGCCGACGCCGCGTATCTCCACCTACCTCACGGCGGTGGTGGCCGGCGAGTATCAGGTCGTCCGCGACTCCCACACCACCGTCACCGGCCAGGTGATCCCGCTCGGCGTAGCCTGCCGCGCCTCGCTCACCGAGCACCTTGAGGCCGAGGACGTGCTCGGGATCACCAAGCAGGGCCTCGACTTCTACACCGGGCTCTTCGGGACCGACTACCCGTTCACGAAGTATGACCAGGTCTTCGTGCCCGAATTCATCGCCGGGGCCATGGAGAACGTCGGCTGCGTGGTCGTCTCTGAGCAGCTGCTGTTCCGCTCCAAGGTCACCGACATGATGTACGAGCTGCGCGCTAGCGTCATCCTGCACGAGCTGGCGCACATGTGGTTCGGCGACCTGGTGACCATGAGGTGGTGGGGTGACCTCTGGCTCAACGAGTCGTTCGCCGAGTTCTGCGCGACGCTCAGCAGCGCCGAGGCAACCCGGTTCACCGACGCCTGGACCACCTTCTGCAACCTCCGCAAGACGTGGGGCTACATGCAGGACCGGCTGCCATCCACACATCCGATCGCCGCGGACGTGCCGACCCTGACCGAGGCGATCGCGAACTTCGACGGGATCAGCTATGCCAAGGGCGCGTCTGTGCTCAAGCAGCTGGCCGCCTATGTGGGCCGGGAGAGCTTCTTCGCCGGCATCCGCGCGTACCTCACCGAGCACGGCTGGGGTAACGCCACGCTCGGGGACTTCCTGCGCGCGGTGGAGGCGAGCTCGGGCAAGAGCCTGACGGACTGGTCGCACGCCTGGCTGGAGACTGCGGGACCCAACACGCTGCGCAGCGAGTTCGATGTCGATGCGGACGGGGCGTTCACGTCCTTCGCGGTGCTGCAGGAAGCACCCGAGCAGCACCCGACGCTGCGACCGCACCACATCGCGATCGGCCTCTACGACCGGGTCGGCGGCGCCCTGGCGCGCACCCACCGGGTGGAGGTGGAGGTGGCCAGCTCACGCACGGCCGTGCCGGAGCTGGCCGGCGCTGCGCGGCCCGACCTGATCCTGCTCAACGACGACGACCTGGGATACGCGATCACCCGCTTCGACCCGCGGTCCCTGGCCACCATGACCGAGTCGATCGCGGACTTCACGGACCCGCTGGCCCGCGCCGTGTGCTGGAGCGCGGCGATCGACATGGTGCAGGAGGCGGAGCTCTCGCTGCCCGCGTTCGTGCGGATGCTGGCCAAGGGCATGGGCGCCGAGCAGTCGGTCTCGGTTCTGCAGGTCCTGCACCTGGTGACCGCGCGCATGTTCGTGCTGATGGCGGACCCCCAGTGGGTGCCGGAGGGCAAGCAGCGGCTCGCCACGGTGGCCGCCCGGCTGCTGTACGCCGCCGAGGCGGGCAGCGACCACCAGCTGGCCTGGGCGCAGCTGCTCGGCTGGACCGCGATCACACCCGAACAGCTCGACCTGCTCGCGGGGCTGCTGAGCGGGAGCGCGGAGATTGCGGGCCTGACCGTGGACACGGAACTGCGCTGGTCGTTGCTGAGCAGGCTCGCGGCGACCGGCCGGGCGGGCGAGGTGGAGATCGATGCCGAGCTGGAGCGGGACGCGACGGACGCGGGCCTGCGGCACGCGGCCGCCTGCCGCGCGGCGCTGCCGGACGCCCAGCACAAGGCGGCGGCCTGGGCGCTGCTGGCCGAGAGCGAGGACCTCGGCGTCGAGGGCGTCATCGAGGTCGCGCGGGGCTTCACCCAGCCCGAGCACGCGCACCTGCTGGCCCCCTACGCGCAGCGGTACTTCGAGATCCTTCCGGTGATGTGGTCATCGCGCGGCGAGGCGTTGCGGCTTCTCCTCAGCGAGATGCTGTTCCCGTACCCGGCGGCCTCGCCCGAGCTGCTCGACCAGATCGATGCCTACCTCGCCACGCGGGAGCGAGACCCCGGCCTATTGCGCGTCATCGTCGAGCGCCGCGCCAACATCGAGCGCGCCCTGCGCTCCCGCGCCCTCCCCGCCTGAGGCGCCCGGCACGCAGTCGGTGCCGGCATGCGTGCGCGGTGGTCACCGAGGGTCGTTCTGTGCCATGTGGGCGGCCCGGAGTTCCGCGTGCATCTCCCAGGGCGCCTGCGGGAGGACGTGCCCGGTCTCCATGAGGGACTTGAGGTTAGCCAGCACAGCTGGCCATCCGGCGGAGGCCGCGTCGTATTCAGCTCGGTCGGCCAGGTTCTCGTGGGTGACGGTGAGTCGGACGATCTCGCCGTGGGGCTCGATGTCGAACGTGACGCGGGACGGCCCTGCGTCCCGCTCCTCGCCGGGGCCAGCGAAGGTGAGCACCAACCGCCTGGGTGGCACAGTCTCCAGGACCGTGCCGACGACGTCAGCGATGCCTGAACCGTCGGTGCGCTGGTGCTCCCAGCGGGAGCCGGCCTGCCAGTCTGAGACGTTGCTGTGGCCCCAGTACTGCGCGGTCAGGTCGGAGTCGGTCAATGCGCGCCAGACTCTCTCCGGCGTGCTCTGGATGTAGGTGACGTACACGAAAGTCGGCTTGTCCGCCATGTCCTGCTCCTCTGCTCGTCGCTTCAGGGCGCTCAGCGCGCGAAGACGCGAAGGCTCGAACTTGTCAATCCACCGTTCCTGGATCTCGTAGATGGGAACGGGGTTGAGGTAGTGCAGCTTTTCCCGGCCCCGCCAGACCGTGCTGATGAGGTTGGCGGCCTCCAGGACGGCTAGGTGCTGGGTCACCGACTGACGCGCCATGTCAAGGTGCTCGCACAACTCGCCCAGCGTCTGCCCGTTGTGCTCGTGCAGCCTGTCCAGCAGGTAACGCCGGCTCTGGTCGGCCAGCGCCTTGAAGACCTTGTCCATCTCCGCGGGCACGGGCAACATTATGCAGGCAAATACCTGCATAATGTCAAGCCCGCATCCGAGGCCATCGCAGTCGTGGCGGGTATGGTCCTGTTCCTGCGGCGCGACGCCCAGCGGACCGCGTCAGGTACCTGATCCGAGATCGCTCATGCTGTGTCTCCCGCTCGCCTCCGGGGCGCTTTGGGGCGCAGCCTTCCCTCGTCGCTCGTGCTCTGCTGCCCGCTCGCCCGCCGGGGCGCCGTGAGGCGCAGCCTTCCCTCGTCGCTCGTACCTCGCTCCTCAGTCCAGGCAGCACCGCACCCCGGCGGCTCGCTCTGCTCCTCAGTCCAGGCCGCGCCCCTCCGGCTCACTCACTGGCCGCCGGCGCGGCGTTCCTTACCGGTCGTACTGCGTCGGCGGGAACGGGTCCCGCTCGCCCTCGATCGGCAGCTCATCCTTGTCGATCTCGCGGCGGATCTCGGCCCGCTCCTCCTGGTACTCGTCGGTCTGAGTGACATCCCAGGGCGGTGGCGCGTCGGTCGCCGGCGGCACCTCGTCCGGGTCGTAATCCTCGATCCCGGCTGCTACCCGCTCCTCTTCGGTCAGCCGGGCGAGCCGGTCGTCATCGACGCGGTCCGCAATGCCGCCGTGCTCATGGCGATCACGGTGGAACTGCTCGGCCGGCTGGTCTGAGTCCTGCTCTGTCATCACGCCTCCAGCTTGTCTGCGGGAAGGGCCGTGCCAAGGGGCATACAAACACGCTACAGCGGGCGCGCTGGGCTCCATCAGCAACCCGGTGCGGATCGCGCTCACGATCCCCGGCCGGTGGACAGCCGATCACGTCGACGGACAACCACGCAATGCCAGCGTCAGCTGAGGTCATGGACGGCGGCCTCGATCGCGCGGTGGAAGGTGGGGTAGGCGTAGATCATCTCGCGGAGCCGCCGCACCGGGACCCGCGCGTGCACCGCCACGGCGAGCGCGCCGAGCACCTCACCACCCCACGGGCCCACCGAGGTGGCGCCGGCCAGGATCCCGCGGTCGGCGTCCTCGACCAGCTTGATGAAGCCGTCATTGCCCGCCTTGTGGATCCAGCCCCGGGTGGAGACCGGAACCTGGGTGACGCCCACCCGCACGGCCAGGCCTCGCTCCCTGGCCTGGGCCTCGGTCAGGCCGACCGCGCCGATCTCCGGGTCGGTGAAGGTGACCCGCGGCACCGCGTGGTACTCGGCGGGCGAGACCTCCTGGCCGAGGATGTCGGCCACCACGATGTTCGCCTGGTACATCGACATGTGCGTGAACGCGCCCTGGCCGGTGATGTCGCCGACCGCCCACACCCCCGGCGCCACGCGCAGATGGTCATCGACCGGGATGGCGTGCGCGTTCTCGTCGATGCCGATCGCGCCGACCCCGACCGACGCCAGGTTGGCGCGCCGGCCGGTGGCGACGAGCAGCGCGTCCCCGGTCACCTCCGCGCCGCTCGCGAGGGTCAGCGTGAAGCCGGTGTCGCCGTAGCCGACCTTGGCCGCCATGGCGCCCGTGCGCACATCGATCCCGTCGCGGCGGAACACCTCGCCGGCCAGCGTCCCCGCCTCGGGCTCCTCCAGCGCAAGCAGCCGATCGGCACCCTCGACCACGGTGACCCTGGCCCCGAAGCGGGCGAAGACCTGGGAAAGCTCGGCCCCGATGGCCCCGCCGCCCATCACCAGGAGCGACGCGGGCACCTGGGTGGCCTCGATCGCCTCACGGTTCGTCCAGAACGGGGTGCCGGCCAGGCCGGGAATGGGGGGGATAGCCGGTTCCGTTCCAGTGTTGATGATGATCCCGCGCCGCGCGCGCAGCACCTGGTCACCGATCGTGACCTCGCCCGGTGCGGTGATGAGGCCGTGCCCGCGGAAGAACGTGCCCCCCTTGCCGGTGAACCGGTCCACGGCCACCTTGTCATCCCAGTCGTCGGTAGCCTCGGCCCTGATCCGGCCGGCCACCGGTGCCCAGTCGGGATCCACCTGGGAACTGCCGGCCAGGCCAGGGATCCGGCGGCCCTCCGCAAGGAGGTCCGCGGCCCGGATCATCATCTTGGAAGGAACGCACCCCCAGTACGGGCATTCGCCGCCGACCAGCCTGGCTTCAACTCCGGCCACCGCCATGCCCGCCTCGGCCAGGCGCTCGGCGGCATCCTCGCCACCCGGGCCCATGCCGATGACGACGATGTCCACCACACGCTCGGCCATCTGCTCTCCCACGGTGCATCGGGTGCGGGTCTCAGGGTATGACAGACCAAAATGTCAGAACCGGCGAGTAGGTTCGCTACCGCGTGCCATCCGAACTACCGACACGGACGGGGCGATCTTATGACCTCTGGTCGCGACAATGCTGCCTGCGTGCCTGGCCCCCCGCTCACGGAGCGTGGCGCCGAGGAGCAGGCCCATGGCATCTGCTTCAAGACCGGGCCGCCCGGCCAGGTCGGGGTCGAACTTGAATGGCTGGTCAAAGATTTCCGGGACCCCGCCCGGCCCGTTGACCAGCAGCGAGTTGCCGCGGCGCTAGCCCGTCTGGACGCGCCAGGAGCCCTCCCCGGCGAAGGCCGGCTGACCACCGAACCCGGTGGCCAGGTGGAGCTGAGTTCCGCGCCCGCGCCAGGCCTGGGCGCCTGCGTGAGTGCCGCCGCGGACGATCTCGCCGCCCTGCGGGGCGCCCTGCACGCGGCCGGCCTGCGCCTGGCCGGCCAGGGAGTCGACCCGATCCGACCGCCACGCCGCGTCCTCGAAACGCCACGTTATGTCGCCATGGAGCAGTTCTTCGACCGCGCCGGTCCCTGGGGCCGGATCATGATGTGCAGCACCGCCTCGGTTCAGGTCTGCGTCGACGCAGGCCAGGAGGGGCCAGGCCCGGCGGGTTTCCGCTGGCGCTGGCACCTGCTGCACGCGATGGGCCCCGTGCTGGTGGCCGCGTTCGCCAACTCACCGCTGCGGCTGGGCCGCCCATCCGGCTGGAAGTCGACCCGGCAGGCCATCTGGAACCGGCTGGATCCCAGCCGCACCCGCGCCCCGGCGCATGCTGAGCCATCCACGGCGGCCAGCTCCAGCACCGGATGGCCAGAGCACACCGATCCCCGTTCGGCGTGGGTGTCGTATGCGCTTGACGCGGAGGTCATGTGCGTGCGGAAGCCCGGCGCACCATGCTGGGACGCGCCGTCCGGGATGACCTTCCGTGACTGGCTGCGCGGGGCCGGCGAGCGGCCGCCGACCGCGGACGACCTGACCTATCACCTGTCCACGCTGTTCCCGCCAGTGCGGCCGCAGGGCCACCTGGAACTCAGGATGATCGACGCTCAGCCCGGTGACGGCTGGATCGTGCCGACCGCGGTCGTGTCGGCGCTGGTCGACGACCCTGACGCGGCGCAGGCCGCGATGGAGGTGGCCGTGGACCTGTGGCGCGGCTACTGGCCAGTCACGCGGCACCAGCCCGCCGCCGGGCACTGGCCTGGCCCCGGGTATCGGCCTAGCGCCAGGCCGCCGACGCGCGGCCAGCCTGACAACCTGTGGTTGCGCGCGGCCCGGCTCGGCCCTGGCGATCCCAGGCTGGCCCGGGCCATCCGCCGTTGCTTTGACGAAGCGCAGGCCAGCCTCGGCCGCCGCGGTGCGCCACAGCCAATCCGGGACGCGGTGAGCGCGTTCGCGGAGCGCTACGTGCTGCGGGACCGATGTCCCGCCGACGACCGGCTGGACGAGGCCCGCGCCGCAGGCCTCCGCCCAGACCAGCACCTTGACCCCGATATGTCACTGGAGAGCCAGCCATGACACCGACGCCGGGCACCAACAGCGCCCCGTCGCCGCCCCATGCAGCCTTGCCGGAGGAGCACATGACCTCGCCGGAGGAGCGCACAGCCTCGCCGGAGGAGCGCACAGCCTTGCCGGAGGAGCACCTGGGCGACCCGGACGCGCTGCGCGAGACGATCGCCGGGAGCCTGCTGGCCGCGCGGGAGCGTACCCGCCTGCTGACCGAGAGCGTGGACGACGACGACCTGGTCCGCCAGCACTCGCCGCTGATGTCCCCGCTGGTCTGGGACCTGGCGCACATCGCCAACCAGGAGGAGCTGTGGCTGCTCCGCGCCGTGGGCGGCCGGGAGCCGATGCGCCCGGAAATCGATCCCCTCTACGACGCCTTCGAGCATCCCCGGTCGGAGCGCCCCACCCTGCCGCTGCTGCCACCGGCCGAGGCGAGGGCCTATGTCAGGGAGGTCCGGGGCCGGGTGCTTGACCTGCTCGAGACCGCCAGGTTCACCGGGACCCCGCTGGTCACCGACGGGTTCGCCTTCGGCATGGTCGCGCAGCACGAGCAGCAGCACGACGAGACCATGCTCATCACCCATCAGCTCCGCCGGGGTGCCCCGGCCCTGTCCGCGGCGCCGCCCGGCCCGCCGCCGCCGGACGTGATCGGCCTGCCCGCCGAGGTGCTCGTCCCCGGAGGGCCGTTCACCATGGGGACCTCCGCCGAACCCTGGGCGCTGGACAACGAGCGTCCCGCGCACACCGTGGCCGTCCCGTCCTTCTACCTGGACACCACCCCGGTCAGTAACGGTGCCTACGAGGCGTTCATCGCCGCTGGCGGCTACGACGACCAGCGGTGGTGGAGCCCGGCGGGCTGGGCGCACCGGCAGCGGACCGGGCTGGACGCCCCGCTGTCCTGGCGCCGGGAGGGCGGTGGCTGGCTGCGGACCAGGTTCGGGGTCACCGAGCCGGTCCCGTCCGCCGAGCCGGTCATGCACGTTTCCTGGTACGAGGCGGAGGCCTACGCCCGATGGGCCGGCCGGCGCCTGCCCACCGAGGCCGAGTGGGAGAAGGCGGCCAGGTTCGACCCGGCCACCGGGCGGTCCCGCCGGTTCCCGTGGGGCGACGCCGACCCGTCGCCGCGGCTGGCCAACCTGGGCCAGCACCACTTGCAGCCCGCCCCGGTCGGCAGCTATCCGGAAGGTGCCGCGCCGTGCGGCGCCCGCCAGCTCGTCGGGGACGTCTGGGAGTGGACGTCCAGCGACTTCCTGCCCTACCCGGGATTCCGCGCCTGGCCTTACCGGGAGTACTCCGAGGTGTTCTTCGGCGGCGAGTACAAGATGCTGCGCGGCGGCTCGTTCGCGGTGGGCCCGGTGGCCTGCCGGGGCACGTTCCGTAATTGGGACTACCCAGTGCGCAGGCAGATCTTCACCGGATTCCGCACCGCCCGCGACGCGGCGCCGGGCGAGGGAGCGTGAGCCCAGGCTTATGTGCCGCCACCTTGCCTACCTGGGACCGCCCGTCACGCTCCGGGAGGTGATCAGCGACCCGCCCTACTCGCTGGCGCGGCAGGCGTGGGCACCCCGCCAGCAGCGGCACGGCACGGTGAACGCCGACGGGTTCGGCGTCGGCTGGTACTCCGACGGGGACCCAGTGCCTGCCCGCTACCGGCGGTCGGTGCCTCTGTGGGCGGACCCGTCCTTCGCCGACGTGGCCCGGGTGACCAGGACCAGGGCGCTGCTCGCCGCGGTCCGCTCGGCTACCGAAGGCACCGACCAGGGGGAGGCTGGTGCCGCGCCGTACCGCAGCGGCCGCTGGCTGTTCAGTCACAACGGCATACTTAACGAATGGCCAGCAGCTACGGCCGGCCTCGCCGCGACGCTGCCCACGGCGGATCTCGTTGCCCTGGAGGCGCACTGCGATTCGGCGCTCGCCTGGGCCGTCGTGCTGCATCACCTCCGGGCCGGGCAGCCCGCGGCCGCGGCCCTCGCCGCCACGGTGGCCGATCTTGATTCCCACGGGGTGACGGGCCGGTTCAACTTTCTGCTCACCGACGGTGAGGTCGTCGCGGCCACGGCGGCCGGGGACACGCTCTGGTACCACGCCGCCCCAGGCCGGA
>DASWFT010000728.1:0-1505 GCA_036394075.1 Streptosporangiaceae bacterium
CCCCAGCTCGGGAAAACGCCAGAGGACATGACCGGCGGCCAGATCAGCTACGACCTGCGCAGGCTGCGCGCCCACCAGATCATCGAGCGCATCCCGCACAGCCGCGCCTACCAGGTCACCGAAGACGGCCTGACCATCGCCCTGTTCCTCACCCGGCTGACCCAGCGGGTCCTCATCCCCGGCCTCGCCCAGCTCACCAGCCCCGGACCACCCGGCCGCAGCCGACTCCGGCAAGCCGACCGCGCCTACCGCGACGCCCTCACCGACCTCGCCCGGCAGGCATCCCTCGCCGCCTTACGCCACCTGCGGCTATCACCCGCAGTAATCACGAGCCAGCATGCGCCTGTCATCAGCCGTCACACACGCCGCAACTTGACTCGAAATTCAAAATCCCTGCGGGGAAAGATAACTTAATCGTGACGCGTCTGAGCTGGGGAGGTCTCCCCGGCGCGGGCCCCAGCCCGGCCAGCCCAGCCGCTCACGACCCCAACGGGCCGATGCATGTCATCTTTTGGGTCGGCCCGGAGCATGGTGCAGAAGGCCTGGGCGAGCACGGCGAGGGTGACGTGGCGGTGCCAGCCGGTGAACGAGCGGCCCTCGAAGTGGCCCAGGCCCAGGCCGGTCTTCAGCTCGCGGTAATCGTGCTCCACCCGCCAGCGGAGCTTGGCCAGCCGGACCAGCTTGGCGATCGGGGTGTCCGCGGGGAGGTTCGACAGCCAGTAACCGGTGGGCTCATCGGCGTCGGGCGGCCATTCGGCCAGCAGCCAGCAGTCCGGCAGGCTGCCGTCGTCTGCGCGGGGGATGTCCCGGTTGGCAGGGCGGACCCGGATGGCGACGAACCAGCTGGTCATGGCGGCGTCAGGGTTGCCGTTGGTGGCCCTGGTGCCCTGCCGCCAGGTGACCTGCTGGATCGTGTCCGCGTGGGCGATGGCGAGCTGGCGCAGGTTCGCCGGCGGGGCGGGGTAGGCGGGCCCGGGCGGGCGGCCGGGCCCGCCGCGCGGTGCGGGCGTCACCGGCCGGGCATCGCCCGGATAGGCGCTGGTGGTGCCCTTGACCGCGACCGCGAACTGCCAGCCGCGGGTATCGAGCTCCAGCCGGAAGGCGGTGCTGTCGCCATAGCCGGCATCGGCCGTCACCAGCGGGCGGGCGCCGCCGGCGGCGGTGATCTCCTCCAGCACGCCCCACCCGCCCGGCCCGGTCATCTCCTCGATCATCTCCAGCGCCAGCCGCCACTTCGCGGTATGCCGCACCTGATCGGGGATGCCGGCCCGCCCGCGGCGCTGCCGCGCCCGGGCCGCCGCCACCGGGTCGGCCAGCGCGGCATCGTCCCAGGACTCCGGGCAAAACAGCCGCCAGTCCGCCGCGCACGACGCGTGCTCGCCCGCCAGGTGCACGCTCACCCCGATCTGGCAATTGGCGACCTTGCCCAGCGTGCCGGAGTACTGCCGGGCCACGCACGGCGACGCCGTCCCGTCCTTGGGAAACCCGGTGTCATCGATCACCAG
>DASWFT010000729.1:0-5242 GCA_036394075.1 Streptosporangiaceae bacterium
GCGCTCGGCGTCATTGCCATGACGACTGAGTACGCGACCGGAGCGATCGCAGTCATGCCGAACCGTCGGGATGCCTAACTCGTCCCAGCCCGTGTGAGCCGCTGGCCCATCCGAGGCGGAGCCGGACGAGCAGCGACCGGCCGGCGTTTCCGCGGAAACGCCGGCCGGCCGTGCCGGTCCTGTGAGATCACAATGAGCGCGCCCGCGCAGTCCCATTCGACCCGGAACTATTCGCGGCACGGCGCGGGGCAGCGTCCCGCCATTTCGCGCCGGATACTGACGCTGGAGTCTGGTCGAAACCGGCGCGGGGACTTACGGTGAGTAAATGGGGGAGTGGAGGAATGAATGGGGGACGCCGAGGTAGCCACCGCGATCGCAGCGGGTGACCAGGCCGCGCTGGGGGCAGCGTACGATCGGCACGCTTCGTTGCTTTACGCCTATTGCCGGTTCCAGCTCAGCGATCCTGAGGACGCGGCCAACGCGGTGCGTGACACGTTCGTCATTGCCGCCTGCAAGCTCTCCGTTCTGTGTGATCCGAGCCGGCTACGGCCCTGGCTGCATGCGGTGGCCCGCAACGAGTGCCGCCGCAGGCTGCGGGCCGGGGACTCGATGTCCCTGTCCGCCGAGGCGCGCGAGGTGAGCGATGACACGGCCGATTTCGGCGGCAGCCTCGAGCAGGCGGGGTTCCGCGAACTGGTGCGGTCGGCGTTCGCCACGCTGGACGACGCCGACCGGGAGATCATCCAGCTGACCCTGCGGCAGCGGCTGGACACCGTCGACCTCACCGATACGCTGGGCGTGCCGCGCAACAGGGCACGCCTCACGGCGTCGCGCGCCCGAGCCGAATTCGCCGCGGCGGCGGCGGCCGCGCTACTGGCGGCCCGCTCCGGGCAGGGATCATGCCGTGAGCTCCACGAGATCGTGGCCGGCCTGGGTGAGCTGACACCGGCGCTCCGCAAGCAGGTGCGGCTGCACATCGCGCATTGTGACAGTTGCGGGGCACGTCGTCGCCGTGACCTGAGGCCGGGGGTGCTGTCCGGCATGCTGCCCGAGGCTGTGCTGTCGGCCGGCCTGCGGCAGAAGGTCCTCGGCGTGGTCACCGGCACGTCGCCGGATGCGGCAGCATTCCGCGTCGCAGTGACCGACCGGGCGGAGCCGTTCGGCCACTCTGGTTTCCCGGTGCTGATCGACCCGTTCGCCGGTGCCCGCGGGCCGGCCGCTTACATGCCTGCGGCCGTGGCCCTGGCCGCCGCCTGCGCGTTGCTCGGCGGCGGGGCCATATACGTGACGGGCACGATGCACCATGCGGCACGGTCGTCGGCCTCCCCGGCGGCGGGTCACGCGGTTCCCTCGGTCGAGGCGCAGCCGGCCGCCAGCCCGTCAGCCGTCCTGCCGGGAGCCCAGCGAAAGAAGCCGACTGGGTTGCGCGTCGCCAACCAGCCGTTCCTGGCCGGGACCGCTCAGCCCCCCGGCACCAGGCAGGGTCCGGCCGGGTCCACGCCGGCCCGGCGGTCGTCCCCGTCCTCGCCAGGCCGGAGTTCCCCGGCGCCGGTGCCGCAGCCGCCGCCATCGTCGGCGACCCCGACCCCGACCCCGGACCCGCCGCCCACCACGGCGACCCCGACCCCGACCCCGACCCCGACGCCGACGATCCCGCTGCCGACGCCGACGACCCCGCTGCCGACCCCCACACTGGCGTCGTCAAGCCTGCTGGCCTCCGTGGTCGCCAGCCGGGGGCTGCAGGCGCCCTCCCGCACGGTGTGGTCGGTGATCGCGCACTAGGGCTCGGTGGCCGCCGTCCACCCACGTCTGCATCACACCTCTCCCGGATGGATCATCGACGCCTCATCCGCTCTGGCCTGCACTCCGGAACGAGCCCGGAGCGGATCTAGGCTCGTCTGGTCGAGCCCGGAGCGGATTTGGGCTCGTTAGGGTTCGGGGTGCTGGATTCCGGATGCAGGATTCAGGGGGTGCGGGCTAGGCGTCGGCGGGGGCAGCTTGTCGGGCTGACCGGCGTGACACCGCACGCAGCCGCCGTTTGTGTCGGGCCATATCCGACGTCGAGAATCGTCGCGCGGCTCCGACAACCGGGTGAACACCCCGTCGAGGGCATCACTGAGCGGAAGGATCACGCTGATGAAGTACATGATCATCATCTACGGCAACCGGGAGCTGTGGGAATCGTTCCCTCCGGAGGAAGCGTCGAAGGCCATCGCGGCTCAGGACGCCTTCAACGAGGAGTTCATGGCCAGCGGTGAGCTGCTCGGCGCCTACGGCCTGGCCGACGTCGTGCAGGCCAAGACCGTCGCCGTGCGTGACGGGCTGCCCGCGGTCACCGACGGCCCGTACCTGGAGACCAAGGAGTTCCTGAGCAGTTTCTGCCTCATCGACGTCGAGAGCGAGCAGCGGGCACTGGAACTCGCCGCCAAGGTGCCTTTCGCCTCGTTCCGGTGCGTGGAACTCTGGCCGGTCCTGCACGAGGCCGGAGCCGAGATGTGACGAGCGAGACGCGATTCGAGGACCTGCTGCGCTCCCTCGCGCCGCAGGTTCTCGGCGCGCTCGTGCGCCGCTGGGGTCAGTTCGGCGCCTGCGAAGACGCCGTGCAAGAAGCCCTGCTCGCCGCGGCGGTGCAATGGCCGGAGACGGGTCAGCCGGACAATCCGCACGGGTGGCTGTTCACCGTCGCCACCAGGCGGCTCACCGACCAGATGAGAAGCGAGGCCGCCCAGCGTCGGCGCGAGGGCATGTTCGCGGGCACCGCCACGGGCCACCCCGTCACGCCTGCCGTGGATGAGGAGCAGCCGGCCGGGAGCGACGACACCCTGATCCTGCTGTTCATGTGCTGCCACCCGGCGCTGTCCGCGCCGTCGCAGATCGCCCTCACCCTCCGGGCCGTCGGCGGGCTGACGACCGCCGAGATCGCCCGCGCCTTCATCGTCCCCAGCGCGACCATGGCGCAGCGCATCAGCCGGGCCAAACAAGGTATCCGGGAGGCCGGCAGCGAGTTCACGCTGCCACCGCCAGCCGAGCGCGATGAGCGGCTCCGGGCGGTGTTGCAGGTGCTGTATCTCATCTTCAACGAGGGCTACACCACTACTGCCGGGACCGCGCTCGCCCGCAGTGATCTCACCGCCGAAGCGATCCGCCTCACCCGGCTGCTCCACCGCCTGCTACCTAACGATGGCGAGGTGGCTGGTCTGCTCGCCCTCATGTTGCTCACCGAGGCCCGGCTCCCCGCACGCACCCGTCCCGACGGGTCCCTGGTCCCTCTCGCTGACCAGGACCGCAGCGTCTGGAACCGCGAGCTCATCGGTGAGGGCGTCGCGCTCATCACCGACGCCTTGTCCCGTACCCGCCTGGGCCCCTACCAGCTCCAGGCCGCTATCGCCGCCGTCCACGACGAGGCGGCCCGGGTCGAGGACACCGATTGGCCCGAGGTCCTCGCGCTGTTCGGGCTCTTGGAAACCATCTCCCCGAATCCCATGGTCACCCTCAACCGCGCCGTCGCAGTCGCCATGGTCCATGGGCCCGAAGCCGGACTGGAGCTCGTCGACCGCCTCGAGGCCGACGACCGCATGGCCCGCCACCACCGCCTGCACGCCGTGCGCGCGCATCTGCTCGAACTCGCCGGCGACCGCGACGCCGCCGCAGCGGCTTACCGTACCGCCGCCCGGTACGCCACGAACCTCCCCGAACGGCGGTACCTCGAAGCGCGCGCAGCCAACCTCGCGTCCGTCTCGCGGTGACCAGGGTCGCATTCACCGTCGTTTCGCTGGTCGATCCGGTGTTCGCCGGGGCTACCGCCCAGGCAACCAAGATCACGCTCGCGTCTGCTCATTTTGCTGGCCCCCGCGATCGTGATCTCGGCCCTGGCCTGGCACCTTTCCCGCACCGGCTGACTTACGTGCTTGTAGTTGCGCTCCGACCCCTTTTCGTGCCGGACGAGACGTGAAAGACTTCATGATCGTTCAGCAGACGGGTAAATCCGGCTGCGGACGCGGGGCGCAGCCGGTCCGTCTCCAACGGAGAGGACGGGCACCATGAGAAGCTCATTACGGCGGCTCACTAGCGCGCGCACGCTATCGGTGATCGCGGCTCCACTCGCTGCGGCCACGCTCCTGGTCGCGGTGCCGGCGGCCGGGGCGAGACCCGGGCAGCCGCCTGGCGGGGTGGTCCGTAACGCGGCCCAGCAGCGGCTTTCTGTGATCTCGGGCAAGGTCAACGCGCTGATCGGCAAGATGACGCTGGCGGAGAAGATCGGGCAGCTGGAGATGTCGGGGCCGACCGGCCCGAACGGGACGCCCGGGCAGACGCTGCTCGACGAGTTGCGCAGCGGGCAGGTCGGCTCGGTGCTCGACCTCGTGGGCGTGGCCAACATTAACCAAGCCCAGCAGGCGGCCCTGCAGTCACGGCTGCACATCCCCGCTATCTTTTCCCTCGACGTGATCCACGGGTACAAGACGCTGTTCCCGGTGCCGCTCGCCGAGGCGAGCAGCTGGGATCCCGCCGCGGTCCAGAGCGACGAGTCCATCTCGGCCAGCGAGGCGACAGCGGACGGGATCAAGTGGACCTTCAACCCGATGGTCGACCTGGCCCGGGACCCGCGCTGGGGACGCGTGGTCGAGGGAGCCGGGGAGGATCCCTTCCTGGCGTCAGCAATCGCGGCCGCGAAGGTGCGCGGCTACCAGGGCAGCGACTTCAGCGCGCTGGACAAGATGGCCGCGACCGTGAAGCACTTCGCCGCCTACGGCGCGCCGGTGGCCGGGCGAGAGTACAACACGGTGGACATGTCCGAGCAGCAGTTGCGCAACTACTACCTGCCGCCGTATAAGGCGGCCGTCGACGCGGGCGCGGCGACCGTGATGAGCGCGTTCAACTCGCTCAACGGGGTGCCGGCCAGCGCGAACTCCTATCTGCTGCGCACGATCCTGCGGCAGGAGTGGGGGTTCGGCGGCACCGTGGTGAGCGACTACCAGGCCATCCAGGAGCTCATCGATTTCGGTTTCGCGACCAACGGCGAGGACGCCGCGCGGCTCGCGCTGACCGCCGGCGTGGACATCGAGATGGGCGTTCAGGTCCCCAGCCAGTTCGCCACGTACGACGCCTACGGGCCGGACCTGGTGAAGTCCGGCCAGGTCAGCATGGCCACGATCAACAACGACGTGCGCCACGTGCTGACGCTGAAGTTCCTGGCGGGCATGTTCGACCATCCGCTCACCGATCCCACCCGCGTGCAGACTGC
>DASWFT010000730.1:0-2490 GCA_036394075.1 Streptosporangiaceae bacterium
GACGCTCCCCACGGGCCGCTGACCGCCCCGGCGGCCGCAAGCGTCGCCGCCCGCGCGCTGGCCCGCGCCGGCATCAAAGGCCCGGGCGCCGCGCACCGGCTCCGGCACACCGCGGCGTGCGGGGTGCTCGCGGCCGGCGGCGGGCTCACCGAGGCCGGCCAACTGCTACGCCACACCAGCCCGCAAGCGACCGCCGTCTACGCCAGGTCCGATATCGCCGCCCTTCGGTCCATCGCCCGGCCCTGGCCAGGGGCGGCACGATGAGCGCCGGGCTGCGCGCGGCGGCCCGCGACTACCTGTCCGAGCGCCGCGCCCGGGGCTACCGCCTCGACGACCACGAGTGGCTGCTCGGGGCGTTCCTTGACGGCCTCGAGGCCCGCGGGGCCACCCGCATCACCGTCGCGGGGGCGCTGGCTTTCGCGACGGCCAGGCCTGAGACGAGCCGCTGCTGGCAGGCCAAGCGCCTGGCGGTCGTGCGGGAGTTCGCCTGGTACCTGCACGGCATCGACCCGGCGGCCGCCGAGCCGGTCCCGGCCGGGCTCATCAACGCCAGGACCGCCCGCCGCGTCCCCTACCTGTACTCCGAGGAGCAGATCGTAAGGCTCATGTCCGCGGCCGCCCTGCTCCCGGCCAGGACGCTGGCAGCAAGCATGCAGACCCTGATCGGGCTCCTGGCGAGCACAGGCCTGCGCAGCGGAGAGGCCGGCGCCCTGGACGTCGGGGACCTCGACGCCGCCGCGCAGCTGCTGACCGTGACCGGCAAGTACGGCAGGATCCGGCTCGTCGCGCTGCACTCCACGACGGTGCAGGCGCTGACGGGATACCTGCGGATCCGGGCCAGCCGGGCCGCCCCCGCCGGCCCGCTGCTCATCGGCGAGACCGGGCACCGGCTGAACCTGACGATGGCCCGCAACATCTTCCGGTCGCTCACCAGGCAGTGCCAGCTGGCTCCGCAGCCCGGATGCGGGGCCCCGCGCCTGCACGATTTCCGCCACCGGTTCGCGGTGAACACCCTCATCGACGTGCACCGCCAGGGCCGGGACGTCGACGCCTGCATCGCGGTACTGGCCACCCACCTCGGTCACGTCAACCCGGTGCACACCTACTGGTACCTGACCGTCACCCCCGAGCTCGCAGACGCCGTCTCTGAACGGGTCGCCCTGTACTACCAGAAAGGGCGACGCCAGTGACCGCCCTGGCGCCCACGGTGGAGTCCTTCTTCACCGGTTACCTGATCGGCCAGCGAGGCGCCAGCGCCCATACCATCGCCTCTTACCGGGACACCCTGCGGCTCCTCTTCAGGTATGCCCATGAGCGGACCGGCATCCGGCCCAGCGACCTCGACGTCGCCGACCTCGACGCCGAGATGGTCACCGGGTTCCTCGCGGCGCTGGAGCAGGCGCGGCACAACAGCGCCCAGACCCGCAACCTGCGGCTGGCGGCGATCCACTCGCTATTCCGCCACGCGGCGCTGCAGCACCCCGAGCACGCCTGGTCGATCGCCCGGGTGCTGGCCATCCGGCCAAGGAAGGCAAGCCAGAAGATCATCGCCCATCTGAGCGACGCCGAGGTCGAGGCGCTGCTGGCCAGCCCGGACCGCAGCACCTGGACCGGGCGCCGCGACCACCTGCTGATGCTGGCCATGATCACTAGCGGGCCGCGGGTCTCCGAGGTCACGGCGCTCACCTGGGCCGACATCTCGGCCATCAGGCCGGGCGCCCACGTGGTCTGGCACGGCAAGGGCCGGAAAGAACGGATCTCGCTGCTCGACGCCGCTACCGCCGCAGCGCTGCGGCTATGGCAGCGCGAGAACCCCGGGCCCGTCAGCGCCCCGGTGTTCACCGCCCTCGGGACGACACGGAAGATGACCACCGACGCCGTCGCCCAGCGGCTGCGGGTCCATGCTGCCGCGGCGGCCGTCAGCTGTCCCAGTATCGCCACCAGGAACCTCACCCCGCACGTCCTCAGACACACTTTCGCAATGCGCATGCAAACTGCGGGAATCGGAGGACCAGCTATCGCGCTGCTGCTCGGTCATGAGTCGCCGGCCTCGACGCGTCCCTACCTTCAGGCCGACCTCGAGCTCAAGCAGCGGGCACTCGACCGCACTGCCCCGCCCCGCACCCGCCCCGGCCGGTACACGGCCAAAGACGAGCTGCTCGCGTTCCTCGAGGCCCTGTGATTATGCCGAACTACGCGGCCAGGTCACCGCCCCGGCCAGCCAAAACACCCCCGCCCGGCCCGGACCTCGGCATAACGGCAGCATCGGGATAATTATCCTTATGCCGATATCCGGATAAGGACAACAACACCGCCGAGCGCGCTCTCCGCAATCCCGTCATCGGCCGCAAGAACTTCTACGGCTCCGGCGCCCGGTGGGCCGCCGACCTGGCCGCCGACGTGTGGACCATCACCGCCACCGCCACCCAGAACGACCTGGAACCCCTCGCCTTGCTGGAGGACTACCTGAGCGCCTGCGCTCAGGCCGGC
>DASWFT010000731.1:0-22879 GCA_036394075.1 Streptosporangiaceae bacterium
CCCTACTGCCTGGTCATGCTCGGCGACGCCATCGCCGCCAAGAAAACCACCGGCGAAGCCAAAGAAACCCTCGAAGTCGTCGACGTCGCCCAACTCCTCGCCCGCTCCGTCCAGCCACCGGCTACCAAGGACTGAACGGCCTCCGATGGACACCAGGCGCGCGGAAGCGTTCAGCGACGGGGTGTTCGCCATCGCGATCACCCTGCTCGTCCTCGGCCTGCATCTGCCCGGGCCTGGCCCGCAGGACCACTCGCTGACCTACCAGCTGGTGCACGCGTGGCCGCAGTACTTCGCCTACGTCGTCAGCTTCCTCACCATCGGGATCATGTGGATGAACCACCACACCCTCCTGGCGCACGTCAACCGGGTGAACCGGCCGCTGCTCGTGCTGAACCTGCTGCTGCTTATGGGTGTGGTCGCCATCCCGTTTCCCACCGAGCTGGTCGCCCAGCACCTGGGCGATGCCGGGGGGACAGCGGCCGCCGTGACCTACGGACTGGTCATGATCGTGATCTCGTTCGGTTTCGCGGGTATCTGGATCTACGTGGTCACGCATGTGGATGAACTGGGGATGCGGCCGCAGGTGGATGCACTGCGGCAGTCCGTGCCGGGATTCACCCTGGGGCTCCTGGTGTACGTGGCGGGAACCCTGGTCGCGGCCTACGTCTCGGCTACTGCCGCGCTGACCATCTTCGGGCTGCTCGGCGTCTACTACCTGTTCGAGCATCTCCCGGCGCCGACCGACCCGAACTCGTGATCGGCCGCCGGGCAGACCTTCATGACCGATGATCCGTGGCCGCCCAGGGCGATGCGGGAGTTCCCGCGGCTGCGCTACATGGGGTCCAAGTACCGCCTCGTCCCGTACCTGGCCGAGGTGTTCACCGAACTCCAGGACTCCGTCATCGTCTTGTCCTACTCCTCCAACGCCGTCCCCGGCGCCGGTACCATCGAGGTGCTCCTGCGCGAGGTAAAAGACAACGTCGAAGTCCGGCTGGCCGACCACACCTACACCTTCGGCACGCACTCAGCCGCTCAGCGCCGCGCCGTTTCCGAGTACCTGTTCATTGGACGGTAACCAGCGCAAGAGGAGATGATATGCCTTGATCGCCGCGTTCTCTGTGACCCCGCTTGGCATCGGCGAAGACGTGGGAGAAGTCGTCGCAGAAGCTGTTCGCGTCGTCCGCGAAAGCGGTTTGCCGAATCATACCGACGCCATGTTCACCAGCATTGAGGGTGAATGGGATGAGGTAATGGGCGTGATCAAGCGGGCTGTTGAAGCGGTGGCCGCGAAGGCACCCAGAGTCAGCATGGTATTGAAGGCCGATATGCGCGCCGGGGTCACCGATGGCCTGACATCAAAGGTGGAGGCCCTTGAACGGTATCTTCAAGCGCCCGATTGACGATTAGGCGCCAGGCGCGCTTCAGGTTTGGTCTATATCAACGCAGATCAGGCCCCACGGCCGATCGTGGACCCGGGTCATCACGATGGTCGCCCTCCGCGCGCCGGACAGCTTCAGGCCCCGGTGCAACTGCCCGACGTCGCCGGCCAAACCCCGGCGGCGGATGTCGGCCGCGCCGATATCGAGGGCGCGCAGCCGCCCGGGCAGTTGCTTCTGATTCCACGGCGCAGAATCGATCACCCGGAGCGTCCGCCCGAAGGGCGTGTCCATCGCCACGTCAGCGGCCAGGAATGCGATCCGCTCATCGATCTTCCACGCGTCCAGCATCCGCGCTAGTTCCTCGACCAGCCCCGCCCGGGTAACGGCAGGATTCGGGTCGAGCAGGAACTCGCTGGGCGCCCGCACCGGCACCTTCGCGCCCGGCCGGGGCGTCAGCGTGTGTCCGCCGGGCAGGATGGTCGCCCGCCTGGCCGCCGTCGCCAGCGCCGGGGACCAGGCCGCCGCCTCCTTCAAATCACGCCCGACCGCGACGAATTCCAGTTCCCAGTCCCCCGGCACGGTGTCGCGTGGAATGCCGGGTGCCGCCTTGATCCCCACGGCGGCGACGCGCCCGGCCACGTCCATGCACCACCGCATGGGCGGCTCGCTCTCCCCGGGACGCAGCCGCCGCCCGCCGCTCCGCCTGGCTGGGTCGATGAACACACCCGCCACCCCGGCCAGGTCGATGTCCCGGACATCGGACGCCGTGACGGTGACCCCGCTATCCACGCCGTACACCCCGGCGTTCGCTTCCGCGATCCGCAGATGCAGCGGGTCACGGTCAACAGCATCTACCGAACGTCCGTTTCCAGCCAGCGCCAGCGTGTCCCCGCCAATCCCGCAGCACAAATCGCTGACCGCGTCGAACGCCGCATAGCGGGCCGCGTGATGGCGGGCAACCACCTCCGAGGAGGCCACCTCAAGGCCCGGCCGGGTGAAGAACATCTGCATCGCCCGGCTGAATTTGGCGCGGGCGCGCAGCCGCAGCTCATGCTGGGCCAGCGCGTCCGCCACCATCTCCGCCGGGTAGCTTCGGCGCAACTGGCTCCCTATCCGGAGCACCGTGTCCGGAGTCACCTCCTGCTCGGCGAGCCAGTCGAGCAGTTCCTTCCCGAGCGGGGAGCGCAACAGCTCAAAGCGCCCTACCGCATCGGAGGCCTCGGTCACGGGCTGGGCCCGTCGAGGGGGGCGGGCAGCCAGATCCGCACCCTGGTGCCGTGGCCGGGCCAGGATTCGAGCGTCGCCTGGCCGCCGTGGGCCACGGCGATCGCCTGCACAATGGACAGGCCAAGCCCGCTGCCGCCCCCGGAGCCGGGCTCGTGGCCGTCACCGTCGGGGCCCCCGCTGCTGTCACCGTCGGGGTCCCCGCTGCCGTCACGGTCGGGGTCCCCGCTGCCGTCACGGTCGGGCGGCCGGCTGCCGCCGGGGCCGTGCTCGGCGGGAGCCGCGGGACCCTGGCCGTCCACATCGGCTCGGGCGGCGCCGCGGTGGAACCTGTCGAACGCCTGCGCCGCGTCCTGCTCTGACATGCCCGGGCCGGCATCGGCGACCTCCAGCACGACACCGCCCCGCACCTGGGCCAGCCGGACCGCGACCGGCGTGCCCTTCGGCGTGTGCTCGCGGATGTTGCCCAGCAGGTTGGCCAGCACCTGCCGGATCCGGGCCTCGTCGACTGCGGCCACCAGCCGGTCCGGCGCCTCGGCCCGGATCGGCCGGTCCGGCTCTACCGCCTTGGCGTCCGCGGCCGCGTCGCGCACCAGGCCGGCCAGGTCGGTCTCGGCCAGGTCCAGCGAGGAGGTGCGGTCCAGCCGGGCGAGCTCAAGCAGTTCCGCGACCAGCGTGCTCATGCGCTGCGCCTCCTGCTCGATGCGGCGCATCGCGTCCGGCAACTGGTCGGGGCCGAGCGCGCCCTGCCGGTACAGTTCCGCGTAGCCGCGGATTGTGGTCAGCGGCGTGCGCAGCTCGTGGGATGCGTCCGCGGCGAACTGGCGCACCTTCTGCTCCGAGCGCAGTCGTGCCCCGAACGCGTGCTGGATGCGGTCCAGCATCGTATTGATGGCGCCGCCCAGCCGGCCCACCTCGGTGCTGTCGTCTGTCTCGGGCATCCGCGCCGCGAGGTCGCCGCGGCTGGTGATCTGGCGGGCCGCGCTGGCCATCTGGCCGAGCGGCGCCAGCCCGCGGCCGATGAGCCACCGGCCGCCGGCGGCGAGCAGCAGGATAAGAACGCCGCCGGTGATCAGTTCGGTGACGACCACCCCCCGGACCTGGTTAGTGACTATGCCGACCGGTCGCGCGACAGTGACCACTACCGGGCCCGCTGGGATGCCGGCCAGGCCAAGCGCGGCTGCCCGGGCGACCCGCTCGACCGCGCGCACCCTCGTGCCATCCGCCAGGGTGATAGCGAACGGCTGGTGCCGGTAGTCACGGACGATCTGCGCCTTGCTCAGTTGGCTGACGGCCTGCTGGAACTGCGCGCCCCGGGAGCCCGGCGTGAACAGGACGACCTGCCCTGTCCGGAGAGAGATCGCCGCGGCGAGGTAACCGTTGCTGTTTCCGCCCAGCGTCTTGGGGTTGCGCGCGGCCGTGGCCAGGAGGTCAGCGTTGAACCGGCGGCCAAGCTGGTTGTTCAGCACCGCGGCGGTGACCGCGCCCATGATGAGCAGGAACGTTGCGGTCACGCAGATCAGCAGGACGAGCAGGCGGGCACGCAGCGTCAGTCGCCCGGAACCTGTCATCCCCCCGGCTCGCCGGGCTGATGCCCGCCGGGCGGCTGTGGCTCGGTCGCCCGCAGGCTGTAGCCGACCCCCCGCTGGGTGTGAATCAGCGGCGGGCCTAGCGGGTCGAGCTTGCGGCGCAGGTAGCTGACGTAGGTCTCGACGATCTGGGACTGACCCGCGTAGTCCCAGCCCCAGACGCTCTCCAGCAACTGGCCCCGGGTGAGCACGCGTCCCTGGTGGCGCATGAGGTAGGCGAGCAACCGGAACTCGGTCGGCGATAGCTCCACCGCCGTGCCCGCCCGCTGCACGCTCCACCGTGACTCGTCCAGCTCCAGATCCCCGGCCCGCAGCAGCCCGGCGTCACCGGAGTCGTCAGCGGCGGCCGACCGTGACGCCCGCCTTAGCACCGCGCGCACCCGGGCCACCAGGGCCTCCACGGAAAAAGGCTTGGTGATGTAGTCGTCACCGCCGAGCGCGAGGCCGGCGACGGTGTCTGACGAGGTATCCCTGGCGGTCAGGAAGATCACCGGGACCTCGTTACCCGCGGCCCGCAGCCGCCGGCACACCTCGAAGCCGCTCAGGTCCGGCATCATGACGTCGAGCACGATCAGGTCCGGCTGGCTTGCCTCCGCCTGGCGGAGCGCGTCCGTCCCGCTGGCGGCCGTGGTTACCGCGCAGCCGTGGAACTTGAGCGCCACCTGGACCAGCTCACGGATGTTCGGCTCGTCGTCCACGACGAGCACCTGGGGGATCCGGTCGTTGTCTGTCATCGCCTGTGCAACACATTCTGACGTACCGGGCGGCTCCTGGCTGGCCACTGCCTTTCCTGCCCAGAGCGTGTCCAGCAGATCTTCAGCCTGCTGCGCGTCCGCCGGAGGGCGTCTCGCGGCGTTGTCGTCGTCGCCAATAGCTCCGCTATTGGCTCCTCCTCCGCCTTGCGAGCCATCCCTCCGGACGGCCGCTCGCGACGGCCAAGATCTACGAGACCCGCCCACCGCGGGCCGCCCTGTCGTCAGCTTCCGGAGCCAGACGGCGTGGGTGACGAGGTGCTGGCCGGGGGCCGGATGACGATCAAGCGCGCGTCTTTGGCGACCGAGGTCACCGGCCCGCCCACCCAGACTGCCTGCCCCGGGGCCAGCGCGGACTCGGCCGTCTTGGCCCCCTTCTCGCGGACCACCGTGTTGCTCACCAGCTTCCAGGTCCAGGTCGTGCCATCAGAGGCACGCACCACGATGTCGCTGCCGCTGGTCACGGTCTCAATGACGCCGCGCTCGTAGGCGAGGGTGCGGAATCCCGTCTTGGTCCGGAACGTGAACTGGCCGTCGATGCCGCCCAGCAGGCGGGCGATGCGGAGGCGGCCGGCCCGGCAGTGGCCGGCGATGAGCCGTGCTGCCTCCGCCGCGCGGGGCCGCCCGGCGGCTTTGGCCGCTTTGGCCGCCGCGGCGGCCCGGGCGCAGGGTTGGGTGGTGGCTGTGGCGGCAGGCGCCGCGGCCGATCCGGTGCCCGTCGATGCGGTCCCCGTGGCGGACGCGGCGGGGGCTGGCGATGGGGTACTCGATGAGTCGGCGGAACTGAGCGTCGCGTTCAGGGTCGCTGCCGCGCCCGTCGGGCCAGACGCTCCGGACCCCGGGCTGCCCGCCCACGCCTCGCCCGCGATGAGGCCGGCGCCGGCCAGGATCGCGGCCACCGTGATCCCGACGGTCCAGTGCAGAGCCTTGCGCCGATCCCGCGCCAAGTGCTGGCGGACGCCCGGCGGCTCCTGCGCCTGGTAGCTGTGGCCGGCCGCGGGGCGGTAGCCAGGACCCGGACCGTAGCCGGGGCCATAGGAGCCCTCGTGCCCGGCGGCCGGCGAGTTCATGGGCCAGAACTGCTCGGTGGGCTGGCGGTCTTGCGGGTCGGCCCCCGGGGGCTGGTACGTGTTGTCCATGCTCCGAGCCTGCCGGGCTTGCCTGGGACATCGGGTGGCGGAGTCTGGGATATCCCTGAGAGCTGTCCCCGGATCAGCCGACTATTCGGTGCCGGGCCCGGGGCCGGCGCTGACCGGAGATTACATGCGCTCGGGCACCGGCACGCCCAGGAGCGAGAGGCCGGTCGTCAGCATGCGGAGGGCGAGGGCGGACAGCGCGAGCCTGCTGCGGCGGACCGAGTCCGTGGGTGCCTGAAGCACCGGGCACTGCTCGTAGAACGTGGTGAACGCGCTGGCCACCTCGAACAGGAAGGCGGCGAGCTTGTGCGGTTCCGCCGTCTCGGCCACCTGGGAGATCACCGCGCCGAACCCGAGCAGCCGCAGCGCGAGGGCACGTTCGGCGTCCTCGGTGAGTTCGATCGGCGCGGCAATCTCCTCTGGCGCCAGCCCTGCCTTGCGGAAGATTGAGCGGATCCGCGCGGTCGCGTACTGCAGGTAAGGCCCGGTGTTGCCCTTGAACGAGATCATCCGTGACCAGTCGAACACGTACTCGCTGTCGAGAGCCGTGGACAGGTCGGCGTACTTCACCGCGCCGATGCCGACCGGTTCCGCGATCTCCTTCCGCGCATGCTCGTCGACGCCGGATCCGGCCTCAAGTTCGTCGACGACCTTGGCGGCCCGCTCAACGCTCTCATCAAGGAGAGCGCTCAGCTTGATCGTTTCGCCGGTGCGGGTACGCAGGAGCTTCCCGTCGGGGCCCAGGACGTTGCCGATCTGGGCATGCTCGAATCGCGCGCCCTGCGGAATCCATCCTGCCTGCCGTGCAACGGCGAAGACCATCTGGAAATGCAGGGCCTGCGAGGACCCCACGACATAGATGGCACGGTCGACATGCAGCTCATCGACGCGGTAGCGGATGGTGGCGAGATCGGTCGTCGAGTAGTTGTAGCCGCCGTCGCTCTTGCGGATGATGACCGGCAGTGGCTCACCGTCCCGCCCGGCGAAACCGAGCGGGAACGCACAGAGCGCACCGTCGCTGATCACGGCCACGCCGAGGCGCTCGAGGTCGGTGCACACGTCGGCGAGCATCGCGTTGTAGAAGCTTTCGCCCCGGATGTCCTCATCGGTGAGCGTGACCCCGAGCTGACGGTAGATCCGGTGCAAGTAGCCCTTGGACAGGTCGACTAGGTGCTGCCACAACCGCAGCGTGTCGGGGTCGCCGGCCTGCAGTTTCACGACCCGGCTCCGGGCTCGCTCGGCGAACACCTGATCGGAGTCGAACTTGCGCCGCGCCGCCTGGTAGAAGGAGTTCGGGTCAGTTATCAGCAACCCGGCCTCGGCGGAGTCTTCGCCGACGTCGAGCATGTGCTCGATGAGCATGCCGAACGGGGTGCCCCAGTCACCCAGGTGGTTGTCCCTGATCACCCGGTGGCCGGCGAAGTCCAGGATCCGGGCGAGCGCGTCGCCGACGATGGTCGTGCGCAGATGGCCGACATGCATTTCCTTCGCCACATTGGGCGAGGAGTATTCGACGACGATCGTCTGCGGCGCGGCCGGGCTCGCGGTGCCGAGGCGAGGGTCATTCAGCAGCCCGGACGCCTGGGCGGCGATCCAGTCGCTGCTCAGCGTGATGTTGATGAACCCGGGGCCGCTCACCTCGGGCGGCCCGGCCACTCCGGCCAGGTCGAGGTGGCGGGCGAGTTCCGCGGCGACGTCGCGCGGTGGCCGCCCGAGCCGCCTGGCGAGGGGCAGGGCCACGTTCGCCTGGAAGTCGGCGAACTGGGATGGCCGGATGAGCGGGTCGGCGTCGGCGTACTCGGCGCCGAACGCAGCGCTGAGCGCATCCTTCACCCGCTCAGCGAGAACCTCCCGTGGATCGGCCATGTAGTCAAGCCTATCGACCGCGTAGCCGGGCAGCCGACAGATATATGGTGAGCGCGGCGGCCGCGCACCCTGCGATCGCCAGTGCGATCAGGTCAGTCGCCGGGTTGTAGGGCCGCAGGCTGAAGAAAGTGCGGGTCCACGGCACGGCCAGAACGAGCACGAAACCCGCGGCCATCGCCGCGATCAGGGCGAGCCGCCACCAGGTGTACGGGCGAGCGATCAGGGCGAGCACCCAGGCAGCGCTGCCACGGGCACGATCACCCAGGTGATGAGGCGCAGGAACCGGTTGATCCCGGCCATGAGTTCGGACTTGGCGAGGCTGAACGTGCTGGCCTCGGCCACCAGCCGGGCCGCGTACGCGTGGCGGCCCACGCCGGTGGCGGTGAAGGCACCGGCTCCGCTCACCACGAAGCTGCCGGACAGCACCTGGTCGCCGGGCTCTTTAGCGACGGGGTCGGACTCGCCGGTCAGCAGTGACTCGTCGATCTCCAGTCCGGAACCGTCGGCGATGTCGCCGTCCACCATGATGCGGTCCCCGGAGCCGATCAGGATCCGGTCGCCAAGCACGATCTGCTGCGGCCGGATTTCCACCTGAGCGCCGTCACGCATTACCCGGACCGGCTCCTCGCCGAGCACGGCGAGCCGGTCGAGTGTCCGCTTGGCACGCAGTTCCTGGACCACGCCAATGGCGGAGTTAGCGACGATGACCAAGCCGAACAGCGCGTCTTGGGGGCGCCCGGTGACCAGGATGAGGACGCAGAGTGAGCCCACTATGGCGTTGAAGCGGGTCGCCACGTTGGCGCGGATGATCTCGGATATCGGCCTGCTCGACCGCCGGGCGGCGTCGTTGGCCTCGCCCTTCGCGGCGCGCACCGCTACCTGGGCGTTGGTCAAGCCACTGGCCTGCCGCTGGCTCTCCACCATCTCCCCGTCGTGCCCGATGTCGGGTAACCATCCTCGCATCGTCCGCTGGGCTGGGCGGGCAGGTGTCGTGCGGCCTGCGGCCCGGCGGAAAGGGTGCGGCGCCGCCCTGGGCTGGGCAGGTGTCGTGCCGCCTCTGGTCCGTCCCAGGGCCGGGCTGCGCAGGTGTCTTGGGTCCTCAGGTCCGGCGCAGGAAGTGAGGGCCCCGGCCCGGCCCGAGCCGTTCCCTGATCTTGTCGGTGATCCGGCCGCGGGAGAGCTCGGCGGCGAGCAGGCATGCGGAGGTGATGCCCCGTGCCGTTGAGGCGCCGTGCGCGATCACGACGGTGCCCTCCAGCCCGAGCAGCGCCGCTCCGCCATAATTCTCGGCGTCCATCCGCTCGGTCAGCTCGCGCAGCCCGCGCCGCTGCAGCATCGCGCCGATTCGCGCGATCCGCGAACTTTGCATGACGGCGCGCAACTGCTCGGCGGCGAAAGCGGCCGAGCCTTCGAGGGTCTTGAGTGCCACGTTGCCGGTAAAGCCGTCAGTGACGATCACGTCCACCTTGCCTGCCAGCAGGTCAGAGCCTTCGACATTGCCGGTGAAATGAATCGGCAGAGCGCCGTGTGGCGGTGGCGCGGCGAGCAGCTCATGGGCGCGCCGGGCCAGCCTGTTCCCCTTCCCTGGCTCGGCACCGATGGTGAGCAGGCCCACCCTTGGCTCGTCGATGTCGTGCGCGATCTGCGCGTAGGCGACGCCGAGCTGCGCGAACTGGAGCAGCATCTCCGGCTTGGGATCGGCGATGGCGCCTGCGTCGACGAGAAACGTCGGATTCGGGCGGGTGGGCAGCACAACGGTGAGGGCCGGCCGGATCAGGCCGGGTACCGAGCGCAGCCGCAGTCGTGCGGTCGCGACGATGGCGCCGGTGGAGCCGGCCGAGACGACCGCCCCAGCCTGGCCTCTCCGGACCAGTTGGCAGGCGACGGCGACGCTGGAGCGGGGGCGGCGCCGGCTGGCCAGCGCACCCTCGTCCATGGCGATGGAGTCGTCGGCGGGGGCGATCCTGATGAGTGCAGCGGCATCGCCGCCGGGCAGCAGGGGGCGCAACTGGCTTGGACGGCCGGCCAGCACCACCGGAACCCCGTGCACCGTCGCGGCTGCGACCGCGCCCGCGACTATCTCCTCAGGCGCGTTGTCGCCGCCCATGGCATCGACCGCGACCGTCGCCCGCTGTGCGTCAGCGAGTGGCGGGGCGTCGTCGTGCATGGAAGGTTCCGGGTGCCCGGTCAGGCTGCGGCCAGGTGGGCGCCGGTGGGCGGCTCGGCGCAGACGTTATTTCGTAGATGCATGACCTGCATAGCGCCAAGCCTCTCACTCCGGCTGGCCTCGGGATGGCTGGTGTCGGGCTCTGGCACCAGATGCCGGTCCTTCGGGATGGCTGGTGTCCGGCTCCGGCACCAGATGTCGGTCCCTAGGGATGGCTGACCCGGGTATCGGCACCAAGACGCGGTAGGTGGCAGGTGCCCGTCACAAGATCGCAGGTGCCCGTCACCGCCGGTTGGTCAAAGTCCGCATACCCCCCCATAACCCCCTGTTCTCGTGAGTTAATAATCCCGGCCTGGGGGGAGCGACCGGGCCATGGGGCGGGCGCCAGCCCACGGGGTGACAACCATGCGAAGGAAATGCCTCAAGTGTTACGAACGGCGCTGTACCGGACCGCGCGATCCCTTAATGTGGCGCATGACGGGTTAAGTGACGGGGAAGAATGTAAGGGAACTCTCTGCGTTACCTCAGCGTTTCCTCAACGTGACCTTCTTGTATTGATTCACGCCATGGCTTCCGTCCCGCTAACTGCGTCTGAGGGGGTGCGCGCGGCGGGCGTGTTCCAGCCGCCGGCCTGAGATGCTCCCGTTCCTGGCAATGCCGCCAGGGACGCGACCGACCGGAGGGAGATGCGTGACTGATATACGACAACAGGGTGTGCCCGCGGTGCCTGCCGCGGGCCGCCGGTTCCACGCGTACACGGCCAAGCACCTGGACGCACTGGCGGCCCGGGCTGGGCTGGACGCCAGCGAGCGGTTGGCCGTCCGGGCCGTGGCGACCGTGCTGCCGTTCCGGACCAACGACTATGTGGTTGAGAACCTCATCGACTGGGACGCGGCGCCTGACGACCCGATCTACCGCCTCGTCTTCCCCCAGTCGGACATGCTGCCCGCCGCCGATGTTCAGCGGATGGCCCGCCTACTGGCCCGGGATGCGCCGGCCGGGGAGGTGACCGCCGCGGCGCATGAGGTGCGGACACGGCTGAACCCGCATCCCGCCGGGCAGCTCGCGCTGAACATCCCTGACCTGGGCGACGAACCGCTGCCCGGGGTACAGCACAAGTACCCGGAGACCGTGCTGGTGTTCCCGAAGCAGGCTCAGACATGCCACGCGTACTGCACGTACTGCTTCCGCTGGGCGCAGTTTGTCGACGAGCCTGACCTGAAGATAGCCACCGCCGACACCGACAGGGTCATCGAGTACCTCCGGAGGCACCGCGAGGTGAGCAGCGTGCTGATCACCGGCGGGGACCCCATGATCATGGGCGCCGAGGTGCTGCGCCGTTACGTCGAGCCGCTCTTCGACCAGGGGCTTGAGCACATCGAGTCCGTGCGGATCGGCAGCAAGTCACTCGCCTACTGGCCGCAGCGGTTCGTCACCGACCCAGACGCCGACGATACGCTGCGGCTCTTCGAGGAGATCGTGGCATCCGGCCGCAGCCTCGCCTTCATGGCCCACTTCTCCCACCCGCGCGAACTCGAGTCACCGCTGGTGGCCGAGGCGGTACGCAGGATCCGCGATACTGGCGCGGTGATCCGGACCCAGGCGCCGCTGATCCGGTCCATCAACGATGATCCCGCCACCTGGGCGGCCATGTGGCGCACCCAGGTGCGTATGGGGATGGTCCCGTACTACATGTTCGTGGAGCGGGACACGGGCCCGCAGGACTACTTCGCGGTGCCGCTCGCCTGCGGCTACGGGATCTTCCGCGAGGCTTACCAGAGCGTCTCGGGCCTGGGCCGGACAGTCCGTGGACCCTCGATGTCCGCGACCCCTGGCAAGCTCTGCGTGGACGGCATCACCGAGGTGGCCGGGGAGAAGGTGTTCGTCCTGCACATGATCCAGGCGCGCGACCCCGACCTGGTCGGCAAGCCGTTCTTCGCCCGCTATAACCCGGACGCCACCTGGCTGTCCGACCTGGAGCCCGCGTTCGCCGCGCGTTTCCCCTTCGAACCCGACCCAGAGGAACTGCCCGGGCTGTGGGCACCGTCGGTGTTCCAGCCCGCAAGCTGACCGTCCTCCTGATTGCTCCGCCCCGCTACGGCTACGGCCCCGTCCAGGACTCTTTCCTGGCGGGGCCGTCGCCGTTGCCGGTTTGGCTCAGGCGGCTCTCGTCTGTGCTTCGGCCGCCACCTCGGGCGATACGGGGCTCAGCGGCGACTTGGCTGACTTGATCGCCAGGCAACTCACGGCGCCCACGGCGAGCAGAACGACTGGCATCACCATGGTCCAGCGCATGGCCTCTATATATCCGTTTGTGAAGATCGCGTGGCCGATCCGTGTGACCTCGGCGACCAGTTGCGCGGGCAGCCCGGCCGGCAGCTTGACCCCGCCGTTCTGGCCCGCCCCGACCGAGATGCCGCCGCTCGCTGAGTTGTGGATCGCGGCGATGAACGGGCCGCGCACCCGTGGCGGCAGCGACACCGTACGCGTGGTGGCCTGGCTGGTGAGAGACGACACCAGCCTGTTCTGCAGCAGCGCACCCACCGCGGCTGTGCCGATCACCAGGCCCACCTGCCTGACCGTGTTGAGCACGCCGGACGCGGCACCCGCCATCCGCGGATCGATGTTCCGCATGGCCGTCGTGACCATCGGCGCGAACGTGCAGCCCATGCCGATGCCGGCCACGATCAGCGCGGGCAGGAAGTCCTGCCATGCGGAGTTGGGGCGTGCGATCACAGCGGTCCAGCCCATGCCGGCCCCGAACAGGATCAGGCCAGTCATCAGAATGTACTTGCCACCGATCTTGTCGGTCATCCGGCCCGCTACCGGGGCCACGAACATCGACAGCAGGGAGGCCGGCGCCATCGTGAGGCCCGCCTTCAGCGCCGAGAAACCGAGGACCGACTGCAGGTAGATGGTGAACGGCAGGAAGATTCCCATCATGCCGATGGACAGCACCCCGGACACCCAGTTCACCACGGCGTAGTTCCTGTCCCGGAACAACGCGAAAGGCACCAGCGGTTCCCCGTCCTGGGTCAGCCGCTGAAGCACCAGGAACGCGATGAGCAGCAGTACCCCGACGCCGAGCACGAGCGGAATGCTGATGAACGAGGTGATCGTGCCCCAGTTGTACTTCTGCCCCTCGACCAGGCCGTAGCAAATGGCCAGCAATGCCGCGGTGGCGAGCAGGACGCCAGGTATGTCGATCCGGTGCCTTCTCCCGAGCCGCAGGTCCGGGATGATGACGAAGGTCAGCGCCAGCGCGATCACGCCGAACGGCAGGTTGACGAAGAAGATCCACCGCCAGTCGAACGCGGTCACAAGCAGGCCGCCCAGGGTCGGCCCGGCAATCGTCGCCACTCCCGCCACGGCGCCCCAGACGCCGAACGCCGCACCCCGCCGTTCCGGCGGGAAGGTATTCGTGATGATCGTCAGCGTCTGCGGCATGAGCATGGCCGCGCCGAGACCCTGGACGGCACGGAACCCGATCAGCCAGCCCGGGCTCGGGGCCAGGCCGCAGGCGGCCGAGGCCACCGTGAATAGGGCGATGCCCGAGGCGAACATTATCCGCGGCCCGAGTAGGTCACCAAGCCGGCCTGCCGTGATGACCAGCACGGCGAGCACGAGGGCGTAGGCGTTGATCACCCACAGGACGTCGTCGAGCGACGCGTGCAGCTTCGTAATCATGTTGGGGATCGCGATATTCACGATCGTCAGGTCCAGCAGGGTCATGAAGAACCCGAGCGAGACGACGATCAGCACCGCCCAGGGGTTTCCCCGGAGACTCTTCACCACGTTCTCCTTGCCATCCGAGCAGGTGCCACGCCCGCTGGGGGAAGCGCATGCAGGGTGCGCCAGGCGGAGGCCCCACACCCACCGATGGTAGACGCGGGTACCGACAAAGCGTCGAGCCCCCGCGCGCCCGCCCGCCCCAACCCCGCGTGCCCGCCCCCATCCCGCCCGTCCGAACCCCGTTCGGTTGGCGTCCGTGGCCGCCAAGTATGCTCCGCCCATGAAACTGAACGGAACCGCAGCGATCATTTCCGGTGGGGCAAGCGGCCTCGGCGAGGCGGCCGCCCGCGCGCTCGCCAAGGCCGGCGCCACGGTCGTCGTCGCCGACCTGAACGAGCAGCGGGGGAAGGCGGTCGCCGCCGAGTTGGGTGGCCTGTTCGTGAAGACCGATGTGTCCGATGAGGGATCGGTGGCCGCGGCCGTCGAGGCCGCCGTGGCCCAGGAGGCCCCGCTCCGCGTGGTGGTGAACTGCGCCGGTATCGGCTGGGCGTCCCGCACCGTGGGCCGCGACGGAACCCCACATGACCTGGCGTCCTTTCGCAAGGTCATCGACATCAACCTGATCGGCACGTTCAACTTGATGCGGATCGCGGCTGCGGCCATCGCCCGCACCGAGCCCGTTGACCCCGACGGGCTGCGCGGCGTGGTCATCAACACCGCGTCCGTGGCCGGCATCGAGGGGCAGACCGGCCAGGTCGCCTACTCCGCGTCCAAAGGCGGCATCATCGGCATGACCGTGCCCGCCGCCCGGGACCTGGCCGCCATCGGTGTCCGGGTGAACACTGTCTGCCCGGGGATCATCGACACGCCCATCTATGGGACGGGACCGGCCAGCGAGGAGTTCAAGGCCAAGCTCGCGGCCCCGGTAGTGTTCCCGAAGCGGATGGGCACGGCGGCCGAGTTCGCGCACCTGGTCCTGGCGCTCATTGAGAACGACTACATGAACTCTGAGGTCATCCGGTTCGATGGCGGCATCAGGTTCCAGCCGAAATGATCAGGAGCCCGACCGGATGGCGTTCTTGCTGATGCCTGTGGCAAAAACCTCGACAGCTGTGTCGTTTGGCGCCATTCTGACAGCATGGGCTGGTTAGTCACACTGGTCGTCCTGTTCGTCGTGGGGTACTTGGTATCGCTGCGGCTGCACCCCTTCCGCAAGTGCCCGGCCTGCAACGGTACCGGGCGGCACTTCGGCGGCTTTTACACGAACTCGCAGCGCCGGTGCAGCCGGTGCGGCGGCGGCAGCCGCCAGGAGCGCCTGGGCACGCGGTTGGGGCTGGGCGGTAACCGGGAAAAGCTCCCTGGGAAAGGACGTGGCGGCGCGTGACTTGCGCCCGGTAGGGATCACGCCGCTTGGACGTGTCCCGTAGATCGCGGACGCGCAGCAGGCTGAAGATCCACGGGATACGCCCTAACCACCGTCATGATCCATTCTCAGAGCTCGTGGCCCACACGGAGGGGTGGCCGGCGGGTCCGGGCCTATCGCGCGAGGTCAGGACGAGAGAGGTCAGGACGGGACTGGTATCTTTCCTGCCGAAGTAGCCGCGGGACTAGAGGGCAATAGCGGGAGGCGACGCCAGTGTCGGAAGCTGTGCTGACCGAGGCCGACGGCCCGGTCGCCGTGGTCACCATCAACCGGCCCGCGGCCCGCAACGCGGTCAACGAGGCGGTGGCCAGCGGCATGGCCGCGACCCTCGACGACCTGGAAACCCAGACGGACATCCAGGTGATCGTGCTGACTGGCGCGGGCGGCACGTTCTGCGCGGGCATGGATCTGAAGGGCTTCCTGACCGGTGAGAACCCGCTCGCCGGCGGCAGAGGTTTCGGCGGCATCGTGGAGCGGCCGCCAGGCAAGCCGGTCATCGCGGCGGTCGAGGGCTACGCGCTGGCCGGTGGTTTCGAGATCGCGCTCGCCTGTGACTTGATCGTGGCTAGCGAGGAGGCGATGTTCGGGCTGCCTGAAGTCACCCGCGGCCTGGTTGCGGCGGCGGGCGGGCTGCTGCGGCTGCCCCGGCGGGTCCCATACCACCTCGCCATGGAGATCGCGCTGACCGGGGAACGCGTTGGGGCGGCCCGCCTGCAGCAGGCCGGCCTGATCAGCCAGCTGGTCCCGGCCGGGCAGGCTCTGGACCGGGCCCGGCAGCTAGCCGCCCGAATTGCGGCGAATGCGCCGCTTGCCCTGGAATTGACCAAACGGATCGTGGTCGAGTCGGCCGACTGGCCGAGCGCGGAGGCATTCGCCAGGCAGAATGACATCATGGCGCCGGTGTTCTCGTCCGCGGACGCAGTGGAAGGAGCCACAGCGTTCGCAGAGAAGCGGGCACCCGTGTGGCGGGGTAAATGATCCCGCTTCGCCTGGCCGTCCTTCGCTGACGAAGGCCTGGTCAGAGCGCGCTGGGAAGCGGGCGGAACCGGAGCGCGGCCCGGCGAGGAAGTCCGCGCCGCTTCTGGCGCCCCCGTAGGATCGATGCGCAGATGACACAGGACACCATCGTTGGGGACGTGGATGTGCGGAATCGCCGGATGCCTGGCCTTGGCACTCGAAGCAGACCCGGACCACACGTGGGTCAAGACCGCCACTGGGCGGATGGCCCACCGTGGACCTGACGACGACGGGTTCTACTCCGATCCTGACGTCGCCCTGGGCTTCCAGCGGCTCGCGATCATCGACCTGTCCCCCGGCGGCCACCAGCCGATGCAATCTGCCGACGGGCGCTTCTGGATGGTTTTCAACGGCGAGATCTACAACTACCTCGAACTCGCCCAGGAACTGCGCGAAGAGGGCGTGCCCCTGCGCACAAGCTCCGACTCGGAGGTCCTGCTTGAGACGTACGCGCGGGTGGGCAAGGACGTCGTGCACCGGCTCCGCGGCATGTTCGCCTTCGCCATCTGGGACACCTGGACCCGAGAGTTGTTCTGCGCGCGGGACCCGTTCGGGATCAAGCCGTTCTTCTACTCGATCGACCAGGAACACAAGCCCGTCTTGGCTCCCGCGGCCGGCGTAACCGGCGGGCGGCACGCGGCCCATCGCCCGGCCGCCCGGCCCGCGGACGCCCGGCCCGCGGACGCCCGGCCCGCGGCACTCGGCGACCCAGGCGCACGCCGCGGCGGCGCAGGTCATGCCCACCAGCCCGAACGGCCAGGAGCCGTTCCTGGTGGCCGCCACGCGGCGGGGCAGATCACCGAAACCCGGAACGGATACGCGGCCGGGGACGACGGCAGCTGGCTGCTGCGCTTCGCCTCGGAACGCAAGGCCCTGGCCGACCCGGGCGGATCGCGCATCCTGGACGGCGACGCCCTGGGCAAGTACCTGTCCTTCCAGTACGTGCCCCCGCCGGAGACCCTGACGCCGCCGATCCGCGTTCTGCTGCCCGGTCACGCCATGATCGCCAGGCCGGGCGGAAGCGTGGATATCTTCCGTTACTGGCGCGCGGACCTGCGGCCGTCCCGAGCTCACGGTGAGAACACTGCGGCCCAGATCCTGCACGTCATGCGGGACTCGATCGACGTGCACCTGCGCAGCGACGCTCCGCTCGGCGCCTTCCTGTCCGGCGGCATCGACTCCGCGGCGATCTGCGCGCTGGCCGCCGAACGGCGGCCAGATCTGCTCACCTTCACGGTCGGGTTCGAGCGCGAGGGCTACAGCGAGATCGACCGGGCCCAGGAGACCGCGGCCGCGCTGGGCGTGAAGTCAGTGCCCTACGTGATCAGCTCGGAGGAGTTCTTCACCCACCTGCCGCGGATCATCTGGCACCTGGACGACCCGATGGCCGACGCGGCCGCCGTGCCCCTCTGGTTCGTCGCCCGCGAGGCCAGCAGGCATGTCAAGGTGGTCCTGTCCGGGGAGGGTTCCGACGAGCTGTTCGGCGGCTACGCGATCTACCATCAGCCCGGGCTGGTGCGCGCGGGCGAGCGGCTTCCGGACTGGGGCCGCTTCCCGCTGAAGCGGGCCGCGGCGCTCATCCCCGCGGGCGTCAAGGGCAAGGGCTTCCTCGAGCGGACCTCCACCCCGCTACGGCGGCGGTACATCGGAAACGCGCACGTCTTCATCGACGGCCAGGTCGATGTGATCGCCGGCCCGGGCGTCCCCCAGGGCCCGGCGGCAAGCGCCTACGCCGTCACGGATCCGGTCTACGACCAGGCCGCCGGGGCTGGCCTGGACGACGTCTCCACCATGCAGCTGGTTGACATCAACACTTGGCTGGCCGGCGACATCCTGGTCAAGGCGGACCGGATGACCATGGCGCACAGCCTGGAGCTGCGGGTGCCGTTCCTGGACCGCGAGGTGATGGCCGTCGCTGCCCGGCTGGCCCGCGAGGAGAAGATCGGCGCGGGCACCACGAAGTCGGCGCTCCGGGAAGCCATGCGGCAGGTCCTGCCCAAGGCCGCGGCGGAACGGGCCAAGCTTGGGTTTCCCGTGCCCATCGCGCACTGGCTCAAGGGGGACATGTACGGTTTCGCGGACCGGCTGCTGCGCGAGGCGCAGACGGATGAGTGGATCAACCGTGCGGCGGCGATCGGCCTCCTGGAGCGGTTCCGAGCCGGTGAGCCCGACGTCAGCTGGCGGCACCTTTGGGTACTGATCGTGTTCTCGCTCTGGCACCAGATCTACCTTGAGCGGGTCTATGACCCGGTCGGGCTGGGCTGGGAACGACCCGCAGTCGGCTGACCAGCGGGACGCATTCAACCCCGGCGGGGGTTAATCAGGGAGTGCAGGCAAACAGCAAGCGAACGGGGTGAGGAGAGACGTTGGCGGTGCCGCGGATCAGCGTTGTTGTGCCGTTCTACAACAACGGGGATGTGCTGGCCGACTGCCTGCGGTCCATCGCATCCCAGACCTTCCGCGATCTCGAAGTGATCATGGTGGACGACGGGTCCACCGACGACGGGCCACGGATCGCCCAGGCTCAGGCCGAGGCTGACTCCAGATTTACCCTCCTCACCGTGCCTAACGGCGGCCCCGGGTTCGCGCGCAACCGCGGAGCGGAGCGGGCCAGCGGGGAATTCCTCGCGTTCGTCGACGGCGACGACATGCTTCCGCCCCAGGCCTACGAAGTGCTCCTGCACACCCTGGAGAAATCCGGCTCCGACTTCGTGTCGGGCAACGTGTACCGCATCGGCCCCGAGGGGATCCGGCAGTCGGCCCTGCACTCCCGCGCGATCAAGGGCAGGCGGATCGGCACGCACATCACCCGCGCGCCGCAACTGCTCTATGACATCTCGGTGTGGAACAAGCTGTTCCGCAGGTCGTTCTGGGATGCGCACAGCCTGTCCTACCCCGAGGGAATGGTCTGGGAGGACATCCAGCTCATGACCAAGGCGCACGTCCTGGCCAAGGCCGTGGACGTGATCGGCGACCTCGTCTACTACTGGCGGGAGCGCGGCCGCGGCGCCTTCTCCATCACCCAGAACCGCACGGACATCCGGAACCTGCGCGACCGCATCACGGCGTTGCTGGCCATTGACCGCTTCCTCGCCGGAAACGCGCCAGCCAAACTGCTGCGGCAGCATCAGCGCAAGGCCCTGGTGAACGACCTGTGGCTCTACGTCGGCGACCTCTCCCGGGTCAGCGACGACTACCTCACGGAATTCCTTGACCTCACTAACCAGTATTTGACCCAGGTTTCGCGGCGCGTGTTCCGTACTCTGCCCGCCATCTGCAAGCTCGCCTACTACCTGATCGAGAGGCGCGCGGTCGCGCAGCTCAAAGAACTCCTCGACTGGCGCCTTGAGCAGCAGGTGACGACCGTCCCCATGGTGCGGCGGCTCGGCAGGCTCCGGGCCGATCTGCCGTTCCGCACGGACCGTACCCTGCGGATCCCGGCCCGGGTCTACCGGCCGCACTGGCGCGACCTCGATCCGTTCGTCCTGGTGGAAGGGGTGGGCTGGCAGGGGAACCGCATGGTCGTCAACGGCTGCGCGTACGTGCCTTCCGTGGACATCTCCCTCCGCAGGAACACGTCCAAGATCGTGATTCTGCGCCCGAGCAGCAGGCGCAGGCCGCCGATCATCGTATGGGCCCGCTCGCTGCCTCATCCGCTGGCTACCGCCATCTCCGGTCAGGACAGGTACTCCTACGAGTGGGCCGGGTTCCGCTTCGAAATCAGTCCCCGCTGGTTCCGGTTCGCCGGGCGCTGGCTGACCGGGGACTGGGATGTCTTCATGCTGATCAGGGCGCATGGCGTCTGGCGCCCAGCGCGGGTGCACACCCCGGTCGTGGGGAGTGCGCAACGGCCTGGATTCGTTCAGCTGGCTCCTGATGTTCGGTTTGGGGCGAAGTGGGTGGGGCGGCAGCTGCATGTGGCGCTGACGCAGACCCCCGTGACACTGGCGGGTTTCCACCGGGCAGGCGACGACGTGGTAATCGAGGTGGACGCCGCGGGCCAGGAACTGCCGGCCGGCCAGGGCGCCAAGCTCGTGCTGAGCCGTCAGGCGGGCGCGGCCAGCCAGCCATTCAACGCCACTATCGTGGACGCTGGCGGCCCGGCGGTCCGGCTGCGCGCCACGGTGCCGATGGCGGCGCTCGCAGTGGACACCGCTGGCCCTGTGGTAGCTGGCCCTGTGGTAGCTGGTCCTGTGGTAGCTGGTCCTGTGGTAGCTGGCACGGAGCTCATGGAATGGGAGCTGTATCTGACTGTGCCGGGGCGACCGCGGGCGCGGGTCGCCTTCCCGGCCGGGATGGCTGAGGCCAGGTACAGCTATGGCGCGCGGGAGGTATCGGTTGAGCAGACCCGCTACGGAGACGTCATGATCGTCCAGCGCACCCCGAAGCCGGTGATCGAGGAGCATTCCTGGAGCCCGGCAGGCGAACTACTGCTGCGCGGCAGCTACCAGGGCGCGGCCGAGAGCGATCTGGAGACCGTGCTGCGCCTGCGCGGGTCCAGCGCGGAGCACATCCTGCCCTGGCGGCGTGACGGCGGGCGGTTCTCGATCGAGATCGCCGTGGGCCGGGTGCCGCTGTTCGGCGAGCTTGTGCCGCTCAGAGACGGCGTCTGGGACATCTTCGTCCGGCACGCGGAGGGCGACGGTGAGCTGATTCCGCTCGGATACGATCACGCCCGGCTGGCCGCCGTAACCGAGAAGGAGGTCGTCGTCGGGCCGAAGACGTACCTCTTCACGACGTCCGAATACGACGCGCCGGTCATCCGGGCCGACCCCGATAGGCGCTGGGCCGAGCTGGGCAACTTCAACCAGCGGGTCATGCGGCGGGGATACTACCCGCTGCAACGCCGGATGCCGCTGCGTGACGCGGTGTTCTTCACCAGCTGGAAAGGCAAGGCGTGCGCCGACAACCCGCTCGGGATCGCCGACGAACTACGCCGCCGCGGCGACGACCGCGAGCACATCTGGGCGGTGGCCGACTGGTCCACCCCGGCCCCGGATGGCGCGACCGTCGTCCTGCACGGGACCGAGGAGTATTACACGGCGCTGGCCCGCTCGCGCTACGTGATCGCCAACGACGATATGCACTACTTCTACCGCAAGCGTGACGGGCAGGTGTACCTGCAAACCTGGCACGGCACGCCGCTCAAGCGGATCGGGTTCGATATCGAGCGGCCACAGTTCGCCAGCGGCACCGCCTACTTCACACAGCTGGCCAATGACGTGGCCCAGTGGGATGCGCTGCTCTCGCCGAACCCGTTCAGCACGCGCATCATGCGCCGCGCGTTCAGGTTCGAGGGGGACATCTGGGAGACCGGCTACCCGCGCAACGACGTGCTGGCCCGTGACGAGTCCGGCGCCGTCGCCGCGAGCGTGCGCCGCCGTCTGGGCCTGCCGGACGGCAAGCGGGTGGTGTTGTACGCGCCCACCTGGCGAGACAACCAGTACTACGCGTCCGGGCGCTACCGGTTCGACCTTCGGCTTGACCTGGAACGGGCATGGCAGGTGCTGGGGCCCGACTATGTGATCCTGGTCAGGGGGCACCACCAGATGGCCGACGACGCGGCAGTCGGCGAACGGCGCGGGTTCGCCCTCGACGTGTCCCGCTACCCGGAAGTGTCCGAGCTCTTCCTGGCCAGTGATGTCCTGGTGACGGACTACTCATCGGTGATGTTCGACTTCGCGTTGACGGGCCGGCCAATGATCTTCTTCACCTATGACCTCGACGAGTACCGCGACGAGCTGCGCGGGTTCTACTTCGACTTGCAGGCGGAGGCCCCTGGACCCCTGCTGGCCACCTCAGATGGGGTATTGGCCGCGATCGCGGACCTGGATACCACGGGGGTCGACCATGCCGCCGCGTACCAGGCGTTCGTCACCAAATACTGCCCACTGGACGACGGCAAGGCTGCCGCCAGGGTCTGCGAGCGGCTCTTCGGTGCGTAGCCGATCCGGGTGGCCCGGTCGGCCCGCGCTGGCCGGCCGGTCGGCCCGGGTCGGCCGGGTGCGTCTGCCAATCAAATACCAGGGGAATCGCGGGGTAACGGGCCAATAACAGCTTCTTCCGGATAGCGTCATATCTTTCCTTGGATAGCCTTGGCCGGAGGCTGATGGCCGGGATCGTAGGTAGTCTGCCGAAACAGTGGCCGTGCAGCGCCACCTGCAGGTTCAGCTGAGGGCGGGAAGGGGCTGCGGTGCCGGACGTGGGAGTGATCAGAACGGGGACCGCCCGTCCCGGCGCCGGGCATCCAGCGATGGCCGCACACCGGCTGCGCGACTGGCTGACCCTCGTGATTCCCACGGCGGCGGCTTTGCTGTTCGGCGGTTACCAGCTTGGCAAACTCTCACTGTGGCGGGACGAGGCATACTCGGTCGACGCCGCCCACCGGAGCTTCGGCCAGATCTTCGCGCTGCTGCGCCACACGGACGCCGTGAATGGCACCTACTACCTCTTCCTGCACGCGGTGATTACCCTGCTCGGCACGTCCGCGACAGCGATCCGGCTGCCGTCCCTGCTGGCCACGGCGGTCGCGGCCGCGATGACCGCGGCCCTCGGGAGGCTGCTGGCGCGGATGGCCAGCCTGCCAGCCCCACG
>DASWFT010000732.1:0-3116 GCA_036394075.1 Streptosporangiaceae bacterium
GTAGACGCAGAAGGCCGCGTCCCGGACCCATACGTAGCGGTAGTCCCAGTTCCGCTCCCCGCCGATCTGCTCGGGCAGGCTGGTTGTCGGCGCGGCCACGATGGCGCCGGTCGGGGCATAGGTCAGCAGCTTCAGCGTCAGCGCTGAGCGGTGCACTACCTCCCGCCACCGGCCCCGGTACCGGGACGCCGACAGCCAGCTCCGCCAGAAAGCGATTGTGGCGTCCCCCAGCTCCTGCGCCTCCTCGCCGGAACATCCGCGCGGCACGGCGCCGCCGCTCACCTCGTCCAGCGCGAATACCGCCGACTCGCCCTCAGCCAGCTTGAACTCGGCGGTCACATCACGGCCGTCGTGCTCGACCGGCACCGTCGCGCTGAGACCCACAGTCAGGCTGTCTGAGGTGAAAACTACGCCAGCCTCCGTCTCGGTGAGGGTGTGCGGGTCCGTCCCGTAGCCAAACCGGGGCGCGATCCGCGCCCGGAACGGCATGATCCCGCGCACGCACACCACCCGCCGGATCAGCCGGTGCCGCCGCGCCTCTGCTGCGCCGCCGGCCGGCATGAAATCCTGGATCTCGCCGACTCCGTTCTCCGCGAAGAAACGGGTGATCAGCACGTTGGTATCGGGGAGATAGAACTGCCGGGTCTTCGCCGGCACCGCGGCGGCCAGCTCAAAGCACCCGCCGCGGTCTGCGTCCAGGATCGATCCGAAAACGCTCGGGGAGTCGAAAGACGGGCTGCAATGCCAGTCGATGGTCCCGTTGGTTCCCACTAGCGCCACGGTGTGCAGGTCACCGATCAGCCCATGCTCAGATACCGGCAGATAACCGGACCGATTAGCCATTTCCGAGCGGGGCTGCGGCGACCTGCTTGAGTCAGCCATGTCCGGCGCCGGTGACCATTCTGGTTCCACCTGACTTGTCCTTTCCGTGAGCGGACCGCGCCGGAGGTTGCAGCCGACTGTGCCCAGTTAGCCGCATCCTCCGGCCAGCGCTGGCGGTCAGCCTCCATTCATTCGGTAGCTCCCGTGGCGGAACTCGTCGGCAAGCGCGGGATGGGACGGATGCCAACCGAGCTCGGCTCGAGCTTTGGCCGCGTCGGCGCCCTGGTCGAGCAGAAGGCATTCGGCGTAATAGTCGCCCAGGCGTGCCCGCGCCTCATCGTCGGAGCCAGCGACCGCTCCCGGCGCGCGGGCTGCGACAGCGGCCGCCTCCGTTAGTTCGGCAAGGGTCGGGTTCGATCCGTCACCGATGATGTAGCGGCCCCGGGCCGACTCGTCTTCCAGGGCGCTCCGGAAGAAGTCGGCCTCGTCCGCGACATGCACTGTGGACCAGTGCTGTTGCCCGGTGCCGAGCATGATCAGGTTGCCGGCGTCGTCGCGGGGAGAGCCGAGAAGGAGCCCAATAATCCCTCCTCCGCCGTCCCCGTAGGCGATGCTGGAGACGACCACGACTCCGCGCATGCCTGCCGCGTCGAGCACCCGGCGTTCGATCGGCTCCTTCCATGCCACCATCGCAGGTGCCTTGATCGGAGACTCCTCGGTGATGGCGGTATTGTCCCCATAGATCCAGGCGCCGCTCACGTGGAGATAGGGCTTGCCGGTGCCCGCGAAAGCGTCGGTCGCCGCGTGGACCACCGCAGAGTCAAGGTTCGCGCTGGTAGCGTCCAAGGGACTGGCGGTGTGAATGGCGCCGTCTGCGCTGCTGAACTTGCTCGTGAGCGCCGGCCGGTCGTAGAGGTCGACCACCGCCGGCGTGGCGCCGATGGCGGCGACGCGGTCCGCCTGGGCGTCGTCGCGGACGAGGGCGATCACTTCGTGGCCGTGCTCTTGCAGTTCGGTCAGTATGTGCGATCCGATGAAACCGGTAGAACCTGTGAGTGTCACCTTCATGATCCGACATCCTCCTGTCCTGATCGTCAGAGCAACGCGCCGGCTGCGGCAAGCTTGTCGAGCCAGGGTCGCAGGGACCCCCAGCGCTGCTGCGTCTTGAGTTGCTGTGCCTTCGGCCGGGCCGGGTCAGACCGGGAACGTGACCCCGGTCAGCTCTTCGGAGACTGTCCACAGCCGGCGCTGGATGGCCGTGTCGTGGGATCGCCGGCTGGAGCGGGCCAGTTCCGGGTAGCCCCGGGCCCCGAACAACCCGCGCGGGCCGTAGTACTGGCCGGCGGCCACGGCGGGGTCGGTCGCGGCGCGCAGCGTGGGCAGGGCGCCCATCGCCGCCTTCTGGGTCACCAGCGCGTAGCTGAACGCGGCGATCGCGGGCGTGTAGCGCGCCAGTTCGGTGGCGGCGAGGCCCGGGTGGGCGGCGACCGCGATGGTGGTGCCCGCGCCGGGCAGCCGGCGGGCCAGCTCGTAGGTGAACATCAGGTTCGCCAGCTTGGACTGGCCGTAGGCGGCCAGCCGACGGTAGGACTGCTCGCCCTGCAGGTCGCCGAAGTTGATCCGGGCCCGGACGCGGTGCGCGAGGCTGCTGACCGTCACCACGCGGGAGCCCGGCACCGGCAGCATCTGCTCGAGCAGCAGCCCGGTGAGGGCGAAGTGCCCCAGGTGGTTGGTTCCGAACTGCAGCTCGAACCCGTCACCGGTGGCCTGCCTGGGCGGGAACATCACCCCGGCGTTGTTGATCAGCAAGTCGATCCCCGGGTGCCTGGCCCGCAGCTCGCCCGCGGCGGCGCGGACGGAATCCAGCGAGGTCAGGTCGAGGGGCTGGACCGTGACGTTCGCGCCAGGGGCGGCGCCGGCGATGCGGGCGGCGGCGCGCTTGCCCTTCTCGGTGTCCCGCACGGCCAGCACCACCGACGCTCCGCGCGCGGCCAGGACCCGGGCGGTCTCGAACCCCAGGCCGGTGTTCGCGCCGGTGACCACGGCTAGCCGTCCCTGCTGGCCGGGCACGTCATCGCTCGTCCATGTCGCCTTCATGATTCCTCCAGATCCGTTGCTGACTATGACGTACGACTTAGCTCGACAGGTGGTGACGATCCGGCTCGGCTGATCATGCGGGCCGGCCATGGAAGTAGTGGCCCTTACCGAGGTCCTCGACGAGCCCGGGATGGGCCGGCTGCCAGCCCAGCAGCGCGCGGGTCAGCGTGCTCGAGGCCGGGTTGCCGGCCGCGAGG
>DASWFT010000733.1:0-30033 GCA_036394075.1 Streptosporangiaceae bacterium
GGATGCCCGCGACCGGGGCGCGCAGCAGCAAGAAGACGCCGAAGCCGAGGGCGGCCCCTAGTACCGCGGCGGCCGTCGATTCGGTGGCGGCGAGCAGGGACACCTGCTTGCGGGTCGCGCCGACCAGGCGCATCGCCGCGAACCGCTGCTCGCGGCGGGCGGCCGACAGCCGGGTCGCGGTGGTGATGAAGATCAGTACCGGGGCCAGGATGGCGAGCGCCACGACGGACAGGATGAGGTCGGTAGTGCTGGGCGAGGCGCCCCCGTCGAGCGGAGAGTAGTGCACCCCGTTGGGGTTCACCGACGGCGGGCAGTCTGGACCAAGGCACAGGCGCGCGGAGCCGCCGGGTCCCGCCCCGGCGATCGAGGTGACCCGCACGCTATTCGGAGTCTGCGCAAGCTGCACCGGGGTGCGCCCGACGATGATGACCAGCGAGTTCGGCGACGGCAGCGCGGCGTCGCCGATCGTGCCGGCCAGGCGGCCGGGGTAGCGGCCGGCCAGCTGGTTCGCCGGGGTGGACCGCAGCAGCGCGGCGAGCGCGGGCGAGGCGTAGTACTGGCCGGGTCCCGGGTCCCGGGGGATGCCCGGCGGCACGGGCGAGGAGGTGCCGGTGGCGGCCACGTCGAAACGGTTGATCTGCTGGCCGTCGAAGATGTCGCTGCCGGGGTGCCACCGCAGCGGGGCGGTGCCCGCTGCCGCCGGGCCGGGGGGCACCCACGCGGTGCCGGTCCAGAACCACGCGTGGCGGCCGTTCCAGGTGGTCACCGCGTTGGTCGCGGCCACGGCGGTCAGCAGCAGGCCGACCCCGAAGCCGACCGCGATAGCCAGAATGACCAGCCGGGTGATCGCCTCGCGGCCGCCGCTGACTACTAGCCGCAGGCCGAGGGGAATCATGGCTTGGCCCCGGTGAGGGTGCTGACCGTGCCGTCGCGGACGATAACCTCGCGGTCGGCGTAGGCGGCGACCCGGGCGTCGTGGGTGACCAGGACCACGGTGGTGCCGTGCTCGCGGGCGGCGGCGGTGAGCAGGTCCATCACCAGCTCCCCGGACACCGAGTCCAGCGACCCGGTCGGCTCATCGGCGAACAGCACCTCAGGGCCGGCGACCAGGCCGCGAGCCAGCGCCACGCGCTGCGCCTGCCCGCCGGACAGCTCCCCGGACCTGCGGTGCTCCAGCCCGTCCAGGCCGAGCGTGGGAAACCACTTCCTGGCCGCGATCATCGCCGGGCCGCGGCGGGTGCCGGACAGCAGCAGGGGCAGGGCGACGTTCTCCTCGGCGGTCAGCTCGGGGACCAGCTGGCCGGACTGGAACACGAACCCGAACCGGTCCCGGCGCAGCGCGCTGCGCCGGTCGTCGCTCAGGGTGTCCAGCCGCTGCCCGCCGAACCAGACCTGCCCCTCCTCGGGGACCAGGATGCCCGCCAGGCAGTGCGGCAAGGTGGACTTGCCCGATCCGCTCGGCCCCATGACCGCGACGATCTCGCCCTGCCGGACGCCCAGCGAAGCGCCGCGCAGCGCCGGCGTCTGGCCGAACGACTTCTCCAGGTTCCGCGCCTCGATGATCTTCGCAGTTCCGGGGGCCGCCGTGACGGCGGGGAGGTCTGCGGTCACCGGCGTACCGCTCGCGAGAGCAGGTCCAGCCGGGCCGCGGTGTGATCGATCCATCGCAGGTCAGCCTCCAGACGGTAGAGCGCGTGGTCGGCGAGCAGCACGTCGAGTGGCTCCCCATCTCGCTTGAGTTCGGTGAGCTCGCGCATCCGCTGCAGGTGCGCCGCGCGCTGGACGTCCAGGTAGCTGTCGGCCGGCCGGCCGAGCATCAGGGCGAGCACCACCTTGGCGAACAGCTCGCTGGTCAGGTCCGGCTCCGGCGGGGCCGGCTCGGCCAGCCACCGCTCCACGTCGGCGATGCCTACCTCGGTGATGACGTACCGCCGGCGTTCGGGCCCGGCCCCCTGCTCGACGGGCCCGGCGACCGTCTTTCCGTCCCTGGCCAGCCGGGACAGGGTCGCGTACACCTGGCTGTAGCGCAGCGGCCTGCCTCGGCCGAAGTACGCGTCGTAGTCCCGTTTCAGGTCGTATCCGTGGCTTGGCCCCCTCTCAAGCAGGCCAAGCAGTGTCAGTGGAACGCTCATATCCGAGAGAATACCCTAAGAGTATTCTCTCGGATAGTAGCTTCCTTGGCTGAATCCGCGCAGGGCCATGCGGAACTGGCACCTAGTGGACCTAGTGGTCTGTCTGCGTTTGGGCCCGGCCACTCCCCCGCCCACGAGGTAAGGCCGTGACGGATGTCGCAAGCCGCTGGGTCGGATCGGGTGTATGGGTTGGGCCGGCACGGCAAAGCGTGCAGCCTGTGGGCACCGTCGAGCCCTCGAGCGGTGACCGAGCGGGGCGTCGACGTTGCTTTCGGTCATGGCAGTGTCGAACAGGCGCGGTGGTCGTGCTCATGAGGCAATGCTCTTCAGCTCGGTCAGCTCGTCCTCGGAAAGGGTCAGCGCAGCACCGGTGACGTTGTCGCGCAGATGCGCGACGGATGAGGTACCTGGGATAAGCAGAATGTTCGGTGACCGCTGGAGCAGCCACGCCAGCGCGACGGCCATCGGTGTGGCGTCGAGACGGGTGGCGACTGCGTTCAGTTTCTCGGACTGGAGTGGTGAGAAGCCGCCGAGCGGGAAGTAGGGCACGTAGGCGATGCCCTGTGCGGCGAGGGAGTCGATCAGGTCGTCGTCGGCCCGGTGGGCGAGGTTGTAGAAGTTCTGCACGCACACGACCGGCGCGATGGACTGTGCCTCGGCGATCTGCGCGGCGTTCACGGTGCTAAGACCGAGCTGCTTGATCAGTCCTTCTTGCTGCAGTTGCGCGAGCACGGTGAACGGTTCGGCGATCGAGCCAGGAGTGGGGCTGTCGAGCCCCCCGACGCGCAGGTTGACGACGTCGAGTGCGTCGAGCCCGAGGTTGTCCAGGTTGTCGTGCACGGCCTGGCGCAGCTGCTCGGGAGCCAGTGCCTGGGGCCAGCCGCCCTCGGCATCACGCAGCGCTCCGACCTTGGTGACGATGTGCAATGAGTCGGGGTAGGGATGCAGGGCTTCCTTGATGATCTGGTTGGTGACGTGCGGGCCGTAGAAGTCGCTGGTGTCGATGTGCGTGATACCCAGCTCCATCGCCTCGCGCAGCACGGCCACGGCAGCGTCGCGGTCGGCAGGTGGGCCGAACACGTGCGGGCCAGCCAACTGCATCGCGCCATACCCCATGCGAGTGACCGTCAGATCCTCGGCCATGGTGAACGTCCCGCCGGGAAGTGTTCTCGCTGCCATGAGAATTCCTCTCCTCGTTTTCGTTATCGCAAATCCACGGGCGTCCCGCCGATGCGGCCGGCCCGCGACGGCGTCAGCACGTGATGACTTCACACTCCGCCAAGCGGCGCGAAACAGGCAGAGCCCCGCCGATCCTGGGAGCGGCAGGGACAGGCAGACCACGACCGGCGCGGTTAGCCTGATCGATGTGAGCGAGAGCAACATGCTTGGTGACTACCTACGGGCCCGCCGCGAGCTCGTCCAGCCCGGCAGCGTAGGCCTGCCCGTCAACGGGGTGCGACGCGTCGCCGGGCTACGACGCGAAGAGGTCGCCATGCTCGCCGGGATCAGCTCCGACTACTATCTGCGACTCGAGCAGGGCCGCGACCGTAACCCCTCGATTCAGGTCCTCGAGGCGCTGGCCCGCGTCCTGGACCTTGACCAGGCGCCGACAAGCTGACGCTACTCGCCTCCCTGGCCAGCCCTTCCGCTGCAGTCGCCCGCGACGCGATCCCAGGGCGCCCGACGAGCGGGGATGTCCGTACTGGATAGCCGGACGGACATCGCTCACGTACGCCAGCGCCTGAATCCGTGACACTGACTGCGGGCTGGGCCTTCAGGGTCATTTCTGCTCGCGGGCGGCCAGGGCGGCGGTGATGCTCGCTTCGGCGGCCGCCTTGTCGATGCCGAGGCCGGCGAGCGCGCCCGTGCCGTCGTGGAGTTCCAGCAGCGCGAGCAGGATGTGCTCGGTCCCGACGTAGTTGTGGCCCATCCGCAGGGCTTCCCGGAACGTGAGCTCCAGCGCCTTTTTCGCCTGAGGGTCGTACGGGATGAGCGCGGGCACCTGGCCGACCGGCGGCGGCAGCGCCGCGGCTACGGCCTGCCGGACGGCTTCCAGCGGCACGCCTTGCGCGATGATCGCCTGCGCGGCCAGCGCGTCCGGTTCGGCCAGGAGCCCCAGCGCCAGGTGCTCGGGGCGGATCTCGTCATTGCCCGCCGCGCTGGCTTCGTTCTGCGCCGCCATCACGACGTTCCTCGCCCGCTCCGTGAACCGGCTGAATCCCTGGCTGGGATCGAGATCCGATGGCTGGCCGGGGTCCTTCGGAACGAAACGCTGCTGAGCTGCCTGCTTGGTGACCCCCATGCTCCTGCCGATGTCGGACCAGGACGCGCCCGAGCGTCTGGCCTGGTCGACGAAGTGACCGATCAGATGATCAGCCACGTCACCAAGGTGATCAGCGGCGATGACCGCGCCGGAAAGCTGGTCGAGAACGTCGGAGTGGACCTTCTTGATGGCCTCGATCAGGTCATCGAGCCGCACTGGATTCGTCATGGGGACCGGATTCGTCATGCGTCAATAGTAGATTGACGATCCCTAGCCGTCAATTCCGGGTTGACGCAGCGCTGGCCGTGCCACCACGGCATCCCTGGCAGCGCTCATGCCCGGCTAATACTCGTCATGGCGGCACCCCGGTGGGCTGAGGCCAGCAGCTCGGGCTCGGGCGGTGCGTCCACGTCATCCACCGAGGCCATCATTCCAGCCGCCCGGCGGATTGGGCCAGGCCGATGAGCGCCCGTGCGGCCGGACTGGCCGGGCCGTCCGGCCGCCACGCCAGCTCGATGCGCGCGCGCAGGGCGGGCCGGGTGATCGCGACGGCATGAAGCTCCGCGTCGTGCGCTGTGGCCAGGGACGTCGGCAAGATCGCGACACCCAGCCCGCGGGCCGCCAGCAGGGCCAGTACACCGGGATCGCTGGCTTCGAGCGCGATGCGCGGTCGCAACCCCGCGGCGGCGCATGCGTCGTCGATGCACGTCCGCAGCCCGGTGCCGCGGGGAAGGCTGATGAGCGGCCTTTCCTGCAGGGCGCGCAGCGTCACCGTCTCCCGCACGGCGAGCGGGTCGTCGCGGCGGACGACAGCGACGAGGGGCTCATCCAGCAGCACCCTGGTGGCGAGTCCCGCTGGCGGCGCCCCGCCCAAGCCAATCAGCGCTGCCCCGCTAGCGGGCGCCGCCTCCGGCGGCGTGGCCCCGTGGCCGACGCTGGTCGTCGTGGCGGCGGGGCTTTTCCTGGCCGTTCTGTCGACTACGGCCGTGAGCGTGGCGCTCCCGTCGATCGGGCACGACCTCGGGGCCACTGCCACGGACCTGGAGTGGACCGTCGACGCCTACGTGCTGGTCTACGCGAGCCTGCTGGTGCCCGGCGGAGTCGCCGGCGACCGGCGTGGCCGCAAATCCGCGTTCATCCTGGGCGTCGCCCTGTTCGGGCTTGGCTCATTGGCGGCCGGCCTCGCACCGGCCACCGGGCTCCTGCTGGCCGGACGCGTCGTACAGGGGACGGGCCCGGCCCTGCTCGTCCCCGCCAGCCTGGCCATCATCCGGGCCACCTTCACCGATGACCGGCAGCGGGCCATGGCCATCGGGCTGTGGTCGACCAGTTCCGGGATCGCGATGGCGGTCGGTCCCGCGGTCGGCGGCGTCATCGTCGGTACTCTCGGCTGGCGATGGGTCTTGCTGCTCAACGTCCCGCTGACCGCCGCCCTGGTGGCGCTGGCCGCCCGGGTCGTTCCCCGGCTGCCGCGACCGGGCACCCGGGGGCCGTTCGACTGGCCCGGCGCGGCCGCGTCGGTGGCCGGCGTAGGCCTGCTCGCCTTCGCCGTCATCGAAGGCCAGGACCGGGGCTGGACCTCGGCACTGGTGGTAGTGCCCTTCGTGGCTGGCGTCGGCGCTGGAGTAGCCTTCGTGCTCGCTGAGCGGAGCCGCGCGGAGCCGCTCGTCGACGTCTCGCTCTTCCTGCGACCCACCTTCGCCGTGGCCAACCTCGCGGCGCTGACCGTGTTCTTCGCCTTCGTCGGGGCCATCGTCTACTTCAGCGCCTACTTCCAGCAGGTGCAGGGCCGCTCCCCCGTCGCCGCAGGCCTCGCCGTGTGCGCCATCGGAGTCGCGTACGCTATCGCCGCCGCCTGGTCGGGCCGGCTGGTCGGGCGCTTCGGCGAGCGCTGGCTGTCGCCAGCCACGGGCATCGGCGCGATCTGGTGGAACTTCGCGCTGCTCGGCGCGGGCATTGGCCTGTGCGGCACGCCCATGACGACCCTGGCCCTGTCCGCGGTCGACGTGTCCCGCGCGGGCATGGCCTCCGCCGTTCTCAACGCCACCCGCCAGATCGGCCAGGTGTTCGGCGTGGCCGTGCTCGGCGCCCTCGTCTACGCGCACCTGCCGGGCGGCGCCGGCCGGCCACTTGACGCCGCGCACCGTCAGCTATTCGTGGCCGGGCTGCACAACGCGCTGCTGCTCTCCGGCGCGGTGCTCATCGCCACCGCGCTCGTCATCTCTGCCCCGCTGATCCGGTCCCGCGCCGCTCGCCCACCCCACGGCTTAAAGAGCCCACCCACGGCTTAACGACCGACCATGGCCAGTCCCCGCGACCGGGCGGGGGCCCGGCCCGGGGCTCCTCACGTACCGTACGGATCATGTCCACCTACCGGCAGCGCGGCACCGTGCTCACCGACCACACCTTTACCGTCCCGCTGGATCATGGCCAGCCTGACGGCGAGGTCATCGAGGTGTTTGCCCGTGAGGTGGTGGCCGCGGACAACGCCCGGTCCAGCCTGCCGTGGCTGCTCTTCCTGCAGGGCGGCCCGGGATTCGGCGCGCCGCGGCCCAGCGGGCGGGACAGCTGGCTGGACCGCGCCCTGGGCGACTACCGGGTGCTGCTGCTCGACCAGCGCGGCACCGGCCGGTCCACCCCGGCCAGCCGGCAGACCCTGGCCCGGTTCGGCACCCCCCAGGCGCAGGCTGGATACCTGGCGAAGTTCCGCGCGGACTCCATCGTGCGCGACGCCGAACTGGTCCGGCAGGTGGTCACCAGCGGCCAGCCCTGGAGCGTCCTGGGCCAGAGCTTCGGCGGCTTCTGCGCCGTCAGCTACCTGTCGATCGCGCCCGAGGGCGTGCGTGAGGCCTTCATCACCGGCGGGCTGCCCGGCCTCGATGTCACCGCCGACAGCGTGTACCGGGCCACCTATCCGCAGGTCGCCGCCAGGAACCTGGCGCACTATGAGCGATACCCGCAGGATGTCGAGCGTGCCCGGCGGGTAGCCAGGCACCTGCGGGCCAATGACGTGACCCTGCCAGGGGGCGAAAGGCTCTCGGTGGAGGCGTTCCAGTCACTCGGCCGGGTGCTGGGCGAGAGCACCGGTGGCGATACCCTGCACTACCTGCTGGAAGACCCCTTCGCCGGAGGCGAGCTGTCGGACGGCTTCCTGCACCAGGCCTGGTCGCGTCTGACCTTTGCCGAGGGGCCCCTCTATGCCGCTCTGCACGAGGCCTGCTACGCGCAGCAGGTAGCGACCCGCTGGTCGGCCCAGCGGGTCCGCGCCGAATACCCAGGATTCGATCCGGCCGCTGCCCTGGACGGGGATGCTCCCCTGTTGTTCACCGGCGAGATGATCTACCCGTGGATGTTCGACACGGATCCCGTGCTGCAGCCGCTGCGGGACGCGGCGCAGGAACTCGCCGAGTGCGACTCCTGGCCCCGCCTGTACGACGCTGGCCGGCTGGCGGTCAACGAGGTCCCGGTCGCTGCCGCCATCTACTTCGATGACATGTACGTCCCCCGCGACTTCTCGCTGGAGACGGCCGACGCGATCCGGGGCCTGCGCTCCTGGGTGACCAGTGAGTACCAGCACGACGGGCTTCGGGTCAGCAACGGCAAGGTGCTCGACCGCCTCATCGCGCTAGCCCACGGCAACACCTGACCAGCTGTCACATGCTCCCGGGGCGGGCACCGGCACGGCGGACGCCAGCCCCGGGATCGCGCCGTACGCTAACCGCCCTGGCCCGAGCCGGCCGGGCCTGGGCCCAGCCGGTCGAGGACGGCATCAAGCTTGCTCTCCACCCGGTCGAACCGGTTGTCCACCCCGTCGAACCGGCTATCCACCCCGTCGAACCGGCTATCCAGCCCGTCGAACCGGCTATCCATACGGTCCAGCCGTCCGTCAATGCTGTCGAGCCGTCCGTCGATCCCGTCGAGGCGGTTACCCTGCCGGGCCTGCGTGGCACGCATCTCGGTCAGCGCGGAATCGATCCCTTCAAGGTGGCCGTCGATCTCGCTGAGCCGGTTGCCATGCCGGGCCTGGGTGCCGTGCACGCGGGACAGCGAATCCTGCACACCGGCTAGCGCCTCGCTGTGCTGGCCCTGAGTAACCGAGATCTTGTCCAGCATGGAGTAGATCTCGTGGACGTCGCTATCCAGCTGGCGCACCTTCCGCTCTAATTCTGTGCTGGTCACGGCTGCATGCCCTCCCGATCATAGGTTGCCGTTGTCCATCCCGCGCGGCAACGCTACTCCGGGCGCCTGACACTTTGCCCGCTTCCGGCGGGATGCGGGCGGACAATCCCCGCCTGGTCCCGCGGAGCGGTCCGCGAGCTGGGAATCTGGTGCTGGACCCGCCGAAATTCACCCGGCAGTTAAGTAGTTGTGGTTAAGCAACTTAATGCCGGTAAGATGAATCATCGTGCGGAAAATCGCTGATCACAGCGGCGCCCGGGGCGCTGAGGCGACGGGGCACGCCAACGGTGCGGTGCCCGTCGGCGAGTCCGCGGATGGTTCCAGGCAGCGCTCCACCGGTGACCGCTACAAATGGGTGGCGCTCTCCAACACCACGCTCAGCATGACGATGGCGACCATCGACGCCTCCATCGTGATCATCGCGATGCCGGCCATCTTCCGTGGCATCCACCTGGACCCGCTCGCCCCCGGCAACGTCAGCTACCTGCTCTGGATGATCATCGGGTACCTGCTCGTGATGGCGGTGGCCGTGGTCACGCTGGGCCGCCTCGGTGACATCTACGGCCGGGTGCGCATCTACAACCTGGGCTTCATAGTCTTCACGCTGACCTCAATCGCGCTCTCCCTCGACCCGCTGACCGGCAGCGCCGGGGCTCTCTGGCTGATTGCCTGGCGGTTCGGGCAGGCGTTCGGCGGCGCCATGCTGATGGCCAACTCGGCCGCCATCCTGACCGACGCGTTCCCGGCCCGGCAGCGCGGCATGGCCCTGGGGATCAACCAGATCGCCGGGATCTCCGGCCAGTTCGTCGGCCTGCTGCTCGGCGGCCTGCTGGCCGCCTGGGACTGGCGCGCGGTGTTCTGGGTGAACGTGCCGATCGGCGTGTTCGGCACGATCTGGTCCTACCGCAGCCTGCGCGAGATCTCCACCACCCGGCGGGCTCGCATCGACTGGGCCGGCAACATCACCTTCGCCCTGGGTGCCGGGCTGGTGCTGGTCGCGATCACCTACGGGATCCAGCCCTACGGCGGGCACGCCACCGGGTGGGCCAACCCCAAGGTGCTCGGCGGCCTTGCCGTCGGCACGGGCCTGCTCGTATCGTTCGGAATAATTGAGACGAAGATCGCCGAGCCGATGTTCCGGATGGGCCTGTTCAAGATCCGGGCGTTCGCGGCCGGCAACGCGGCCAGCCTGCTTGGCTCGATCGCCCGGGGTGGCCTGCAGTTCATGCTGGTTATCTGGCTGGCCGGCATCTGGCTGCCGTTGCACGGCTACGACTATGTGGTCACACCGCTGTGGGCGGGCATCTACATGCTGCCGCTGACGACCGGTTTCCTGATCGCCGGGCCGGTCTCCGGCTACATGTCGGACCGGTACGGGCCGCGGCTGTTCGCCACCGCCGGGCTGCTCGTCGCGACGGCTGGGTTCATCGGCCTGATGCTGCTCCCGGTGAACTTCCCCTACTGGGTCTTCGCGCTGCTGATCTTCACCAATGGGATCGGCTCCGGCTTGTTCGCCTCGCCCAACACCTCAGCGATCATGAGCAGTGTCCCGGCCCGGCACCGCGGCTCCGCGTCGGGCATGCGGTCGACGTTCCAGAACTCAGGGATGTCCCTGTCGATCGGCATCTTCTTCTCGCTGATGATCGCCGGCCTGGCCGCGACGCTCCCCCGCACGCTGACCGCGGGACTGCATGCTCAGGGCGTGCCGCTCTCCGTGGCCACCCAGGTCAGCCACCTGCCCCCGGTGAGTACCGTCTTCGCCGCGCTGCTCGGGTACAACCCGGTTCAGCACCTGCTACAGCCCTCCGGCGTGCTCGCCACGCTCCCCCACCACAACGTCGCGGTCCTGACCGGCAGGCAGTTCTTCCCGCACCTGATCTCGGCCCCGTTCCACCACGGGCTGGTCATCGTGTTCAGCGCCGCAGCCGCCATGTCGCTGATCGGCGCCCTGGTGTCGTTGCTGCGCGGCCGCCAGTTCTACTACGACGATGCCCCGGCGGCGGCTGCTGACGGACCGTCGCGCGTCCCTGCTACCCCCATCCCCACGACCACGCCACCGAACGGGAAAGGCCCGGGTCACTCCCCCATGCTGCCTGCGCGGCCGTCATCTGGTGCCCGGGAGCAGCCCCCGGCTGACGCCGAGATTAGGTAAACTTGTCGGCCCGGGCCACGTTACAAAGACGCAACATGCTGTTACAAAGCCACAACACAGGCACACTACCGTGGCCTATCCCCTGGCAATCGGCGGTAAGGCGGAAGATACGAGGGCCGCATTTCTGGCCTGGGCGGAAGTGATGTGTGAGCCTGCAAGAAAGGCAGCATCCATGAACATGAGCGTCCGGGAATGGTTCGACCAGCGATCATTTCGTTACCAGGAGTTCACATCCTTCGCCGAGCCGGGCCACGCCGGGCAGCGGCTGACCACGACATTGGTGCTCCCGACGCGCAACGTCGCGGAGACGATCGGGCCGATCCTGGCCCAGGTGGCCCGGCTGAACGACCGCAGCGGGCTGATTGACCAGGTCATGCTGGTGGACGCGGACTCGACCGATGGCACGGACGACATCGCGCGCGGCTACGGGGCCGAGGTCTACTCGGAGAACGAGCTGCTCCCGGCGTTCGGCCCGGCCCAGGGCAAGGGCGATGCCATGTGGCGGAGCCTGTCGGTGGCGCGGGGCGACATCGTGATGTTCGCGGACGCCGATACCAAGAACTTCGACGACCATTTCATCTACGGCACGCTCGGGCCGCTCCTTGCCCTGCCGGAGCTGCAGTTCACCAAGGCCGCCTACCGGCGCCCCTTCACCGACGGCCAGCGATCGGTCACCGACGGCGGCGGGCGGGTGACCGAGCTCATGGCCAAGCCGCTGTTCAACTTCTTCTGCCCGGAGCTCACCGGGTTCGTGCAGCCGCTGGCCGGCGAATTCGCGGCCTACCGCGAGCTGCTGTGCGGCATCCCCTTCCTGACCGGGTACGGGGTGGAACTCGGGATCCTGGTCGACGTCCTGCGGGCGGTGGGCCTGCCGGCGATGGCGCAGGTAGACCTCGGCGCACGGCAGAACCGCCACCAGCCCCTCTGGGATCTCACGCTGATGAGCTCGGTGGTGCTGCGCGCCATGACGCGGCGGGCCCGCGGGCCGCAGCGCGGAGCCGTCGGGTCAGGTAACCCGCGGGTCAGGCCACTGCGCCGGTCCGACACCTACCTGCACGCGGTGGCCACCGAGCACGGCTTGCGGCTCGATGAGCACGTCAACGTCCTGCTCGAGCGTCCTCCGCTGGCCAACGTGCTCGTCGCCGAGCGGGACGAGGACACGGTCGCCTGAGCACGGGCGCCTGAGCACGGGCGCCTGAGCACGGGCGGCGCTACCCGGCTGCCGCCAGCTTGACGATGGTGAACTCCGCACCGTGCGGGTCGTCGGCCACCGCGAAACGGCCCGGCGAGACGTCGGTCGGCGGGACGCGCACCTGCCCGCCGAGTTCCTCAGCCCTGGCCGCCGCGGCGTCGCAGTCCGCCACCGCGAAGTACACCATCCAGTGCGGTGGTATCCCCTCGGGCCAGTCCTCGTCCATGTGCACCATGCCGCCGACCGGGCGGCCGTCCAGCCGCCATTCGGTGTAGGTCATCGGCCCCATCTGGCTGGTGTCCGCCCGCCACCCGAAGACACGCCCGTAGAAGCGTTCGGCCGCCGAGGTGTCCCGGCAGGCCAGCTCGGTCCAGCAGAAGCAGCCCGGATCGTTGACCAGGCCCGCGCCACGGAACGCCTTCGGCTGCCAGGCGGCGATGACCGCCCCCTGATCGTCGGCGAACACGGCCATCCGGCCGTGCCCGTTCACATCCATGGGCGAAAGCAGCACCTCGCCGCCGGCATCGGACACCAGCGCTGCGGTGGCGTCGGCGTCCGCCACGCTCACGTACGTGGTCCACGCGGGCCGTTGCTGCCCGCTCGTGAGCGGCATCAGGCCGGCCACCACGCGGGCTGGCACCTCGTCGGCTGGTATCCCAGCCGGCGCGAAGAACGCGTAGGCGCCGGTATCGGAGCCTCGCGGGGAGTGCATTTCCCAGCCGAACAGGCCGCCGTAGAAGGCGCTGGACTCCCGCGCATCAGGCGTGGACAGATCGGCCCAGCATGGCGTCCCCGGTGGATATTCCGCCATCGCGGGCATCGCGGCTCCCCTCCCCTGGCCGTCACCGCCATCATGACCCGGCCGAGACTACTCCGTATCCTCCGGGGCGCCTGAAGGCGCCGCCTTCCCTCGTCGCTCGTTCCTCGCTCCTCAGTCCAGGCAGCGCCGCGCCCCTTCGGCCCGCGGTGCCGTATCCTCCCGCCCGTCTCCGAGACCTCCTCGCACGCTTCTTGCTGTTATCAGAATCCTGCCAGGCACGACAGGAGGAGGCGCTCCCACCTCCCCATTCCCCCTTCACTGCGCCTCCTTCCCTCGTCACTCGTTCTCTGCTCCCCGCCCGCCCGCCGTGCTGTATTCGCCCGCTCGCTGCGCGAGGGGCATGTGACGTAGGCTTCTTCCGTGCCGCGCTATGAATACCGCTGCCGCGCCTGCGGAGCCACGTTCGAACGCAGCCGCCCGATGAGCGAGGCGTCTGCGCCATGTACGTGCCCCGAGGGGCACGATGACACCGTGAAGCTGCTGTCCACGGTCTCCGTGGGCGGCAGGTCCAGCGGAGCCGAGCCGCGGTCCGGCGGCGGAGGAGGCTGCTGCGGCGGTGCCTGCGGCTGCGGCTGACGGCCGCTCCCAGATGACCAGCGTCAGCATCGAGCGTCTCTACGCTGAGATCAGTGCCAGTACCGCCTCGCTGGCCAGCATCATCGACGGGGCGGACCTCACCAAGGCCGTGCCCAGACTGGACGCTGCGCCAGCTGGCCACGCATGTCGGGCGCGCGCACCGGTGGGCCGCCGAGATCGTGGCCACCCGGTCGGCGGAGTTCATCCCGTTCCGCGTGGTGCCCGACGGCAGGATTCCGGACGATCCAGCGCGGCACGCCGGGTGGCTCCGCGAGGGCGCGGAACGGCTCATAGCGACCGTCCGCGAAGCGGACGCCGCCCCGGTCTGGGCCTTCGCCCGGCTGCGGCCTGCTAGCTTCTGGGCACGCCGGATGGCGCACGAGACCGCCGTGCACCGGGCCGACGCCGAGATCGCCACGGGCCGCGCACCGGTTATCGACGCCGACATCGCCGTTGACGGGATCGACGAGCGGCTCGCCCATGACAACCAGCAGAGCGAGGACATGCTGGGCGGCGGCCAAGACTCCCGCCTCGGCGCACTGGCCGACGGCCAGGTGCTGCACCTGCACGCCACCGACGAGGGACTCGGCGGAGCCGGTGAATGGCTGGTCCGGCGGGCGGGCGACCGCATCACGATAGAGCATGGGCACGGCAAGGGCGACGCCGCGGTCCGCGGGCCAGCATCAGCGCTGCTGCTGATCCTGGTCAGGCGGATGTCCCTGGACGAGAGCCCTGTCCAGCTCATCGGCGACCGCGCGGTACTGGATCACTGGCTGGCGGCCACGCCGTTCTGAAATCAAGGCTTATGGCTCGCTGGGCCCAGCCGCGCTGATCGAGTATCAGGCGTCCCGGGCTGGCTCGCCGTGGCTGGCATTGGCCCGGCCCCGGCCCCAGTACGCCTTGGCCGACACCTGGTCCTCCGCCAGCCCGCGCTCCGCGGCCACCTCGCGCAGCCGCAGCACCACCTTCGCCTCCCCGAACAGGTAGGCGTGACCCCGCCCGGCCGGCAGGGGCACGCTGGACAACGCCCGCGCCAGCGCGGTCGGCTCGCCCGCCGGCCCGCCCCCGCGAGGCAGCCAGCGCATGCTCACATCGGCCGCCGCGTCGGGCTCCTGCTGGTCCGCTGGCTCCGGCACCTCCAGGATCACGGTGGCCGTCGCGCCGCGCGGCAGCGAGCCGACCATCGCGAACGCGGCGGCCAGGCTGGACTCGTCACCGGCGAACAGATGCCAGTCAGCGCCGGCGGCAGGGAAGATCTTCCCACGCGGCCCGATGCCCTCAATCCGGTCACCGGGACGAACCGAGCGCACCCAGCGCTCACCGGGCCCCTCCCCGTGCCGGACCACGTCGAGCGTCAGCAGGCGGCGGGACTGATCCAGCGCCCGGATGGTGTAGCGCCTGCGCACGGGGCGGTCCCCGTCCACCGCGACCATGAGCATCACATCCTGCCCCGGGCGGTGGATGAACTCACCGAGTTCCGGCGCGGTGAGCAGCAGGCGCTGCATGTGCGGAGTGAGCAGGTCGTTGCGGACGACCTCGAGCTGCATCCGGGTCGTGCCCGCCAGCGGCCCCGCCAGCTGGGCAAACGGATCGTTGATGGCAACCGCACCGGCAGTCGGCACAGGCTCAGACATACAGCAGTCAGCCTTTCCCAGCCGAGCAGCCCGGGCCGCGAAAAACCTCATTCGGCAAAACGAGCGACCTGGCGCATCTTGTTGGTCGCGTCCAGCGCGGCGACCTTGTAGGACTCGGCGAGCGTCGGGTAATTGAAGACAGCGTCGACCAGGTAATCGATGGTACCTCCGCAGCCCATCACGGCCTGCCCGATGTGCACCAGCTCCGTGGCCCCGGTGCCGAACACATGCACGCCGAGCAGCGTGCGGTCTTCCGGCGATACCAGCAGTTTCAGCACTCCGTAGGAGTCACCGATGATCTGCCCGCGGGCCAGCTCACGGTAGCGCGACACGCCCACCTCGAACGGCACGCACGCCTCGGTGAGCTGGTCCTCCGTCTTCCCGATGAAGCTGATCTCCGGGATGCTGTAGATCCCTATCGGCTGCAGCATGCTGGCCTGATGCACCGGCTCGCCGCAGGCATGATGCGCGGCGAGGCGGCCCTGCTCCATGGATGTGGCCGCGAGCGCAGGGAACCCGATCACATCGCCGACCGCGTAGATGTGCGGTACCTGGGTGCGGAAAAACTCATCGACTGTGATCCTGCCGCGGGTGTCGGCCGAAAGGCCCGCCCTCTCCAGCTTCAGCTCGTCGGTGGCGCCCTGACGTCCGGCCGAGTACAGCACCGTATCGGCGGGGATCTTCTTCCCGCTGCGCAGGGACGCAATCGCCCCTTCCGGCCTCGCCTCAACCGAGGAGACCGTCTCGCCGAACCGGAACGTCACGGCAAGATCGCGAAGATGGTATTTGAGGGCCTCCACGACCTCGAGATCGCAGAATTCGAGCATCCGGTCCCGCTGCTCGACCACCGTCACCTTGGTGCCGAGGGCCGCGAACATCGAGGCGTACTCGATCCCGATCACCCCCGCGCCCGCGACCACCATCGACCGCGGAACGCGCTCCAGGTTGATGATCCCGTCCGAGTCCATGACGGTGCGCTCGTCGAAGGCGACGCTGGCCGGCCGGGCAGGCTTGGTCCCGGTCGCGATCACGATCTTCTCCGCGCTGACCTTGCGCACGCGGCCATCCGCGTCGTGGACCTCGATGGCGTTCGGGTCGGCGAAGCGCGCGGTGCCGGCGAGCACCGCGACCCGGTTGCGCGACAACTGGCTGCGGACCACATCGTTTTCCCTGCCGACCACATGCCGCGTGCGCGCGGCCAGGTCAGCGATCGTGATGTCGTCCTTGACCCGGTAGCTCTGCCCGTACATCTCGCGCTGGTCGAGGCCGGTGAGGTAGAGGACCGCTTCCCGGAGGGTCTTGGACGGGATCGTGCCCGTGTTGAGGCACACGCCGCCGATCATGTCCGGCCGCTCGACAATAGCCACCCGCCGGTCCAGTTTGGCCGCCGCGATCGCGGCCTTCTGACCACCCGGGCCCGAGCCGATCACCAGCAGGTCGAAGTCGTGCACATTCACCAGTGTGACGACGTGAACCAGGCTTTTAAAGGCCGGCGGACCCTCCTTCCGGCACGGCGGCGCCGGAAGCGCACCCGCTAGAGCCAGCTTGCGCGCACGCTGGCCAGCGGCTCGTCGCCGGGCGGCAGGCCAAGCTCGCCCTTCTGCACCCGCTCCAGCAGGCGGCTGACGGCGGCCTGAACCTCTGGAAGGCACTCGCGGAGGCTTTCCGCGTCGCGCGGGTCGGCGGGATCACCGCCGAGGCCCACCGCCTCAAGCAGGCCCTCCAGGTCAGACAGCCGTGACCCGAGCCAGCCCACGGGATCGGCGGACAGGTTTTCGTCGAACACCCGCCGGCCGGGCTCCCATCCTTTCAGCCCCGGATGGTGATGGGTGCGGTCGAAGGTGCCCGGCGGGCCGTCCGCCGACTCCAGCAGATCAACCCGCCAGACCGGCCTGCCGATCTCAATCGGCCGGGCCGAGTAGATGGAGCCCGTGAGCTCACCCCGGGCGAGCAGCCGGACCTCCAGCCGCACGCCCCGTTCAGCGCTTTCCTGGCCTTCGAGCGGATCGGGGTCGACGAAATACAGGTCGCTCAGCACTACTCCGGTCCGCTCGAACCCGAAGGCATAGAGCACGGCAGGGCCTCCTCAGATCGCCGTGACGCTGGACGCGCAGCCGCCAGGCCAGGCAGCCGCCGACAAACCGGCGCATACTCCCAGTGTGCGCCAAGCCGCCACATTCATGACGCGCGGACGCACAACAGCCCACCCCCGACCACCGCGCGCCAGCGGCCCTGCCCGCCTTCCGGTGCTGGGCTCGCATACTGTGGGACGGACCCTGATCCCATTCCAGTGAGCGGTGGAATTCCATGACTTTCCTGCTCATTGCGGCGATGATCGCCGCAATGATCCTGCTGTCCGTTACCGACCGCGTCCTTAAGGTGCGTGCCCGGGCCCGCCGGTACCGCGCCATGAGCGAACGACTGGACGCCGCCACGGCGAGAACCGACATACAGCAGGAGCAGCGGAAAACGGCCGCGGCGGCGAGCGCCGCGCTCACCTCGGTGATGCCAGCCATCAACCGGCCGCCGCTGACGCTCCCAGGTGTGGCCAAGCAGCAGCGTGCCACTCCGGCCTGCGAGGCCAAGCCTGGTCGTGAGGCGACCGGAGCGCGGGACCACCGGCCGGGTCACCCCGGGGACAAGCAGGCTCACGCCGGGGACAAGCAGCCTCACGCCGGGGACAAGCAGCCTCACGCCGGGGATAAACAGGTTCACCCCGGGGACAAGCAGCCTCACGCCGACGAGGAAACCGCATACTCGCGACCGCGGCCCGCGGAGCGATCCGGCCGGGCCGGCCACGCCACCGGGCCGCGGCAGCCGAACCACCGCTAGCGGGGCGCCCGGAGCATCCTACGGCGCCAGATCGGATGCCCGCTAAACTGATTAGTACGGAATACTGGGCAGCTTCTTGCCCGTCGTCGTCATGTCCGTACCCGGTGACAAGGCGGGCTTTCGTGGTGCAGGCGTTCTCTTACGAATTTGTGCTGACTGGCCGCGATGATGACCAGCCTGCGGACGATGGCGCCCTGGACGCGCTGGCACCGCGCTTCTCCTTGGTGCCGGGAGGCAGGCCTCGCACGGTCCGACGGACCTGGCTGGACACCTTCGACTGGCGACTGCACCGGGCCGGCCTCACGCTGGAGCACACCACCGGTGCCGGGCCCGGCGAGCTGACCCTGACCGGCCCGGACGGGGGGCGGCTTGTGGCCAGGCCGGGCCGGCTGACGTGGCCAGCCCTGGCCGGCTCGCTGCCGGACGGGCCGTTGCGGGCGCGGCTGCGCCCGCTGATCGGGGTGCGGGCGCTGATGCCCGCTGCCCGCGGCGGGAGCGCCGTGCGTGACCTGCGGGTGCTGAACGCCGACGACAAGACGGTTGCCTGGCTCACCCTGGACCGGCTGTCGGTGACCTACCCGGCTACCGCGGACCTGTCGTCACGGCTGACGGTGACCGCCGTCCGTGGCTACCAGCCCCAGGCGGAGCGGGTAGCCCAGGTCCTGGGGGGCACCCCGGGTGTCGAACCTCAGGCCCCCCCTCCGCTGGACGCGGCACTGGCCGCGGCGGGCCGCCGGGCTGGTGATTACACGAGCCAGGTCAACGTCTGCCTGACCCCGGCCATGCCGGCCGGCACGGCGGTTACGGCGGTGCTGTTGGACCTGCTCAGTACCCTTGAGGCGAATGTGCCTGGCACCATCCGCGATGTCGACACCGAGTTCCTGCACGACCTACGGGTCTCGGTTCGCCGCACCCGGTCGGTGCTCAAGCTGGTCGGCCATGTGCTGCCCGCCGAATTCGCCCAGAAGTTCCGGCCCGAGTTCAAGTGGCTGGGCGACCTGACCACGCCGACCAGGGATCTCGACGTCTATCTGCTGAAGTACCCGGACATGGCGGCGGGGCTGGTGGCGGCGACACCAGAGGAACTGGACCCGCTCCATGCCCATCTGATCCGCAGCCACGCCGCAGAGCGGCGGCGGCTGGTGCGAGGGCTCCGCTCGGCGCGCTTCACCCGCCTTATCCGTGAATGGCGGGCTGCGCTGGAGAGCCTGCAGGCCACGACCCAGGGGCCAGCCGCAGCCCGGGGGCCAGACGCGGCGGACCTGGCCGCGGCGAGCATCCGCCGCGCCCACCGGCGGGTGCTGCGGCAAGGCAGCGCCATCACCGCGAGCTCTCCCCCGGAGCGGCTGCACGACCTGCGGAAACGATGCAAGGAGCTACGCTACCTGCTGGAATCCTTCGCGTCCTTGCACGATCCGGCTACGCACCGGCGGGCGGTCAAGGAACTGAAAGGCTTGCAGGACTGCCTCGGAGAGTTTCAGGATGGCCAGGTCCAGCAGCATGAGATCAGGATGTTTGCCGAGCAGATGATGAGCGACCGGAATGTGCCCGCCACGGCCCTGCTCGCGATGGGGGAACTCGCCGCTGGGGTCGGCCTGCAGCAGGTGCAGGCCCGCAGCCAGTTCGCCGGGCGGTTCCGCGAGTTCGCCAGCCTGGCGACCCAGCAGCGGTTCCGCACCCTCACCGCGGGCGCCGCCTCATGAAGATCTTCGCTACGTACAACATCAAGGGCGGGGTGGGCAAGACGTCCAGCGCCGTGAACCTGAGCCACCTGGCGGCGCGCGACGGCCTGCGGGTCCTGCTCTGGGATCTCGACCCGCAGGCCGCAGCCAGCTACGTGTTCCGCATCCGCCCCCGGGTCAAGGGCGGCGGCAAGGCCCTCATCAAGGGCAGCCGGGAAATCGACGACGCGATCAAGGGAACCGATTTCGAGCAGCTGGATCTGCTTCCCGCCGACTTCACTTACCGCAATCTCGACCTGATGCTGGACGCCACCAAAAATCCCATGCGCAGGCTCGCCCGCCTGCTGGACCCGCTAGCCGCCGAGTACGACGTGATCTTCCTCGACTGCCCGCCGGGCATCTCGCTGCTGTCTGAGAGCGTGCTGCACGCCGCTGGTATCGTGCTGGTCCCGCTCATCCCGACCACGCTGTCGGTGCGCACCCTCGACCAGCTCACCGAGTTCATTGCCGGTTTCGACGGGCACCGCCCGGACGTGCTGGCCTTCTTCTCCATGCTTGATCGCCGCAAGCGGCTGCATATGGAGATCGCCCAGCGGTTGCCGGCCGAGCGCCCCGATGTGGCCAAGACGGTGATCCCGGCGTTGTCCCTGATCGAGCGGATGGCCGTAGAACGGGCCCCGGTCACCGCGTTCGCACCTCACAGCCGGGCCGCGCAATGCTACGCGGCGCTCTGGGACGAGATGCGGGCCCGCTTTCTCTGACCTGACCCAGCCGGCGGTATCAGTCGGCTGGCCACGGCGGCTCTCAGCCGCGTGCGCGGATGGGCGTCAGCCGAGTGCGCGGATGAAATCGATCATGGCCGCGCTGACCTCCTCCGGCCTCTCCTGCTGTGTCCAGTGACCGCAGCCAGGAAGCAGGATGGCCGAGCGCAGCCGCGGGACACTCTGGCGCATCCGGGCGACCACCTCGTCCGGGCTGGGCTGACTGATGACGAAATCGCGGTCCCCCGCGACGAACAGGGCCGGCACCGTCACCGGAGCATGATGCCAAGGGGCGGTGAGTTCCCAGTTCCGGTCCAGGTTGCGGTACCAGTTCAGCGGGCCAGTAAACCCCGCGGTGCCGAACTCGGAGGCGTACACGCCGATATCGCTCTCGGTGAGCCAGCCGGGCAGCACGGCCGGGTCGGGGCACACGTCCAGGAAGCCGCCGCCCGGTGGCACGACAGGTGCCAGCTGCGGGGCCGTGCCGGATGCGCTGTAGAGCACCCTGCGGAAGGTAGCGGGTAGGTCCCGGGCTAGTTCCTCATCGGCTCTACCCGGCTCCTGGAAGTAGACCATGTAGAAACCCTCGCCCAGCAGGCCGCGCATGACCGCCAGCGGCGGGGTGCTCCCGCGCGGCCGGTACGGCACGCTCAGCCCGATCACGCCCCGTACCCGGTCCGGCCGCAGCAGCGCCGCATGCCAGGCCACGGGTGCCCCCCAGTCGTGGCCCGCGACAACGGCCGACTCCTCGCCGAGCGCATCCATCAGGGCCATCACATCGCCGGTCAGGTGCAGGATGCTGTACGACCCAACCGCGTCCGGGCGGTCCGTCCGGCAGTATCCGCGCTGGTCAGGGGCTACCGCGTGAAATCCGGCCGCAGCCAGCGAGACTAGCTGATGACGCCATGAGTACCAGCATTCCGGGAAGCCATGCAATAGCAGCACCAGCGGGCCAGTGCCCGCCTCCGCGATATGCATCCGCAGCCCGCGCGCATCGAGTTGGCGATGCCGGATCCCGGTCAGGTCATCCGGCACGAAGGCTCCTTCTGCGTGCCCACGCCGCCCCAAGGCGGTCCCGCCCGGATCTGGCTCGTCAAAGCCGGGGTATGACCTGATCAGCGTCCAGCCGGGTTCTCCCCTGGCCGCAATCTGGCCGATGCCGGACGATAGCCAAGCCGGAACGGACAGTCACATGGCACTTTTGTCGCTGATTGCTGGCCTGTAAGGCTTCACCACGGAGCATGCTAGTGGTCTGAGATGCATCGCGGGCAGAGGGGGGATATGTGAGCCGAAGGCTTGTCCGGCTAGAAATGCCTGTCTTCCCGGACCGAAGGATGTTCCGGCTGCATGACTCGAAGGTTGACCCGGACGCACCGGGCGGCCCGTTGGCGCCGGTCGGGACGCTCGTCAGCGTGAACCGCGAGCAGGTATGGGTGGGGAGCCTGCAGGAGCACATCAGCGTCCGGCTGACCATCGAGGAGTGGGACACCGCGCCGCCCGCGTTCGGCGACGAGTGGGAGGACGAGGCCAAGGGCACGATCTACCTCCGAGGGCAGCTGAGCGTGGACATGGGGTCCGAGGGCCGCGCGGTGGAGAATCTGCGGCTGGCCGGCGGAGTGGGCGACTACGTGGTCCGCGTGTACGCACGCAACCGCCGTGAGGTCATGCGCCTCTACGACGAGATGTTCGAGCGTGGCGTCGACCCGCTGAGCGACGAATTCCAGCAGGCGAGGAAGAACCTGGAGGGACTTGAGCAGTACCTGCTGCAGCTCTGGCGCGAGTACTGACCGATGACGGCCTACTGTGCCCTGGCTGCGGGCGGACCCGGCTGAACATGCCCGAGCGCGGGCGCGGCCGACCGGCTCACGATGCGGTCCGCGGGGGCTGACACGGACGGGCTGCCCGACTGGTGGCTCGGCACGGTCATCACCGGCTGTCCGGGCGACGCGGAGGACCGCCCCGTCGCATGCTTGTCGGCCACAGTCCGGAACGGAACCAGCGCGTAGACCACCAGTGACATGGCTGCGACGACGATCAGGGTGACGAAGGACACGACCACCCGTGCCCGCCGTGTCCGCAGCGTCAGTGCCGTGCGCTGGAAACCGAAGGACGACAGCCGCGCGGCGAGCAGCGGATCGGCGCCGGCGAGCCCGCGCTCGATCTCATCCAGGATGCGCTGCTCATCCATGGAAAGCGCCATGGCATCACCTCCACCTGCCAGGCCGGTGGCAACTGTCTCTTACTATCCCCCACATCAAGATCGTTAGCCTCCGTTCGCCTTGCGCCTGCGGGTTTCTATCGCCGGCAGGCCCGGCTCGCGCAGCCAGATTCAGCTCACTGCAATCGAACTGGTGTTTGCCTTTATCGAACGATAATTCTATAGTCGCCCCATGCGATGGGACGGCATCCGGATCGACACCGGCGGACCTGGCCAGCCCGCCGCGGCCGGGCGTCCGGCCGCCGACACCGCGCCAGCACTGTTCGAGCGCGGTGCGGTCGCCAGGTCGTTCGACACCCCGGGATTCCAGGGCATGACGTTCTTCGAGGTGCATGCCCGGAGCGTCATCAACCGGGTACCCGAGGCGTCCCGCATGCCGTTCCGCTGGACGATCAACCCCTACCGCGGCTGTTCTCATGCATGCCGTTATTGCTTTGCCCGGAACACGCACACCTACCTGGACATGGACGCCGGGCACGACTTCGACTCGAAGATCGTCGTGAAAGTCAACGCCCCGGAACTGGTCCGCAAGGAACTCGCGGCCCGCAAATGGCAGGGCGAGCACATCGCCATGGGCACCAACGTGGACTGCTACCAGCGGGCCGAGGGCCGCTACCGGCTGATGCCGGGGATCCTGCGGGCGCTGGTCGACGCGCGGAACCCTTTCTCCATCCTGACCAAGGGCACCCTCATCCTGCGCGACCTCGATCTGCTCGTCGCCGCGGCGGAGGTGACCGAGGTCGGGTTGAGTGTGTCGGCCGGCTGCACGGATGAGGACCTGTGGCGAACGCTGGAATCGGGGACCCCCAGTCCGCGGCGGCGGCTGGGCGTCTGCGCCACGCTCACCGAGCATGGGCTGCCGTGCGGCGTGCTGATGGGCCCGGTCGTCCCATTCCTGTCCGATTCCCCCGCACAGCTGGAGGCCACGGTGCGGCAGGTCGCCGAGGCGGGCGCCACCCACGTCAGCCCCATCGTGCTGCACCTGCGGCCCGGTGCCCGCGAGTGGTTCATGGCGTGGCTGGCCGAGCACCACCCGGCGCTTGTCCCCCGCTACCGCGGCCTCTACGGTGGCCGCGCGTACGCGCCCAAGGACTATCAGCGGCAGATCTCCGAGCAAGTCCGCATCCTGGCCGAGCGGCACGGCGTAGGCCGCGGCCGCCAAGGCCGCCGGGCCTGGCGGGCCCCGCCGACCATCCCCCCAGGTCGGAACGGCCCGGGCGGGAACGGCCCAGGCGGGAGCGCGGAGCCCGTCCAGCTATCGCTCCTGTGAGCCTGCGGCCCAGCATGAGCGAGCCGAAGGGGCGCGGCGCTGCCTGGACTGACGCGCCGAAGGGGCGCGGCGCTGCCTGGACTGAGGAGCGAGGAGCGAGGAAAGAGCGACGAGCGACGAGGGAAGGCGGGGCGCTAAGCGCCCCGGAGGCGCATAGGAAGCAGAGTACGAGCGACGAGGGAAGGCGGCGCAGTGAAGGGGGAATGGAGAGGCGGGCGGGGCCCCGGAGGCGAGCGGGAGCAGGCACAGCACCGGACTTCAGAGCCAGCCGTTACTCCCCGCGATGTGTACCGCCTCGGCGCGGGTGCGCGCGCCGGTCTTGCCGATCGCGGCCGAGAGGTGATTGCGGACAGTTCCTTCCGAGAGGTGCAGCGCGGCCGCGATGTCGGCGACCGTCCCGCCGTCCCTGGCGACACGCAGCACATCGGTCTCACGGGGGGTGAGCGGGTTCTCGCCCGCCGCGAGGGTCTCGGCGGCGAGGGTGGGGTCGACCACCCGCAGGCCGGCGGCCACCCGCCGGACCGCATCGGCCAGCTGCCGCGCTGGAGTGTCTTTGACCACGAAGCCGCTCGCGCCCGCAGCCATCGCGCGGCGCAGGTAGCCCGGCCGGCCGAACGTCGTCACGACGAGGACCCGGCACGACGGCAGCGCCGCACGCAGCGCGGCGGTGGCGGAAATCCCGTCCAGGCCGGGCATCTCGACGTCCAGCAGGGCCACATCCGGCTGGGTCCGCCTGGCCTCGGGGACGACATCATCGCCCCGTCCGACCTCGGCCACCACGTCCAGATCGAGCTCCAGGGCAAGCAGGGCGGCCAGGGCACCCCGGACCAGCGCCTGATCGTCGGCGAGGAGAAGGCGGATGGGTGCGCTCACGGGCAGATCATGGCACGCGTACCCGGAGCGCGAAGCCGCCCGCTGCGGAATGGCCGACGATTACCGAGCCCCCGACGGCGGCCGCCCGTTCTCGCAGCCCGACCAGGCCGTGACCGCTGCTCGACCCGCCCGGGACAGCTGTTCTCAGCCGCGCTCGGGCACTGTCAGCACCCAACGGATCTCCGATCCGGTCACCGTCAGAATTTCCGTGCCCTGGCCCGTTGGACGCCGCATTCACCGGGCCGGCCGGGCCGCGGCCGTCATCAGTGATCTCAACCTCGTGACCGGCCACCCGAATTGAGCAGTGTGTGGCACCACTGTGACGGACCACATTTGTCACGCCCTCCCTGATGGCCCAGCCAAATATCTCCTGCTTCCCCTGCGGGACATGCGCCAGCCCGGCAGGCAGGTCAGCCTGGATGCAGGCCGCGGTGAGGGCGGTCCGGGCGCTCGCGAGCTCACTTGCGATCGTGACCTCCCGGTACCCGGCCGCCGCCGCACGGACATCGGCCAGGGCCTCTCGCGCGATGTGCTCCATGTCCGCGATCTCCGCCTCAGCCCGCTCTGGCGCCGTTCGGGCGAGCCGCCCGGCGAGCTCCGCCTTGACCGCCACCACGGTCAGCGAATGGCCGAGAATATCGTGCAGGTCGCGGCCGAACCGGCTACGTTCCTCCGCGCGGACCAGCCGCGCGATCTCCTCTTGGGCCGCGGCGAGCTGGGCGTTGCGCTGGATCAGCAGCGCCACGCCCCACATCGCCACCGCCGCCACCAAGATCTGGAAAGTGTCATACGGGTTCGCCCGCCATCCAGGGACCAGGCTCGGGACCGCCAGCGATGCGACCAGGATCACAGCCACGGTCGCCCAGGCCGCCAGGCCCGTGAACATGAAGACCGCCAGCACGGCCAAGTAGACGAGCAGGCCGGTGGCCTTCTCGCCGGCGGTCGCGTGACGAGTGCGGTCAGGGCCGTGGCCAGGCCGGTCACGCCCGCCTGCACCGCCCACGGCAGGCGTCCCCCCGGCTGGCGTCCCCCCGGCTGGCGCATCCTGGCGCCCAGGCCGAAAGTGGCCAGGAACAGCGCGCCGAAGCCGAGCAGGGCGGCCAGGCCGACGTAACGGCGCACCAGGTTATGGTCATCCCAGAGTGCTGCGCCGGGCAGCGCGAGGTAGATGAGCCAGATGCCCGCCAGAGTCCAGCGAAGCGCGCCGCGGCGCCTGGCGGCCAGCTCATCCCCGGCTTGCCCGGCATGCGCCGTCGCCCCTGCGGTGGCGTCCACGCCGTTGTCGCGGTGGCGGGCGGGCGCGGCAGTCATGCCCGCGGCGTACCGGCCCGGAGCCGGCTCGAGGCGAACATGCCCAGCCCGGCGGCCCGCAGCAGATGAATCGCGGTGGAGTGCATGGTAAGAGTCTGATGCAACAGAGAGCTGCGGGCTACCTCGCGAGCTCGGCATGCGGGCCCGCTCCGCAGCGGGCCGGACTGTCGCAGGCCGAGCCTCGGTCATGCTCATAACCCTGCGGTCCGGACGGGTTATGTGCCGCTGCCGTCCGTCATGTCCTGCCCATGACATTCGTCATGGGGCCGGGCGTCCAGGACTGGCAGCCCCGATCCCGCCCAGGCATGGAATCCACCCGCCAGATCGGTGGCGTTGGCCAGCCCCAGGTCCTGCAAGGACGCTGCCGCCAGGCTCGAGGCGTACCCCTCGGAGCAGATCACGATGACCTGCCTGCCGTAGTCGCCCACCTCAGGCAGGCGAACGTCGGACGCCGGATCCAGCCGCCATTCGAGGACGTTGCGCTCCACCACAAGCGCGCCAGGCACCTGCCCTTCCGCCGCGCGCTGCGCCTGTGGCCGGATGTCCACGAGCAGCGCCCCCGCCTGCATGGCGTCATAGGCCTGCCGCGGGTCCAGCCGCTTCAGCCGCCTGCGGGCATCCGCCAGGACCTCGCCGATCGGGCGGCTGCCATCGGGCCGTGCTGCACCGGTCACCAGTTCTCCCCGGCCATCTCGACCGCGGCGAGCACGAGGCCCTCCGATGTCAGTTCGTAGCGGCGCATCCCGGCCAGCGACGGGGCGTACGCGTGGATGCTCACAGCGGGCTGGCCCGAGACATTCATCACTTCGTGCACGTGCTGGGGTCCGAATGCCCGCACCTGCCCGGTGGCAAAGGCGGCCCGCCTCAGCACCGCACGACCCCGCGATGAGGACGCGGCGGGCACGGTGAGTTCCTGCAGTTCGCCGCGTGCCACCGCGAACGCACCAGAGGATCCGAAGTGATCATGGAACCCGGTGCGCTGTCCCGGGAGCCAGCTCAGCAGCCATAGCTCATGATTCTCCGTCTGCTCCAAGCGCTGGTACCAGCGCTCTTCGGCACGGTAGCGCACCAGATCCGCCCAGCTGTCCGGGCTGGCCACAACGGACCACACAAGCCGGCTAAGCCCGGCGAGTCCCGCGGCCGCGTCAGCGCGGTTCGTGAGAGACAAGCTAGTTATCCGATCGTTTTAATAGCGAATAGCCAAGCTGCAGGTTAACACGCCACCTTGCGAAACTGCGGGCGTGCCGCGCTGGCCGGGCGACCCCAGTTGCGGAAGGTCCCTGTCCCAGGTGCCGTGAGCCGCCGTTGCCAGCGCCACGCCCGTGCGCCCGTCCCCGGAGGCAGGACCGCCCGCGCCAGCACGTAAAGTGGTCTGCCGTGGGAGCAGGCACAGGCAACGGGGATCAGCAGATGCTGGACAGGCCGACGGTCCGCACCGTGCCCATCGCAGATCCCGGCGACCTGGTGGGCCAGCTTCCCGACCAGGCGGCCGTGGCCTGGATCCAGCACGGCGAGGGGCTGGTGGGCTGGGGGGAAGCGGCCCGGGTGACCCTGCCTGCGGGCGAAGACAGGTTCACCGCCGGTGAGAAGTGGCTGCGCGCCCTTTTCGACGGAGCCCGGATCGACGACCAGGTCGGCCTGCCAGGGTGCGGGCCGGTGGCCTTCGGGAGCTTCACTTTCGATCACACCTCGGACGGCTCGGTACTTGTGGTACCGCAGGCACTGATCGGCAGCAGATCGGGGCGGGCCTGGCTCACGACGATCGGCGACGCGCCCGCCGCCCCCGGATCGGCGCTGCCCGTGATCGGCCCCGCCGAGGTTCGCTGGCACGACGGCAGCCTGACGGCTCCGCAATGGCAACGCGCGGTCGGCGCGGCCGTCGCCCGGATCCGGGCCGGGGGCTTGCGAAAGGTGGTCCTCGCCCGGGACCTGCACGCCGCTGCGTCGGTCGGTATCGATGAGCGCCTGCTACTGAGCAGGCTTGCCACCCGCTACCCGGACTGCTACACCTTCGCCTGCGCCGGGCTCGTCGGCGCCACCCCGGAACTCCTGATCAAGCGGCAGGGATGCGAGATCAGCTCGCTGGTGCTGGCCGGCACGATGCCCCGCAGCCGCGACCCCGCCCAGGACGCGGCACTCGGGGCGGCGTTGCTGGCCTCGGCCAAGGACGCCGAAGAGCACGAGTACGCGGCGGCTGGCGTGCGCGACGCGCTGGCCCCGCTGTGCGACCGGCTGACGGTCGCGGAGCAGCCGTCGCTGCTGCGGCTGGCCAATGTGCAGCATCTCGCGACCGCCGTCGCCGGACGGCTCGCCCCGGCGCGGCATCCGGGGAGCGTCCATTCCGTTCTGGCGCTGGTGGATGCCCTGCACCCGACCGCGGCGGTCTGCGGAACACCGACCGAGACGGCGATGGAGCTGATCCGCGAACTCGAGGGCATGGACCGGGGCCGGTACGCGGGCCCGGTGGGCTGGGTGGACGGCGCGGGTAACGGGGAATGGGGCATCGCGCTGCGCTGCGCTGAGCTGGACGGAGCCAGGGCGCGGCTGTTCGCAGGCTGCGGGATCGTCGCCGACTCCGACCCAGCCGCCGAACTCGCCGAGGCGCAGACCAAGTTCCACCCCATGCAGTTCGCCCTGGAGTAATTAGCGCAGCTCAGGCCGCCCGTAGGCGGACTCGTCTCCGGCCCGCCCGCAGTGTGGCCGCTGCATGCGGGCGGCCCAGGCAATCAGTGCAGCCGGACCCTTGGGTCGAGCACCGCATAGAAGGCGTCCACAACGATATTCGCCACCACCACAGCGGCGGATGCAACGATGACGACGCCGATGATCACTGGCAAGTCCTGCTGGTCAATGGACTGCACGGCGGTGAAACCGACGCCCGGCATGGAGAAAACGACCTCGGTGATGACCGCACCGCCCAGCAGGATGCCCACATCCAGGCCGAACTGGGTGACGACCGGGGTAAGCGCCGCGCGCAGCGAGTGCCGGAAGATCACCCGCCGCTCGGACAGTCCCTTGGCCCGGGCCGTGCGGATGTAGTCCTCGTTCATCACATCCAGCATCGATCCCCGGGTGAGCCGCGTGTACGTGGCTGCCGATACCAGTGCGAGCGTGAACCAGGGCAGGATCAGCGAGCGCAGCCACCCGCTGGGACTCTGGCTGAACGGAATGTAGGTGGCGGGGAACGCGTGGATGCCGTGGATGGTGAGCTCGTAGTAGAAGATGAGCAGGAACAGCAGTCCGAGGACGAATGTGGGCATCGAGTAGAAAAACAGCGCGAGCCCGGTGAACAAGCGGTCGGCGACGGTCCTGGCCCGGACCGCGGACAGCACACCGCTGAGCACGCCGAGCACCACCCAGATGATCGCCGCGCCGATCACCAGGGACAGCGTGATCGGGAAGGAGGACGCGAGGACCGAGTTCACCGACTGGCCGTGGTAGAAGGAATACCCGAGGTTGCCGTGCAGCAACAGCCAGACAAAGTGCCAGTACTGCTCGTAAAGCGGCTTGTCGAGCTGCAGCCGCCTAGTGACCTCCGCCACTACCTGGGGTGTCGCGTTTTTCCCGGCGAGGGCCCGGGGCACCGACTTCGGGCCGGGCCCGACAAAGAAAATAAGGAACACGCCGACGGTGATCAGCCACATGACGATGATGCCCTGGAAGATCCGGCGGATGAGAAAACGGGTCACCTAAACTCCCTAGACGAACAGCTGGCCGCCGCGCGGATCGAATGCGTCCCTTACCCCGTCGCCGAAGATGTTGAACGCGAGCGTCGTAATCAGCAGTGCGGCGCTTGGGAAAACCAGGTACCACCACGCCCCGTACTCGAAGACGCTCTGCGAATCGGCGATCATCGCCCCCCAGTCAGGGGTAGGCGGCGGGATGCCGACGCCGAGGAAGGACAGCGACGCCTCGGCCACAATCGACACCGGGATCAGCAGGCTGGTGTACACGATGATCGGGGCGATGACGTTCGGCAGGATGTCGATGAACATGATCCGCCAGGGACCTGCGCCCAGCGACCGGGCGGCCTCGACGTACTCCTTCTCCCGGATGGACAGCACCTGGCCGCGGATAATGCGGCCGACGGTTGCCCAGCCCAGGCCGCCCACGACGATGAGGAGCACGACCAGCCCAG
>DASWFT010000734.1:0-26541 GCA_036394075.1 Streptosporangiaceae bacterium
ACCAGGATCATCAGCCTCAAGGTAGCCAGGGGCCTGTTCGCGGATCCGCCCGCCCCGCCGGGCGCCCGGCCCAGCGTGAGGACGCCGGCGGAGCAGGCCGTGGCCCAGCAACTCGCCGATCTTTCGGTCACTCTCGTGCGGAACCGCCCAGTGGCGTCCGGAGCAGGGCAGGCCAGGCCGGTACTGCCGCTGGCGGCAGGCCGGAAGGTCTTCGTCGCGGGGCCCGCCGGGCCCGGCCTGGCCGCAGCGCTGACGACGGTGCTCCGCCGTACTGGCGGCCAGGTCGTGGCCGACCCGGGCTCCGCCGATGTGATCGTGGTGGCCACCTTGGACGCCATAGGTGACCCGGCGCAGCAGCAACTGGTCGCAACTATGGAGGCGGCCGGGAAGCCGGTCGTCGTGGTCGCCACGGGCGGGCCCTACGACCTGGGCCTGTTTCCGAGATCGGCGGCAGCGATAGCCACCTACTCCGACACGGGCGCCTCGATGACCGCCACGGCGGACGTGCTGGCCGGCCAGCGCAACCCGGCCGGCCGCCTGCCCGTGTCCGTTCCCGCCGCCTCCGGTGCTACCGCCTACCCCTTCGGAACCGGCCTTGGCTACTGAACGATTCTCCGTCCCGACCGCCAGCGGCCAGCCGCCGGCCCCGGGCCGTAGGGCCTTCGTCGCCTACCATCGATGGCGTGCCGGAGTTGCGTGGGGTGATCATGGACTGGGGCGGCGTGCTGACCAGCCCCATCCCTGACTCGGTCCGGAACTGGCTGGACGCGGACGGGATCGACCACGACAGCTACGTCTCGGTGATCCGGCCCTGGCTCCACGCCGCCTACACCGGCGACGGCGAGGGTAATCCGGTTCATGCCCTGGAGCGCGGCGAGTGCACTCCAGAGGAGTTCGAGCGGTTGCTCGCCTCCCAGATCGTCCGGCTCGACGGGGGCCGGGTGCCCGCCGAGGGACTGCTGGCCAGGATGTTCGCGGCGGCGCTGCCGTCGGCTGCCATGCACGACCTGCTGCGGCAGTTGCGCGCGGCGGGCCTGCGTACCGGCCTGCTCTCCAATTCGTGGGGCGCGGGCGACTACCCGCGCGACCTTTTCCCCGTGCTGTTCGACGCCGTGGTCATCTCGGCCGAGGTGGGCATGCGCAAGCCCGAGGAGAGGATCTTCCGGCATACGGCGGCCCTGATCGGGCTGCCTCCGGAGGAGTGCGTGTTCATCGACGATGTCGAGGCCAACGTGGCCGCCGCCGAGGCGATCGGGATGACCGGCGTGCTGCACACCGAGCCGGGTCCGACCGCCGCGCGCCTCGCGGGCCTGCTGGGCATTCCCCTCGGCTAAGGGGCCGCGCTAGCGTTGGCCCCCGTGGTCGACCATCCGAGGACTGACTATCCGAGCCCCTCAAGTCCCGGGCGCTCGGCCAACATGCGGGCCAACCGGCGCACGGATACCAAACCCGAGCTAGCCTTGCGCAGCGCCCTGCACCGCCAGGGGTACCGGTTCCGCAAAGATCACCGACTTGACCTGAACGACGGTGCGCGGGTCCGTCCCGACATAGCGTTCACGGCCCGGAAGGTTGCCGTTTTCGTCGACGGCTGCTTCTGGCACGCCTGCCCCGAGCACGGCCGTGACCCGACGGTCAACGAGTGGTACTGGGCACCCAAGCTGCGCCGGAACATCGAGCGTGACCGGGCCGCCGACGCTGCCCTCGCGGCTGCGGGCTGGCGGGTAGTCCGCGTCTGGGAGCACGAGCCGCTGACCGCGGCGGTAGATGCCGTGATCGCGGCGCTCGGCGGCGCCAACTGCCCGATTCCCGGACCTGCGGACGCCCGGGGTGGCACACTTTGATCATCAGGGGGCACGCTGTCCAGTGCGCCCGCGGCGCTTTCTGCCCACCCTGGGGACTCCATGCGCGTCTACCTGCCCGCGACGCTGCCGGCGCTCGCCGATCTGCTGCGCACCGGGGAGATCGGCCCGGTCCCGCTGACCGGGTTCGCGGTCACCCCCGCGCTACGCGAGTGGTATGCCAGCGGGGATCTCGAAGAACTCGAGTACGTGGCGATGACCCACGCGGCCCGGGCGTCGCTCCGGCTGCTGCTCGCTGACTCTGACGCGCCGCGCAGGCGTGTGGTACTCGCCGTCGACGTGCCGGACGAGCAGGTCGGGCACAACGGGGGGTTCGACGAGCCGACCGTGGTGGTGATTTCCGCTCCCGTCCCGCTGCGCCTGGTGGTCTCCGGGCACATCGACGATCTGCTCGCGGTCAATGACATCACCGATGCGGTCGCCGCGCTGCCCCTCGCCGACAAGGGCGACGACGACGCTCGCTTCGTCGTGGACGGCGCGGAGGGTCACGACCTGCTCTGGTACGCCAGCCAGGAACTGCCGCACGTCATCGGCTGAGCCCGCTCGGGCTCACCATCCAGCCGCTTGTTCTCAGCGCTCGTACTCGCGGCGGTCTCCGGCGCCGGGGCGCTCGGCGCCCTTGGAATGTGTGCCAACGCGGGCAGGCGCACGTATTAGGGATATGGCGCAACGGCCGAAATATGGGCAGAGCTTTTGTTTATGCCAGCGATTCCCGTTTGGGCCGAAAAGGCGCTGGCTGCCTGGGCATTGAAATGCGGTGTCGCAACCTTGGCCCAGGAAAGAACCTGCGCTACTTTGTGGGTCGTCGGGCAGGCGCTCGACCTACAAAAAGGGGGAACAATCCAAATGCAATGGAAAAGAGCCGCTGCCGCTGTCACGGTGGCGGCGGCAATCGGCGCCAGCACAATGGCCAGCGCATCGGCGTCGGTGCCCGCGCGTCATGGGCCCAGCGGCGCCGTGATCAGGGTCATCAACTTGCACAAGGCCTACCAGCGGGCGCTTCCGCTGGCCCACCACGGCCGCGTCATGGGAAAGCTCCAGCCGCGTGGCAAGCGGCTGCATGTCAAGGGGGCCACGGGGCCGGCGTCCTGCGTAGAACCGAACTGCAACCTCACCTACCACGACGGCTTGGTGCAGCATCACCCGCACGTCTACCTGCTGCTCTGGGGCCCCGCATGGAACCCGAGCGGCCCGGACGTCGGGTACCTGGCCAGCTTCTACGCGGGCCTGGGGGTGGGCCCGCAGGACACCTGGTCCGCCATCACCAGCCAGTACTCTGACGGGTCGGGTCACCCGACGTTCAGCGGATCCGTCCTCCAGGGCGCCTTCCTTGACATCAGCGCGCCGCCCGCAGACGTAAGCCAGACCAACCTCAACGCCGAGGCCGATGCGTTCGTCACCTCCCAGGGGATCACCGACCTGAGTGACGCGCAGATCGTCATCGCCAGCCAGACCGGTACCTGCTTCAATGACGGCTTCGTCGGCAACCCGTCCGGCTGCTCGTCGTCGCCTCCCACCTACTGCGCCTGGCACACCAACTCCACCCTCGGTGAGACGTTCACCAACCTGCCGTACCTGCTTGACGCCGGCCTGAGCTGCGGGCAGAACTTCATCAACTCGGGCAGCGCGGGGACCTACGACGGGTTCTCGATCGTGGGCGGCCACGAGTACGCGGAGACCATCACGGACCCGGCGCCGGTCAGCGGCTGGTTCGATGCGGCCGACAACGTCTCCGGCGGGGAGAACGGCGACAAGTGCGCCTGGGCGGGTGAGCTGTGGGGCACCCCCGATCCGGCGGGCAACGTGACCCTGTCCACCGGGTCGTTCGCCATGCAGTCCACGTGGAGCAACGCGGCCAGCGGCTGTGTCATGTCCGCCACGCCGCCGCCGCCGCCATCCGGCCCGATAACGGGCTACCGGGGCAAGTGTGTGGACGACGCGGCGTCCCGCACCACCAACGGGAACAAGATCGACCTGTGGACATGCAACAGAACCGCCGCGCAGAACTGGACCGTCCGGACGAACAACACGCTCACCGTCTTCGGCAAGTGCATGGACATCCAGGGCGCCAGCAGCCTGAACGGCGCCAAGATTCAACTGTGGCCGTGCAACGGCGGATGGAACCAGGTGTGGGTCCATCACTCGAACGGCGAACTGGTCAACCCGCACTCCGGCAAGTGCCTGACCGACCCCGGCTACAGCACGGTGAACGGCACCCAGCTCGTTCTGTGGTCGTGCGCAGCCACCGCCAACCAGATCTGGCACCTCCCCTAACCATCGCTCGCCCTGATCCGGGGCCGTGTCCGCCAACCCCGCCGGCGGGCATGGTCCCGGAACCCGTGCGACGATGAGAACATGGATGCCGTCACTAACGTCCCCTCCCCGGTGAACGAGCCGGTCAGGCAGTACGCACCGGGAAGCCACGACCGCGCTGTGCTGGAGGCCAAGGTCAAGGACCTGGCCGGGGAGCATGCTGTTTTGACCATGACGGTGGGCGGCCGGCAGCGGCTGGGCGGCGGCGAGCGCATCGACGTGGTCGAGCCGCACAACCACCGGCATGTGCTCGGCCATCTCGGCAACGCGACCGACGACGATGTGGCGGGCGCGATCGAGGCGGCCGCGGCGGCTGCGCCGGGCTGGCGGGCGCTGTCCTTCGACGACCGTGCCGCCGTCTTCCTGAAGGCCGCCGACCTGCTCGCCGGGCCGTGGCGGCCGGTGCTGAACGCGTCATCGATGCTGGGCCAGTCCAAGTCGGTCTATCAGGCCGAGATCGACGCGACCTGCGAGTTGATCGACTTCTGGCGCTACAACGTCCACAACGCGCGCCGGCTGCTGGCGGAGCAGCCCGAGTCCGGTATGGGGGCCTGGAACCGGTTGGAGTACAGGCCGCTGGAAGGTTTCGTTCTGGCTATTTCGCCTTTTAATTTCACCTCGATCGCGGCGAATCTGCCGACGGCACCAGCGCTTCTCGGCAATGTGGTGGTATGGAAGCCGTCGCCGACCCAGCAGCTGTCCGCGCATTACATCATGCGCCTGCTTGAGGCGGCCGGGCTGCCGCCCGGCGTGATCAACATGGTGACCGGGGACGGCCAGGCGGTGTCCCGGGTGGCGGTCACTCACCGGGATCTGGCGGGCATTCATTTCACCGGATCCACGGCGACGTTCCAGCATTTGTGGCGGACCGTGGGGGAGAACATTTCCGGCTATCGCGGTTACCCGCGGCTGGTCGGCGAGACCGGTGGCAAGGATTTCGTGATCGCGCATCCATCCGCCGACCCGGGTGTGCTGTCGGTGGCGTTGATCAGGGGCGCGTTCGAATACCAGGGGCAGAAATGTTCCGCCGCGTCGCGGGCGTATGTGCCGCGGTCGGTGTGGAACGGGCTGCGGGACGATTTCCTGGCCCAGGTGGAGTCGCTGAGCATGGGCGACGTGGCGGCCGACCTGTCACTGTTCATGGGCGCGGTCATCGACGACCGGGCGTTCGCCAAGCACGCCAGCGCCCTGGAGCGGGCGCGGGCCCGGCCCGCGGTGCGGGTGCTCACCGGCGGGGGAGTCGATGACCGCGAGGGGTTCTTCGTCCAGCCAACGGTGCTGGAATGCGCCGACCCCGCCGACGAGGTGTTCACCACCGAGTACTTCGGGCCGATCCTGGCCGTGCACGTCTTCGACGACGCGCGGTACGACGAGGTCGTCGCCCAGGCCGCCGACGTCGCGCCGTACGCGCTGACCGGCTCGATCATCGCCCAGGACCGTGACGCCATCGCCGCGGCCAGCGCGGCGCTGCGGTTCGCGGCCGGCAACTTCTACATCAACGACAAGCCGACCGGCGCGGTCGTCGGCCACCAGCCGTTCGGCGGCGCGCGGGCCAGCGGCACCAATGACAAGGCGGGCTCGATCTTCAACCTGATCCGCTGGGTGAACGCCCGCACCATCAAGGAACTGTTCGCGCCTCCGGTGGACTACCGGTACCCGCACATGGGCTGAGCCGACCGGGTCGGGCGTTTCCGCGGAAACGTTTCCGCGGAGACGTTTCCCACGCCGGGGGACTCGCCTCGGGGCGGCGACGGCGGAGCGCCTGCGGTAACGCACCGGGCTGGCATAGTCTTGCTCCGTCACCACACCGACGACCGGAGGCCCCCATCTACCGCCTGGTCCTGTGGAACATAGACCTGACCCTCGTCGACGTCGGGCGGGTGACCAGGGTCGCGTACGCGGAGGCGTTCCGGCGGGTAACGGGGCGCCCGCTGGTCCAGCTTCCGCAGATGGCGGGGCGGATCGAGTCGGAGATCTTCTTCGACGCCCTGGCCCTGAACGAGGCCGCGGTGGGTTCGCCGCCCGCGCGCCAGCACGGTTCGCCTGGCTCGTCGCGCTCGTCCGGCTGGACGGTGAGCGGCAGCGACGACCTGCTGGCCCGGTTCACGGGAGAATTGGCGAGCGCCTTCGGCTCCCGCCGGGCGCTGCTGCGTGAGCAGGGCCGTATGCTGCCGGGCGCCTGGGACGCGGTGTCCGAGGTGGCCCGCCGCCGCGGGGTCGTCCAGTCCGTGCTCACGGGCACGATCAGGCCGAACGCCGTGGAGAAGCTGCGTGCCTTCGGCCTGGAGGAGTTCTTCGACTTCGAGGTCGGTGGCTACGGTTCCGAGGTGTATCCCAAGGGAGCGCAGCTGCTAATGACCCGGGCCCGGGCGGCGGAAAAATACGGCGTGACCTTCGATGAGAACTCGACGGTCTACATCGGGGACTCCTCACGCGACGTCGAGGCGGCCCGGATGGGCGGCGCGCGGTGCATCGCGGTGGCCAGCGGGCGGTCCACGGTCAGCGAACTGCGCAACGCCGGAGCCGATGTCGTCTTCGCCGACCTGGCCGATACCGCGGCCGTCATCCAGGCGATCGACCGGCTGACCATGCTCCGCGCCGCTGGCTGACCCAGGCGTGTCCGAAGAGGACCCGCAGCCGCCAGAGCCAGCGCCGCAGCGGGTGGCACTGGCCACCATCGCCCGCGAGTGGGGGCGCATCGGCTGCGTCGGCTTCGGCGGTCCGCCCGCGCATATCGCGCTGCTGCGCAGGCTCTGCGTTGACGACCGGGGCTGGCTGTCGGAGCGCGAATTCGAGGACGGCATCGCCGCCTGCAACCTGCTGCCCGGTCCGGCCTCCACCCAGCTGGCGATCTTGTGCGCGTGGCGGCTGCGCGGGCCGGGCGGCGCGGTCCTCGGTGGGCTGTGCTTCATCGTGCCCGGCCTCGTCGTGATCCTGAGCCTGTCCGCGGTGTTCCTGGCCGCCCGGCCGCCGGGCTGGATCGAAGGCGCCGGGGCGGGTGCCGGGGCCGTGGTCCACGCGGTCGCCGTCGCGGCCGCGGTCACCCTGCTGCCTGGTAGCTGGCGGCGATCCGGCCCGCACCGCACGGCTAGAATCCGCTGGTGCGGATATCTCCTGGCCGGCGGCCTGGCCGCGGCCACGGTCGGGCCGTGGCTCGTGCTCGTGCTGGCCGCCTGCGGGCTGATCGAAGTCGCCGCGGGTCTCAGGCCGCCCACGGGGGGCGCGCTGGCGGCACTGCCGTGGGGAGCCCTGCCATGGGGAACGCTGCCGTCGGGAGCGCTGGCGCCCGCCGCGGCGCTGCCTGCCGCCGGCGGGCTGGTCGCACTGGCCTGGGTGGCCTTCAAGGTGGGCGTGCTCTCCTACGGCGGCGGCTTCGTGATCATCCCGCTCATTCAGCACGACGCGGTGAGCACCTACCATTGGATGACCGCCACCCAGTTCCTCGGCGCGGTAGCCCTCGGCCAGGTCACCCCCGGGCCGGTGGTGCTGACAGTGGCCGTGGTCGGTTACGCGGCCGCCGGGGTGGGCGGCGGGCTGCTCGCCACCGCGGTCGCCTTCGCCCCCTCGTTCGCCTTCGTGCTCGGCGGCGGCCGGTATTTTGACCGCCTCCGGGGCAATGCGCGGGTGCAGGCATTCCTCACCGGGGCCGGCCCGGCATCGGTCGGCGCCATCGCCGGGGCGTCGGTCCCGCTCGGGCAGTCCCTGGCGCACCTGTGGCAGTTCGCCGTGCTCGCCCTGGCCGCGGGGTGGCTGCTCGCCCTGCGCCGCGGCGTGGTCAGCGCGATCGTCGGCGGCGCGGTGCTCGGCGTGGCCGCGTTCCTGGCCGGCGGTCCGGTGGCGGCGTGAGCGAGCCGGAGGGGCGCAGTGAAGGGGGAATGGGGAGGCGGGCGGGGCCTCGCAGGCGAGCGGGAGGCACCGCATGAGCCACACCGCGGTCACGATCTACGGCGTGCTGGCCGTCACATTCATGATGATCATGTATGCGCTGGAAGGCAGGCACCAGCGGTACATCCTCGGGTTCGCCGCCGGCTGCCTGCTGTCCAGCAGCTACGGGTTCCTTGCCGGAGCCTGGCCGTTCGGCGTGGTCGAGGCGGTCTGGTCCCTCATCGCCCTCCGCCGCTACCTGCGGGTAGCGCGCCCGCAGCCGGAGTGACCCGCGCGGGCCACTAGGTAACCAGCCGCAGCGGAGTGTCACCAGCTGCCGCCGCCTCCGGCCGGCACACCTTCATGATCGCGGTGGATCACTGGTCGCGGATGACCACCAATCAACCGCAATCCTGAAACGGAGGGCCCCGGGAGGTCGCGTCTGTCCCGTTCCTGGACGACTACGTGCTGGAGGAACAGCAGTGAGGGTCCACAGATCGGGAATTGATCATGTCGTCGCCGGCCCCGGCGTTGCCGCGGCGGGGGCGACCGCCGATGCTGGGGGGATGCCTACTGACGACGAGGTGGTGGCAGCGGCCATCGGCGCTGCTCCAGCGGTGCTTGGCCGGGACTACGGCGCGACGCTGTGGGAACCGAGCCCCGACGTCATCGAGCGGGCGCGGATAACGCAGTTCTGCCGCTGGCTGGCCCGGGAGCGCGGGCTGCCCCTGGCTGACCCGGCCGGACCGGCCAACGCGGCCGAGCAGGCCAACGCGGCCGGACCGGCGCAGCGTGCTTACCACGACCTGTGGCAGTGGTCGGTCGACGAGCCGGGGGCGTTCTGGGAGTCCGTGTGGGACTACTTCGGGGTGCTCGGGCGGCGCGGCGACGGGCCGGTGCTGGCCGGCGGCCCCATGCCGGACACGCAGTGGTTTCCCGGGGCGACCCTCAACTACGCGCGCAACGCACTGCGGGCCGCGGTCAGCGACCCCGGCGCCGCGGCGGTCATCGCCTGCGCGGAAGACGGCGCGCAGCGGACCCTGACCTACGGGGAACTCGCCGCCGAGGTCGCCCGGGTCCGCGACGCGCTGCGCGTGCTCGGGGTGGCCAAGGGCGACCGGGTCGCCGCCTTCCTGCCCAACGTGCCTGAGGCGCTCATCGGCTTGCTCGCCGCCGCGAGCCTCGGCGCCATCTGGTCGTCGTGCTCCCCGGACTTCGGCCCGCCGAGCGTGATCGACCGGTTCGCGCAGATCACCCCCAAGGTGCTGCTGGCCACCGAGCGCTACCGCTACGGCGGCAAGGAGTTCAGCCGGCGACAGGCGGTCGCCGACATCGTGGCCGCGCTACCCAGCCTGGCCGCCGTGATCATGGTCGGCGGCACCGGCACCGGCGTCGGCGTCGGCGACACCGGCACCGACACCGGCACCAGCACCGGCCCAAGGACCGACTCCGCGGCGCGCGTGCTGCGCTGGGACGACCTCCCGCCGGGCCCGGCCGGGGCAGACCGCGCACGCGAAGCAGATGGGGAGTTCGAGGAGGTTCCGTTCGGTCATCCGTTGTGGATTTTGTATTCGTCGGGCACCACGGGGCTGCCGAAAGCGATCGTGCACAGCCACGGCGGGATCGTGCTCGAGCACCTCAAGGCGCTCTCCCTTCATCAGGACATCGGGCCCGGCGGCGTGTTCTTCTGGTACACCACCACCGGCTGGATGATGTGGAACTACCTGGCCGGCGGGCTGCTGGCCGGCGCGACTGTGGTGCTCTACGACGGCAGCGCCACCTACCCGGGTACCGACGCGCTGTGGCGGCTGGCCGCGCGGACCGGCGTGACCTACGCCGGCACCGGGGCGCCCTACCTGCTGGCCTGCGCCAAGGCAGGCCTGTCGCCGGGCCGCGACACCGACCTCAGCAGGCTGCGCGGCATCGGCTCGACCGGCTCCCCGCTGCCCCCCGAGGGCTTCCACTGGGTCTATGACCAGGTCAGCACAGACCTGGTGCTTGGCTCGTTCTCCGGCGGCACCGACCTGTGCACGGGCTTCGTGGGGCCCAGCCCGCTGCTGCCGGTGCGGGCCGGCCTGATCGCGGGCCGCTGCCTGGGCGCGAAGGTGGAGGCCTTCGACTCCGCTGGCAGGCCGGTGACCGGGGAGGTCGGCGAACTGGTGATCACCGCGCCGATGCCATCCATGCCGGTCGGGTTCTGGAACGACGCCACCGGGGCCAGGTACCGGGCCAGCTATTTCGACGCCTACCCCGGTGTGTGGCGGCACGGCGACTGGATCAGGATGCTGCCGGACGGGGCCTGCGTCATCTACGGGCGCTCGGACGCCACCTTGAACCGGGGCGGCGTGCGGATGGGGACCAGCGAGTTCTACCGCGTCGTGGAGCGGCTGCCGGAGGTCAGCGATAGCCTGGTGGTGGACACCGGCCAGCTCGGCCAGGACGGGCGGCTGCTGCTGTACGTGGTGCTCAGCGACGGCGCCGAACTCGACGACGGGCTGATCGCCAGGATCCGGGCCGTGCTGCGCGCCGAATTGTCTCCCCGGCATGTGCCGGACGAGATCCATCAGGTGCCGGCCATCCCGCGGACGCTGTCCGGCAAGAAGCTTGAGGTGCCGGTCAGGAAGATCCTGCTCGGCACGCCGGTGGCGGACGCGGCCGACCCGGACGCGCTGGCCAATCCCGAGGTACTCGGCCTGTTCGCCCCGGCCGCAGCGCAAGTAGAGTCGGACGCAGCGAGGCAGGGCGATCAACGTTGATTGAGGGCACTTTTTGACACCACAACGGCGTGGTGCGGCCATGTCGCCCCGGACGTCCCCGGCGCCGCGGTCGCGCAGCTTCGGCGAAGAGGGCGGCCGGCTGACGTACGGCGGCTATCTCCGCCTGCCGCAGCTGCTCGCGCAGCAGGTGCCGCAGGCCGATCCGCCGGCCCACGACGAGTTGCTGTTCATCACCGTGCACCAGGTCTACGAGCTCTGGTTCCAGCAGTTGCTGTATGAGCTCGAGTCGGCGCGCGACGCTATGACCGGCGGCCAGCCGCGGCGGGCCGGGCAGTTGCTGCGCCGGGTGCACGCCATCGAGCGGCTGCTCGTCACGCAGGTCGACATCCTGGAGACGATGACTCCGCAGGATTTCCTGGAGTTCCGGTCGGTGCTGGCGCCCGCCAGCGGGTTCCAGTCGGTCCAGTACCGGGAGCTTGAGTTCCTGTCCGGGGCCAAGGATGAGAGCTTCGTCCCCCGGTTCCGATCAATTTCAGATACCGAACGTAACCGTCTCCAGCACCGCCTGAGCCAGCCGTCGCTGTGGGATGCGTACCTGGCCCTGCTCGACGCCAGGGGACTGCCGACCGGCGATGACGACGACGTCGCGGTGGCGCTCCAGGAGGTGGCCAGGAACCGGGCCGCCCACGACGACCTCTGGCAGCTCACCGAGGACCTGCTCACCCACGACGAGCTGGCCGGGCTGTGGCGCGCCCGGCATGTCCAGATGGTCGAACGGCAGATCGGCACCAAGTCGGGCACCGGGGGGTCGAGCGGTGCACCGTACCTGCGCAAGCGGGTGCCGCTGCGCTACTACCCGCTGCTGTGGGAGCTGCGGGATCACTTGTAGGGGAGTGGGACGGATGTCGGACAGGGCAGAAGACGCGAAGGAAGCCCTGCTGGCTGAGGCGGCCGGGCGGGCCGAGACAGCCGGGCAGGCCGAGACAGCCGGGCAGGCGGAGGCGCGCGTCGGCGACCTGCTGGGCTACCTGCAGGCCTACTACCGGCATGTCCCCGTCGAAGACCTGGCCGCGGCCGGGCCGGCCCGGGTCCGCGCGGTGGCTATCGAGCATGCGCGGCTCGCGGCCGACCGCCCGCAGGGCCGCGCCCTGGTGCAGGTGCGCCCGGTCGCCGCGGGCGCCGCCTTCGCCGCGGGCCGGGCGGTGGTGGACATCGTCACCGACGACATGCCGTTCCTCGTCGACTCGGTGACCATGGCCCTGGCCCGCCACGACCTGGACAGCGACCTGGTCGTGCACCCCCAGCTACTGGTCCGCAGGGATGTGGCCGGGGCGCTCCGCGAGGTGGCCGGCCCGCTCAGTGACCCGGCGACCAGCGACGGCCGGGACAGCCACGACAAGATCACCGAGTCGTGGACGCACATCGAGATCGCCACCCGGCCGGGCGGCCTCCGCGCGGCGCAGCTTGAGGCGGACCTGCGCAGCGTGCTGCACGATGTCCGGGTCGCCGTGGAGGACTACTCAAGGATGCAGGCCATGGCGGTCCGGCTGGCCGACCGGCTGGCCGCGGAGGAGGGCCCGCGGGTGCCGGCCGAGACCCAGGCGCTGCTGCGCTGGCTGGCTGACAACCACTTCACGTTCCTCGGCTACCGGGAGTACGACCTGGTGGGCGGGCCCGACGGAATGTCGCTGCTCGCGGTGCCCGGCACAGGCCTGGGCATCCTGCGCGACGACCGGCACAGCTCGAACTCCTTCGCGGCGCTGCCAGCCGGGGTGCGGGCCCGGGCCCTAGAGCCGCAGCGGCTGATCCTGACCAAGGCGAACTCGCGGTCCACCGTCCACCGGGCGAGTTACCTCGACTATGTCGCGGTCAAGCGGGTCGACAAGACCGGGGAGGTCCGCGGCGAGTACCGGTTCCTCGGCCTGTACACGCACGCCGCCTACCACGAGAGCATCACCCGCGTCCCGGTGCTGCGGCGCAAGCTGGCCAGCGTGCTTGAGGCGGCCGGGCTGACCCCCGACAGCCATGACGGGCAGGACCTGACCGAGATCCTCGAGGGGTACCCGCGCGAGGAGCTGTTCCAGATCTCCGCCGAGGAGCTCACCCCGATCGCCGTTGGGGTGCTCGACCTGCGCCAGCGCAGGCAGACCCGGCTGTTCCTGCGCAAGGACTACTACGGCCGGTATATGTCCTGCATGGTGTACCTGCCCAGGGACCGGTACACCACGCCGATCCGGCTGCGCATTCAGGAGATCCTGCGCGCCGCCTTCGACGGGGTGTCCGTGGACTACGCGGCCACGGTCACCGAATCGGCGCTGGCCAGGTTGCACGTGGTGGTGCGCATCGAGCGCGGGCGCAGCCTGCCGGAGGTGGACGCAGCCCGGCTGGAGCGGAAGCTGGCCGCCACGGTCCGCTCGTGGGACGATGACCTCGCCGAGGAGGCGGCGCGCACGCTGGACGAACGGCAGGCCCGGGCGCTGCTGGAGATCTGCCGGGACTCGATCCCGGAAACCTACAAAGCGGACGTGCCCGCGCAGTACGCGCTGACTGACCTGACCCGGGTGCTCAGCCTGCTGGAGTCCGACCGGAGCGTCGCCTTCGACCTGTGGAAGGCGGAGGGCTACACCGGCGGCCGGCCCGTGCCGGAGGACCCGGCCGACGCCCCGCGGGGCGGCACCCCGGGGGTCTGGAGGCTGACCATCTACCGGACGGGTTCGCCGATCACGCTCACGGAGGTGCTGCCGCGCCTCCAGCACATGGGGGTTGACGTCGTCGATGAGCACCCGTACGAATTTTCCGGGGAGTGCCTCCCGGAGCCGTTCTGGATCTATGACTTTGGTTTGCGCAGAACCGGTGGCAGCGTGGCCAATCCCGGACCGGTCAAGGTGGCGTTCCAGGACGCGCTGACCGCGCTCTGGCGGGGCGCGATCGAGGATGACGGGTTCAACGCCCTGGTGCTCGACGCGCAGCTGACCTGGCGCCAGGTGGTGGTGGTCCGCGCCTACGCCAAGTACCTGCGCCAGGCGGGCACCCGGTTCAGCCAGGACTACATCGAGCGGGTGCTGCGCTCCAACACGACGGTGACCAGGCTCCTGGTGCGCCTGTTCGAGTCCAGGTTCGACCCCGCCCACCAGAGCGGGGAGGCGGAACGCAGCGAGGCGATCGCCGAGGAGATCCAGGGCGAACTCGACGACGTCGCGATCCTGGACCACGACCGCGTGCTCCGCGCCTACCTGGCCCTGATCCTGGCCACGCTGCGGACCAACTACTTCCGGGCGACGCCGGAGGACGCGGACGGCGGGGCTCCCGGTGACGTGCCGTACTTCGTGGTCAAGCTGGACGCGGCCAAGGTGCCCGACCTGCCCGCCCCGCGGCCCCGGTTCGAGTTGTTCGTGTACTCGCCGCGGTTGGAGGCGGTGCACCTGCGGTTCGCGGCCGTGGCGCGGGGCGGGCTGCGCTGGTCGGACCGGAGCGAGGATTTCCGCACCGAGATCCTGGGCCTGGCCAAGGCGCAGGAGGTGAAGAACTCGGTCATCGTCCCGTCCGGCGCCAAAGGCGGCTTCGTCTGCAAGTGCCTGCCGGACCCGGCGGACCGCGAGGCGCACCAGGCCGAGGTGCTGGCCTGCTACCGCACCTTCATCAGGGCCATGCTGGACGTGACCGACAACCTGCAGGCGGGCCGGATCGTCCCGCCGGCCGACGTGGTCAGGCACGACGGCGACGACCCTTACCTGGTCGTCGCGGCCGACAAAGGCACCGCGACCTTCTCCGACACGGCCAACGAGATCTCCGAGAACTACGGGTTCTGGCTGGGCGACGCGTTCGCCTCCGGCGGGTCCGAGGGTTATGACCACAAGAAGATGGGGATCACCGCCCGCGGCGCCTGGGAGTCGGTCACGTTCCATTTCGCCACCCTGGGCCTGGACGTGGCGCAGGCCGACTTCACGGTGGCCGGGATCGGTGACATGTCCGGGGACGTGTTCGGCAACGGGATGCTCCTGTCGCGGCACATCAAGCTGGTCGCCGCCTTCGACCACCGGCACATCTTCATCGACCCGGACCCCGATCCCGGGCTGAGCTTCGCGGAGCGGGAGCGGATGTTCGGCCTGGCCCGCTCCTCCTGGGCCGACTACAACCCGTCGCTGATCTCGGCGGGCGGCGGGGTGTGGCCACGGACCGCCAAGTCCGTCCGGGTGTCCCCGCAGGCCCAGGCGGCCCTGGGGCTGGACGCCGACGTGCTTGCGCTGTCGCCGGACCAGCTGATCTCCGCGATCCTCGCGGCGCCGGTGGACCTGCTCTGGAACGGCGGCGTCGGCACGTACGTGAAGGCGGCCGCCCAGTCGAACGCGGACGTGGGGGACCGGGCCAACGACGCAGTCCGCGTCGATGCCTCCCAGGTGCGCGCCCGGGTGATCGCCGAGGGCGGGAACCTGGGCGTCACGCAGGCGGGCCGGATCGAGTACGCGCTGGCCGGTGGCATGATCAACACCGACTTCATCGACAATTCGGCGGGCGTGGACACCTCCGACCACGAGGTGAACATCAAGATCTTGCTGGCGGACAGCGTCAACCGCGGCGACCTGACCCGCGCCGACCGCAACCGACTGCTGCACGAGATGACCGGCGAGGTGGGCACCCTGGTGCTGCGGCACAACTACCACCAGAACCGGGCCATCGCCGCGACCCGCGCCCAGGCGCCGGAGATGCTTCACGTGCACGCCCGTTACCTGCGCAAACTCGAAAGGGACGGGCGGGTGCGGCGGCGCCTGGAGGTGCTGCCCGGGGACAAGGAGATCGCCGAGCGCCGGTCGGCGGGGATGGGCCTGACCGCGCCCGAGTTCGCCGTGCTGCTCGCCCAGGCCAAGATCGCCGCCGTGCAGGAGATGCTCGGCTCCGTCCTGCCCGACGACCCCTACCTGCGCGCGGAGCTGTCCGGCTACTTCCCCGTGCCACTGCGGGATCGGTTCGTCGGCCAGATGAACTCCCACCGGTTGCACCGCGAGATCATCACCACGACGGTGGTCAACGACATGGTGGACCGGTCGGGAATCACCTTCCTGTTCCGGCTGAACGAGGAGACCGGGGCGTCTGTCCCCGACATCAGCCGGGCCTGGCTGGTGGCCCGCGAGGTCTTCGACCTGCCGGCGTTCTGGGCCCAGGTGGAGGCGCTCGACGGCCAGGTAGAGGTGGCCGCCCAGATCGCCCTGATGCTGGAGGCGCGCAAGCTCGCCGAACGGGCCACCAGGTGGTTGCTTGACAGCCGCCGGCCGCCGTTCGATATCCAGGCGACGATTGATTTCTTCGCCGGCGGCGTGCGCACGGTCACCTCGGGCCTGCCCAAGATGCTCACCGGCCGGGACGCCGCCGGGTTCACGGACCGGCTGCAGTCGTTCGCCGCGCGCGGGGTGCCACCCGACCTCGCCGAGCAGGTGGCGGCGATGGTCCCGGCCTACTCGGCCTTCGACATAGTGGAGATCGCCGCGGCCACCGGCCGCAGCGTGGAGGAGGCCGCGGAGGCCTACTTCGACCTGGCCGACCGGCTGCAGATCACGCGGCTGCGCGACCGGATCACCGCGCTGTCACGCGAAGACCGGTGGAACACCATGGCCCGCGCCGCGCTCCGCGACGACGTGTACGGGGCGCACGCCGCGATCACCCGTGACGTGCTCCAGGTGACCGGCCCGGGCAGCCCGGAGGAACGCCTCGCTGTGTGGGCGCAGCGCAACGACTCGGCCGTCCGCCGCGCCGCCCAGACCCTCACCGAGATCTGGGAGAGCGACAGGTTCACCGTGGCCACCCTGTCGGTGGCGGTGCGGGCGATCCGCATCCTGGTCGCCGCGATCACGCTCCCGGACCACGCATGATGCGCGGCGAACCCGCCATGGTCATTGTGAATGGCTCCCCTCGCGTAGGCTTTCCGCCATGACAGGTACCGACCCTACGGGTGAAATCTCGGAACTGTCGTCGACTCTGGCGAGCGTGGAAGCGGTCCTCGACCCGGAGGCCATGCGGCGCGAGGCGGATAATCTGCGGGAGCGGGCGGGCGATCCGGGGCTCTGGGACGACCCGGAGAAGGCACAGGCGGTGACCCGCCGGCTGTCCTACCTAGAAGGGGAACTGGCCCGCCTGGAAGGACTGCGCCAGCGCCTCGACGACACCCGGGTCATGTTCGAGTTGGCCGCGAGCGAGAACGACGAGCCGACCCGCGAGGAGGCCGTCCGCGACCTGGCCAAGTTGCGCCGAGAGATCGACCAGCTCGAGATCCGCACCCTGCTGTCCGGCGAGTACGACGCCCGTGAGGCGCTGATCACCATCAATGCGCAGGCGGGGGGCGCCGACGCGGCCGACTGGGCCGAGGGCCTGCGGCGCATCTACCTGCGCTGGGCCGAGCGGCACGGATACGGCACCGAGATCTACGACACCTCCTACGCCGAGGAGGCGGGCATCAAGTCCACCACCTTCGCGGTCAAGGCCCCGTACGCCTACGGCACGCTGCGCGGCGAGCATGGCACGCACCGCATGGTCCGCATCTCCAAGTACGACAACCAGGGCCGCAGGCAGACCTCGTTCGCCGGGGTGGACGTCATCCCCGTGGTGGAGCGGGCCGACCACATAGAGATCCCCGACGACGACATCCGGGTGGACGTCTACCGGTCCAGTGGCCCAGGCGGGCAGGGCGTGAACACGACCGACTCGGCGGTGCGGATCACCCACCTGCCGACCGGGATCGTCGTCTCCTGCCAGAACGAGCGCAGCCAGATCCAGAACAAGGCCAGCGCCATGGCGGTGCTCCAGGCCAAACTGCTGGAGCGCAAGCGCGCGGAGCAGGCGGCCAAGATGGCGGAGCTGCGCGGGGACGGGGCGGGCAGCTGGGGAACGCAGATCCGCAACTACGTCCTGCACCCGTACCAGAACGTCAAGGACCTGCGCACCGGCCACGAGACCGGGAACACCGCGGCCGTGATGGATGGCGAGATCGACGATTTCATTGAGGCCGAGATCCGGTGGCTGCGCAAGCAGCCCGATGGCAGGTAGTGCTCTGACCCGCTGGTGCGCTGACCCGCTGGTCCCGGCCAGCGCGGGGTCAGTGGGCTAGCTGCAGCGCGAGGGTAATCAGGAGCAGGGTGAGGATCGCGGCGGCTACGACCGGCAGGCTCAGGCCGGGGGAGCGGTGGTGCAGATGCGCCCGCGACGCCTGGCAGGCCGTGCAGCGCCCCTCGACCACCGGTCCAGCGCACTGCGCGCAGATAAGGTGTTCGCAGCTCATGTCGGTCCCTTCCAGCCGGCGCCTGACCGGTCACTTCGGCGGTGTTGGACGTTCCAGGCCAGTTTCCCCCCTAGACTGTCCCCTGGCCAAACCGGACAGCCCGAGCGCGCCGGGAAGGTCGGGAAGGCGGCCGGTTCGGTGGCCGCACGGCCGGAGGTTGTGAGCGTTGTGATGGGCCTGTGATCCACTTCGATAACGTCACCAAGATGTACCCGAACCAGAGTCGCCCGGCTCTGGAGAACGTCAACATCGACGTCGAGAAGGGTGAGTTCGTCTTCCTGGTCGGGCCGTCAGGTTCGGGCAAGTCGACGTTCCTCAGGCTTGTGCTGAAGGAGGAGAGGCCGACCGACGGCCGGATCCACGTAGCCGGCAAGGACCTGGCCAGGCTCACCAGCTGGAAGGTTCCGTATATGCGCCGCAGGATCGGCTGCGTGTTCCAGGACTTCCGGCTGCTTCCGAACAAGAACGTGTACCAGAACGTCGCCTTCGCCCTCCAGGTCATCGGGAAGCCGCGGCGCTTCATCCGCAAGGTCGTCCCCGAGGTGGTAGATCTTGTCGGCCTGGAGGGCAAGCACGACAGGATGCCCGACGAGCTGTCCGGTGGCGAGCAGCAGCGGGTAGCGATGGCCCGGGCGTTCGTGAACCGGCCGATGATCCTGCTCGCGGACGAGCCCACCGGGAACATCGACCCAGCCACGTCGATCGGGATCATGAAGGTTCTCGACCGCATCAACAGGACGGGGACCACGGTCGTCATGGCCACCCATGACGCGGCGATCGTGGACTCGATGCGCAAGCGCGTCATCGAGCTCGAACACGGCAAAGTCGTGCGCGACCAGACGCGCGGAGTGTACGGCCAGGCGTACTGACCGGGCCAGCGGGCGGCCGCCGCCCGCTGGCGGGGGCTTGGACGGTACCCGATACCGAGGATTACCGAGGGATCAGCGACCATGCGTGCACAGTTCGTCTTCACAGAGGTCTGGACCGGCCTGCGGCGCAACCTGACGATGACGGTTGCGCTCATCGTGGTCGTGGCGATCAGCCTCTCCCTCCTCGGCACCGGCCTGCTGTTCGTCAAGCAGGTCGATCAGACGAGGACCTACTGGCAGGGCCGGGTGCAGCTGTCCATCTACCTGTGCACCGCGACCAGCGTGAGCCCGCAGTGCCGGGCGAACGGCCCGGCCACTCCGGCGGAGAAACAGCAGATCCAAAACGACCTGAACACACTGAAATCGCAGGGCGTCGAGCAGGTCTTCTACGAGTCCCAGTCGCAGGCCTACCAGCACTTCAGGCAGGAATTTTCGCAGGACAAGTCGTTCGCGAGCCTGGTCACCCAGGGCGAGATTCCCGACTCCTACCAGGTGAAGCTGCGCAACGCCCAGTCTGACTTCGGCGTGGTGGCCGGCACGGTCGAGGGCAGGCCCGGGGTCGACAACATCGTGAACGTCCAGTCGATCCTGTCCAACTTCTACAAGCTGCTCGACGGGGCGCGGAACGCAGTGATCGCCGTCGCGATCATCCTCGTCATCGCCGCGATCCTGCTGGTCGCGAACACCATCCGGCTGTCGGCGTTCAACCGGCGCCGGGAAACGAGCATCATGCGCCTGGTCGGCGCGTCGAACTTCTACGTCCAGCTGCCCTTCCTGGTGGAGGGCGTGATCGCCGGGATGTTCGGCTGGCTGATCGCGTCCGGCCTGCTCATCGCGGTGAAGACACTCGGCCTCGACACCTTGCAGCAATACTTCCCGTACAACGTCAAGCTCGGTCTCGCCGACCTGGTCGAGGTCATCGTGCTGGCCATGGTCATGGGAGTGCTGCTCTGCGGCGCCACGTCGTTCCTCACCCTCAGGCGTTACCTGCGCGCGTGACGCCCGCGCACCGACCGACCGTGGCAAAAGGCCAGGAACGCACGATCATCGCCCGTAACCGGCGAGCCAGACACGATTACCACATCGAGGACGTCATCGAGGCGGGGCTCGTGCTCACCGGAACCGAGGTGAAATCACTGCGCGCGGGGCGGGCCTCCCTCACCGACGGGTTCGGCCAGATCACAGACGGCGAAATCTGGCTGCACGGCGTGCACATTCCCGAGTACACGCAGGGGACATGGACCAACCATGAGCCCCGCCGCGTGCGCAAGCTGCTGCTGCACCGCAAGGAAATCGACCGGCTGGCGAGCAAGACAGCGGAGCGTGGCCTGACATTGGTGCCGTTGGCGCTGTACTTTAAGGACGGCAAGGTCAAGGTCGAAATGGCCCTGGCCCGGGGCAAGCGGACCTATGACAAGCGCCATGATCTGGCGCAGCGGGACGCCGCCCGGGAGGTGGAACGTGCCTTCAGGCGGCGGGGGTAGCGGGAGGCGGGCCATGGCCTCCTACCGTAGGCGAGGGGCGCACGCGGCCGCCCGCGGGCACGTCGCGCCCTTCGTCGCAGTCAAGCGGATGCCGCCACTGGACGTGGGTGAGCGCGCACCGCTGAAACGGGGCACCGGGGGGACACGGGTACGGGTGAGCGGCCTTCGCGCTCATGCACCGCGACTGAAACTGGTCGTAGCGGCCGTCGTCGCGGTGGTGGCGGTCGCCGGATTCATCGGCGGCCTGTCCGGCGACGCGTCCGCCGAGCCGACCGTTCAGGCCTTCCTGCTCGCCTGGGGGCAGGGCCGGTACCACACGGCGGCCGAGATGACGACGGGTGATCCGGCCACCGTGACCACTGCGCTGCGGACCGCCTATCAGCAGCTGGGCGCGGCCGCGTTCTACCTGACCATGGGGCGGATCAGGCAGGGCCACGGCACCGCGGTGGCCAGCTTCGGGGCATCGGTCGATCTGGGGCAGGACGGTGCCCCGTGGAACTACCAGGGACTCTTCCGGCTGCGCAAGACCGGTGCGGGCTGGAAGGTGGTGTGGAGCCCGAGCGTCATAAACCCAGGCCTGCGGCCCGGGCTGCGGCTGGCGGTGGTGTCCACCATGCCTGCGCGGGCGCCGCTGCTCAGCGCGGCCGGGCAGCCGCTCGCCGTGCCCTCTGCGGCCTACGTCGCCGAGGTGACGCCGGGCAAGCTGGCCAGCCCGGTGGCCACCGCCCAGGCCTTCGGCCGGGTGACCGGACTGGACCCGAACCAGGTGCTCGGGGTGATCCTGGCCGCGCCGCAGTCGGCAGCGCTGAAGCTGCTGACGCTTGACCCCGCGTCCTACACGAGGCTCAGCTCCGGGCTGGGCCATGTGCCAGGCCTGGCCTTCCACCCGGTCAGCGAGCGGCTGTTCGACAGCCTCGCGCCTGATGTCACCGGATCGGTCGGCACGGAGGCTTCGCTGGCGCTGCGCGAGCAGGGCGTGGCCTACCGTCCGGGCAGCACGGTGGGCGTGTCGGGCTTGCAGCAGGTCTTCCAGCGGCAGCTCGCGGGTTCCCCGGCCACCGAGGTGATCGCCGAGGACGGGGCGGGCCGCCAGGTGGCCGTGCTCGCCCGGTGGCTGGGCCGCGCGGGGAGCGCGGTGCGGACGACCATCGACCCATCGGTCCAGGCCGCCGCCACGGCGGCCCTCGCCGGGCAGACCACGGCCGCGGCGGTCGTCGCTGTGCAGGGGTCCACCGGGCACGTCCTGGCGGTTGCCGATCACGGCGTGCCTGGCGTGCCGCGCGTGGATCCGCTGGGGGGGCACTATCAGCCGGGCCAGGCCTTCACGATCGTCTCCACCGCCGCGCTGCTGTCAAGCGGCCTGCAGGTGAACTCGCCGATCCCGTGTACCAGCAGCAACCAGGTGGGCGGCCAGACGTTCACCAACGTGCCCGCCGAGCCGGCCCTCGGCACCCAGCCTCCGTTCAGCACGGACTTCGCGCAGGCCTGCGGCACGGCGTTCACCGGGCTCTCCCGCAGGATCGATGCGGGCCAGCTGGCCGCGGCGGCGGCCACCTTCGGTCTGGGCGCGAGCTGGAAGCTGCCGCTGACCGCCTTCCCCGGGTCCGTCCGCGTCTCCGGTGGCGACGCCGGGCTGGCGGCCGACACCATCGGCCAGGGGGGCGTGCTGGTGAGCCCGCTGGCCATGGCGCTCGTCGCGGCGGGAGTTGACTCCGGCGTCCAGCGCCCGCCCACGCTGATCACCGCCCCGGCGGACCCCAGCCTGGCCCCCCAGGCCTTGTCCAGAGCGCAGACGATGGGCAGCCTGCGCGCGCTGATGCGGTCCGCCGTCCATTCCGGTGCCGCCCATCTGGCCGACCTCGCCGGGAAACCGGTCTACGGGCAGGTCGGGACCGCCCCGGCAGCGCCCGGATCGCGGCTGTGGGCGAGCTGGTTCGTGGGGTACCGTGGCGACGTGGCGTTCGCCGTGCTGGTACTCAGCAAGTCCCCGTCCACCTCGGCGGTTCCCCTGGGCGCCGCGTTCCTGGCCAGGTTTTAGCCGGTTTCAACCTGGCTGACGGTGACCCGGTGACACCGGGAACGAGTCCTGGGGATTCCATAACCTGGAAGTGACCTGAATTTTGATTACGTAAAGCAACCACGGAACTACCAGACGACGTCTTACCAGATGACTGAGTGTCGCTTGGGGGGTTGCGGCTCAGTCGCCGTGATGAGAACCGGGCCTCATCTCGGGGGAGGCCCGGTCTCAAAGGCCGGCCCCGACCCTGCCGGTCAAGCCCCCGTGGGCGCACTTCGGCCACCGCCAGCGTCCACGGGGGCATCTCATCACCACCGGGGATGCCCGATGGGGGCCCGCTTCGCGGGTTACCGTCGGGCATCCTGTGTGTCTGGCTGGGGAATCCCAGTTGGCCGGCGGGCGTTCAACAAGATAGCGTCAGCCGTGGTGGACGCCGCGTCGTTGCGGCTGGCGCCGTACAACTCAACAGGGGGTGACTGGCTTCGACTTCGATAGTTGATCCAGGGGAAGCGAGCCGAGGACGGCGGACATAACCTCGTTAACACTGTGACCGCACATTTACAAGTGCCAATGTTAAGCGCACTCACCTCGCCCTCGCGGCCTAAATAACCGCGAGTTAGGGGTTGTCAGCCCGGGAGAGCCTCCGGCCCGGTGTCTGGCATCAGCAAGGAGGATCCACCGCTCAGCCCGGTCGCGGGACTAAGCGGGACATCTAACAGCGACTGAGCCCGTCGGTGGCCTGCCTGCAGGACTGCCGGGGCTGAGAAAAGCGAAGCAGGCTGCGCTCGGAGAAGCCCTGGTGATGTACCGAAGGACGCGGGTTCGATTCCCGCCACCTCCACGCGACAACGGCGACCCCTGTGCTTGCGCACCGGGGTCATCGCGTCATTTATCCCAGGGGGGGGATCCCTCTGGAACCCCCGCGAGAAACCGGCGGCCCGGTCAGGTGGCACCGGTTCGCGCCGCGCAGTGACCGCCACCGTGGTGTAGGGCATCGTGAAGCTCCCCCCAATCGCGTCGATAGCGGCCCCGACGCCCGCCAGCACCTCCGGCCGCCTGGAACTGCCGGGCTTCTATGCCGGTGCCGCACCCGACGTCGAGCATGTCGGGTCCGGGGCTGGCGGCGACGATCCGGTCCACCATGGCGTCGGGGTAGCGGGGCCGGGTCCGGTCGTAGCGTTCGGCGTCCGAGCCGAACGACTCCGCCACCTCTCGGGCTTGATGGGGCTCGGGTCGGGAAAGACGTGATTGCTCGGGAGGTATAGTGGGCACGCGCCCACTTTAAATGGGCATGCGCCCACTCGTCAATCGAACAGGCCCGGCGAGGCAAGGAGGGAGGCACGGTGCCGACGGGGGTAGCCATCCGCGACGCGCGCCAGCAACTGTTCGACGCCGCCGAGCGCGTCCTGCTCCGGGACGGGCCGAACGCGCTGACCAGCCGGGCGGTCACCACGGAGGCAGGCTGCGCCAAGGGCGTCCTGCACCGGCACTTCGCCGACTTCGACGCCTTCCTCGCCGAGCTCGTGCTCGACCGCATCGGCCGGATCGGCACCCAGGCCGCCGGGCTGCGCGAGTCCGCCGGGACCGGCACCGTCGCCGGCAACCTCACCGGCGCGCTGATGGCCCTGTTCGGGTCGGTCGCTGTGGCGATCGTCGCCCTCATCACCTTCCGGGATGACCTGCGCGCCCGGCTGCGCCAGGCCAGGCCGGACGGTGGCGTACCGATCCTGACGGAAGCCACCGCCATGATCGCCTCCTACCTCACCGACGAGCGGGAACTGGGCCGCATCGCGGCGGATGCCGATGTTGACACGCTCGCGCCCACGCTGATCGGGGCCGGGCACCTGCTGTTCGTCGGCCGGGAAGGCACCCCGCCAGAGGCTGAAGCCGTCCGCAAGGTCGTGACCACGGTCATCGCCGGCGTCGTGCAAGAACCGCTGCTATGAACGGCCCAGCATCGAGTCCAGACCCGGGGAATCGAGCTCCGAAGCGCGGCGGGATAGTCAAAGAACGCGAGCAACCTTCCGCGTCGTCGGTGATCTTCGCGGCGGCCTTGGGAACTTCGGCCTGGCCCTGCTCTTGCAGGTAATCCCGCAACTGGGGGCACGAGCCGTACACCTCGTCGCAAGACGAAATCGGCGAATTTGCCGCCAGGAGGGAGCGAACCGAGGAGTCCGCCGGTCAGCCGGTTTTGTCGTAGGACGGTTAGAACGTGAATCTTGTGCCGACGGTGTTCGGCACGAAGGCCTCGCCGAACCGGCGGGCCATCGCGTGCTGCGCGCGCCAGCCGGTGCAGTGCGCGGGCACGAGGACTTTCGGCCCGAGCGCCGCCAGGTCGCCGACGACCCGGGGGATCAGCGGCTCGAAAAGCGGGCCGTTGAGGTGGAATCCGCCGAGCGCGGCATAGAGCGGCTGGTCGCCGGTCAGCCGCCCGGCGTAGCGGCAGATGTTCACGATCCCGGCATGCCCGCAGCCGGTGAGGACGACCAGGCCCGCGTCGCGGACGCTGATGATGAGCGCCTGGTCATCCAGGACCAGCGGGTCAGGTTCCCATAGTCCCTTGAGGAACGCCTGCTGCGGCGGGAAGCCGGGCTCGTATCCGCTGACCCTGGGTACCTCGCCGGTGACCAGGACCGACCCGTCGAGCAGGAAGCTCGGCTGGCGGTTCTCGATGATCTGAAAGCCGATCTCCTCCAGGCCGCGGCGGCTGACCGTGGGGATCTCGACCGGCTCCCGGCCGGGGAGCGCGACCCGGCGCTGCCGCCAGAAATGCGGGTGGATCAGGACCGGCATGTTCCGGGGGCCGAGGGCGCGGGCCAGTCCGTCGAGGCCTGTGGTGTGGTCGAAGTGCCCGTGACTGCAGATGATCGCCTCGATCGAGCCAGGATCGATGTCCAGCCGCCGCATGTTCGCGACGACGCCGTCCGGGCTGATTCCGGTGTCGAAGAGGATCCGGTGGGTCCGGTCACCCTTGCGGACCGTGATCAGCATCGAGAACCCGTGCTCGGCGACCAGGGCATCCGGCACCGTGCCGCCCGCCATCACGCCGCAGTCACACCTGGCCGCGAGGACGAAGTCGGCCCGGCGGGCCGGGCCCTGGTCGGGCATGAAGACGTCGGTGACGTTGTCCATCAGCGAGACGATCTCAACCGAGTCGACCGGGTCGAGCATGATCGGATCCGCGATCTCCACGTCATGCAGCACTGCGGACGGCGGCGCTGGCGGACTCAGGTCGACGCACATGGCATGCCTCCGGCAAGATCGGTGACATCACTCTAGGCAAAAGGCGCGCGAGCATCACCGGCATGGCCACTCGAGCACTTCAGGCGGTCCAGGCCACCGGAATCGAGCACCGGGTGATCCGGCACGGGCCCGTTTCGGCTCTATCACCGCGTGGCCCGTCATCGCCGGCGAAAGGCTGGCCGGACACGAGATCACCCTGGGCGCGGGGCAACACGACGTGGCGATCGTCGCCATGGCCGGACGCTTGCCTCCCTCGGCGTGCAGGTAGCCGACGTGACCGACCGCGCGTGCCGTCCTCGTTCCGGCTGACTCTGGCGCGTGATGTGATCGTGACCTGCACCCAGGCGGTCCGGCGGCTGCTGGACGATGACCGGCGCTGGGAGGTCCGGTCGGCGGGCCAGAGCTCCAAGGGCGACCGCCTTGCTCGAGAACGCCACCGATATCCAGGCCCCGCCGCCTTTGCGCCCACCGAGGCGGCTGCCCAGCGCAACTGTGTGTCCGCTGACGGTGGACCGAGGATGCCAGCTGATGTCCTGTGGTTGGCAGTTTCTGTGCCTGCCCGGCGATCCGGGCCGCCACGGCGCTGCCGGACGACAGGAACGCTTCCCGCCGCAGGCTGAGCCGGGAGACCGTGCTAGCCGTACCTCAGGTTCGGGTGGCCGCACGGTGGATCTCCTGCTCACGCGCCGCGAGCATTGAGATGTAGGTGACCGGAGTGGCCGGCACCGCAGGTCACAGGAGGCATCCCGATGCGCGCACCAGCTGACAACGTCCCTTCCTCGCAGCCCGTCCTCATGAGGCTTCTGGTCAGGTCATGGGAATACCGCCGCCCCCGGCTCGCGGTGGGTGTGCGCATTGCCTCTGGCATCTTCAACGTCGTCCTCGGCGTCGTTCTGCTCGCTTCCGCC
>DASWFT010000735.1:0-6116 GCA_036394075.1 Streptosporangiaceae bacterium
GGCATGGCGGGCGGGGTGGCGTTGATCTCGTCGATGAGCAGGGTCAGGGCGCGGGCGATGCGGGGGGCGCCGGGTTGTTCGAGCCGGACGGTGATGGCGTCGGGGGTCCAGGTGATGGTGCCGGCCAGGCCGCGGATGATGGTTTCGCGGGTGATGGCGCGGTATTCGTCGTCGTCGCGCAGGTAGGCGTTGAGGTGGGCTGATAGCCAGTGCCCGGCGTTGTGGGCGAGCAGCCGCACCACCATCTGCAGGCCGCGCCGCCCGGCGCGCAGCAGCGCGGTCTTCGCCTTGGGGTCGATGGCGTTGGCCGGGAGTTTCGCGGGGACCTTGCCGCGGGCCGCGGCGGCGGCAGCCAGTTTCTTGCGCGCCGCGCTGATTTTCTTCTGCGCGGCGGGGATCAGCCTGGTGTTCTTGGCGGCGGGGGCGATGGCCGGGTCGGCCAGCAGTACGGCCAGGTCGCGCTCCGCGGCGGCCAGTGCCTTCTCCGCCTCGCGGACGGCCGCGTTCGCCTGCTTGCGGGCCGGGTTGCCGGTGATCTTGGTATTCGCCTCGATGCCGGCGAGGTAGTCGCAGATCTTGTCGATCCCGTAGTTCTCGCTGGCGTACTTGAGGAAGTTCTCCTCCCGCCACCTCGACTTCAGCCAGGCCAGGATCTCCGCCGGGCACGCATCGAAGTCAGAGGTGAGGATCTGCAGCGCCACCTTGCCGTGCTCGAACAGCGTGATCTGCCGGGCCTCACCGTAGTCCTTGACCTGGACGGTCTCCTCGGCCCAGGCGATCTGCCGGGCGCGGCCGCCGTAGCTGACCGTGGTGATCACCGGCAGCATCGCCGGGACCGCCAGCGGGGCGCGCCGGTAGGTGACCCAGTGCGCGTCCTGGTCGCGGCAGTGCCGGAACACCTGCGCATACGCGCCGCCGCGGTCGAAGCCGAGCATGATCTTCGCGCCCGGCCCGGCGGCCTTCTTCAGTTCCGCCAGCGCCTTCGGCAAGGTGACCGTCAGCCCGGACGGCTCGCCGGTCACGAAGCACACCGCCCGCCCGTCGTGCGCGGTGACGTGCGTGTCCGCGCGGCCCTTCTCGGCCCGGCCCCGCTTGTTGTTCCAGCCCTTGCCGACCGGCTTGGCGCCGGTATAGGGGACGAAATGGTCACCGGCGTAGTACACCCCGGAGGTCACCGGGTCCGCCGCCAGCATCGCGGACGCGAACATCGACTGCAGCCGCAGCGGGTCGGTGCGGTCGGCGATCGCGGCCAGCTGAGGCCGCAGCGCCCGCAGCCCCGGCAGCACCGCGAGCCCGGCCAGCGGCCCAGCCTCCGCCGCGGCCAGGTGCTTGAACTGCTCAGTCGTCGCCGCCCCCAGCGCGAAGCACATGCTGACCGCCGACAGCAGCGCCGCATCCCCGGGCCGCCCGTCCTCCCCGCCCGCCGCAGCCACCAGGATCTCCCCGGCGCCGGCCCGCCCGCCGAAGGCATGCAACAGCATCGCCCCCGCATACCGCGACCTGAACACGCCCCCCGCGGGCAGCGGCCACGCCCGCAGCCCCCCGGCAGGAGGCAGGCCAGCACCAGCACCAGGCCCCGGCCCGGGTACGGGCTCAGGCTCAGGCTCAGGCTCAGGTTCGGGCTCAGGTTCGGGCTCAGGTTCCGGCTCGGGGCCTGTGAACAGGGGTTCCGCCGGCGCCCAGCCGGGCTCGCGTTCCCGGGCCGGCGCCTGCTCGCGCGGTCCCAGGGCGCGGCCGATCGTGGTGTGCGCCACCTGCAGCCGCCGCCCGATCTCCGCGTCACTGGCGCCCTGCGCCCGCCAGGCCCGGGCCTGCGCCCACTGCTCCGGGGTCACCTTCCCCGGCGTGCCGCGCCGGTCCTGCATGACCAGCGCCGCCGACCCGTCCCGCATGGCCGCGTTGTGCAGCGTCGCGACGTAGTTCTCCGTCAGCCCCAGCACCGCGGCGACTACCCGGCCCTTGAACCCCAGCTGCCGCAGCGCCGCCAGCGCGATGTTCCGCATCACCACATCGCCGGCGGCATACTCGAACAGCACCACCCGCCCGGCCGTGATCACGCACCGGCCATCGTGCTCGTGCATGCGAAGGTCGCGGGGCTCTGGCATGCCCTCCAGGATCGCCGCAACCGCCGCTGACATGCCACTATCCTACCAGAGCTTTAAAAAATACGCACAGGAAAGCCCGGGCAAAACAGCATGTCACAGACCTATGGCTGTCCTATCGCCGGAGATCTGGGGCTAGCCGGCTTCGGCGCCCTGAACCGTGGGTGTTTCAGGTCGCTGCCAGTTCACCTTCAGGTGGTCGCGTCTGCCGAACCTTTCGAGGTTTCGGGTGATGAGATTTTGGATCCGCTGAAGGTTCTCCTCGTTCGTGGCTTCGGCGCGCACCGTCAGCGTGTCAGGGCCGGCGTGCATGGTGCACCGGCCCCAGGTCAAGGTGAGGGTCCCGTCAGTGTCGGACCATTCGACGTGCTGCATCTCAGGGCGCGCCTGCGCCTTGCCGGCGTGGAGGTGGAGGATCTTGTGGTTAATGCTGTTGGCGTGCCGGCAGAGTTGGACGAGATACCGGCTCGGGCGCTCGGCCTGGATGCAGGCTTCGGCGGTCAGCATGCGTTTCCTTTCTGGTGAGGGCGGCCAGCCAGGCCCGGATCCCGTCCGGGCCGGCAGGGCTGTCGAGCGTTGCCGGTTTCGATCGAGTCGATCTGCCATCCTTCGGCGAATGCGGTTGTGATCTCGTTTTGCCTCACCCGCCGCGGCCTCTGGTCGCGAGGCTGCTGGTCGCTGAAGTACAGCATGAAGCAGCGGCCTCCGGGGACCAGTGCGGACCGGAGACTGCCGGTGAAGGTCGCGCCGTGGCCGCCGAAGATGAGCAACCCGCAGTCGAGCACGGTGTCGGAGGACTCCCCGAGACCGGCTAGCTGCCGGGCGTCCCGCGGAGGAACCGCGCGGTGAGACCTCGGTCGCGCCTTTCCCTCAGCCGCGCGCAGGGCCGCGGACGCGATGTCAACGCCGGTGGCGTCGAGGCCGAGGCCAGCGCACATGAGCACGTGCTCGCCGGTCCGGCTGCCGGCGTCCAGCGCCCGGCCCCGGATGGCGCCTGCGTCAGCGAGAGCGCGGCACGCCGGCCGGGGCCGCCCGAGATCCCGGTGTGGCTGGCCGGAGGAGGAGTCCTCCCACTGGCTCGCACTCAGGGGACCGGGACAGTGTTGCGGTGTCTCCGGAGTGGGCGTGCCTGCCTGCCCGAGAGCGTGGGCAAGCTCGTCGGGGAAACTCATTTGTGGCTCCTGTTCGTCACAAGATCCCCGGTGTGAGGCACCTGCGCGGGCGGTGGCGGGCTGGTGGCCGGGTGAGGCCGGTTCGGGGTCTGGGGCTGAGGGGGCGACTCGCAGGATGCGCGCTGCGGGAGCTGGGAGCCACCAGTTCCAGCGGCCGAGGACCCCGATGAGGGCGGGCAGCAGCAGCGAGCGGATGACTATGGCGTCGAGGAGGATCCCGGCGCCCAGGGCGGTGGCCAGCATCTTGATGGCGGTCTCGGGGGTGGCTGACAGGGCGAGGAAGGCGAGGAAGAGGATCAGCGCGGCGCTGGTCACCAGTCGCCCGGTCCGGCCGATACCGGTCACCACGGCCTCGTCGGTCGAGCCGGTGGCGTCGTACTCCTCGCGGATGCGGGACAAGATGAACACCTCGTAGTCCATCGACAGCCCGAATAGGAAGGCGAACGCCAGCAGAGGCACGTACACGGTGATCGACCCGGTTGCGGGGATCGACCACAGGGCGTGGCTGCCGTGACCTTGCTGCCACACCAGGACCATGACCCCGTAGGCGACGCCGAGTGAGGCCAGGTTGAAGATGACCGCCTTGGCGGCTAGCACCAGGGACCGGAACGCCCGGGCCAGCAGGATCAGGGTGACCATGGCGATCAGGCCGAGCATCAGCGGGAAGCTGCCGTACACGGCGCTGGTGAAGTCGGCGTCGCTCGGACCCTGACCGCCGACGCCGATGACCCCGGGCTGGCCGGCGAGGGCATGCTGGACGGCGTTGAGGGTGGCCGCCCCGGCGGCGGTGCCCGGCTCGGCGACGGGCAGGATCTCCACCAGCCCGGTGCCGCCCGGCGGCGGGTTCACGGCGGTGGTGAAGGCGGAATAGATCCCGGGGATCTGGCGGGCCTGGCGGGCCTGGCGGGCTACGGCGCCGGCCCGGCCAGCCGTGGTCAGCACGTCGATGGGACTGACGATCCCCCGGGGGATCCCGCGGCTTTCCAGGTGCGTGAGGGCCGCCTGCGCGGAGCTGCCCGGGGCCAGGGCCTTGCTGGCCGGCTCACCTAGGCGCAGGCTGAACAGCGGGATGACAAGTGCCGCCACCACGAGCAGCCCGCCGGCCAGCGCGGCGGCCCGGTGCCGAAGAACCAGGCGGGCCCATCCGGTCCAGGGGCGGCTGGCGTGGACTTCGCGGCGCAGGCGCGGGCGGTCCACCGTGGGGCCGATGCTGGCAAGCAGCACCGGCAGGAGGGTGATCGCGACGGCGACGGTAGTCAGGGGGATGAAGAACGCCGCCAGGCCTATGCCGCGCAGGAAGGCGACGGGGAGCGCGACCAGCGCCAGCAGGCTGATGGCCACGGTGGTGCCGGAGAAGACAACGGCCCGGCCGGCCGAGCCCATGGCGGCCGACACCGCCGCCTCGTTGTCCAGGCCGGCGGCGTGGTTCTCCCGCCAGCGGGTAACGACAAGCAGTGAGTAGTCGATGGCCACGCCGAGCCCGATGAGGGCGATCAGATATTGCACGATGAAGTTCACCGAGGTGACCTGGGTGAGGGCGTAGACGAGCAGGAAGGTCGCCGGGATGGCCACCGCGGCCATGAGCAGCGGCAGCAGCGCGATGAAACTGGCAAAGACGAAGGCCAGCACCAGCAGCGCGCCGAGCCCGCCGAGCAGCGTCTCGGTCAAGGTGCTGGTCCCCTGGCCGCCGCTCGTGCCGGCCTCCAGCTGGGCCAGGCCACTGACGCCGGCCTGCCAGCCCGCCGGGGCCGCCGCGGACATGACCCGGCCCATCGGCCCGGCAGGGTCCGCGGGCTGTGAGCCGCCCGGCCCAGGCGGGATGAAAACCAGTGCGAAGCTGTCCTGCCCGCCGGCGCCGGAGAACCGGGCATCGCCTGTGGTGGCCTGGTCGGCCAGGCGTGAGCCCGGCACGGCCCGGGCGGCAGCGGCGAACAGCCGGCCCGCCTCGGCCACGGTCGCCGGCCCGGCCGCTGTGCCCGGCGGGACCGCCGCGGTCAGCACGACAGGGGGATTCTGGAAGCCGCCGTTGTGGTAGAGGTGCTGGATGGTGCTGTCGGTCGTGAAGGCCTGGCCGGGGATGCTGAAGGTGGCCGACAAAGAACTGGTGGCCTTGCTGATGGTGGCGAAGCCGGCGACGGCTATCACCAGCCAGGCCAGCACGACAAGGCGCTTGTGCCGCAAGACGAAGCCAGTCAGCCGCATCACGGGGCAGGCTCCGCGGCCGGGGCGCGGAAGCGAATGGCGACGGCGATCCGGCGGGCCAGCCTGCCCGGACCATCCTGCGACTCAGGCGGCGCGCCGCGAGCATCTCCAGCTAGCGTGCGTCTGGCCAGGATGACCGCCCGCGCGGCCAGCAACGGCGGCTGCCTAGGATCATCGGAGGCGCGCGGAACCAGGCCGGCTACCGGAATGCCATGAGCAAGCCTATAATGAGAGATCAGTTCGTGTGAATACACATGGTGAGGCTACTCAGTAAATGACAGAGGGTCAAGCGGCAGGGCCCGAGCCGAACAGCGTCCAGCTGATGGAGCAGTTCAGGGCCATAGCTCACGCCACCCATAACCGGACGAACGCCCGGATGAGCGCGGCCGGGCTGTCCCTGGCAAGGTTCCGGGTCCTGAGCGCGCTTCAATCCGCCGGCCGGATACGCATGAACGAGCTGAGCGCGGCACTAGGGGTCGTTCCCCGGACCGTGACGACGATCGTCGACGCCCTGGAGAAGGAAGGCATGGTGGCGCGGCTGCCCGACCCGGCCGACCGGCGCGCGACGCTGCTCGACATCACCCAGGGCGGACTCGATCAGCTGCGCCGGTTCCGCGGAATGCACGACTCGGCCGCAGCG
>DASWFT010000736.1:0-10319 GCA_036394075.1 Streptosporangiaceae bacterium
GCAGTCGGCCTGGCCCGCGCGCCTTGAGGCAGGCGCTGTCTACGAGTTCGCGGTAATCCAGTCCGTCACGGTGCGGATCACGAACGCCTGCCACTCCTGACTCTGCGGATTGAGATATTGCGGGTCATCGTGCACCGCGAAACCATGCTGAGATCCCTCGATCTGCACGAGCTTGTGCTCAGCCTTGAACTGCGCCATCGCCTCACGTGACGACTCGATCGGCACGAAGGTGTCTTTGGTGCCGTGAACAACGAGCGTCGGTGCGCTGATTTCGCCGAGCAGGCTGAGCGGCTGGAACCAGAAGACTTCGTTAAGGATCGGCCGGCCATGCCTCAGAGTGGGGGTGAACTGGAAGTACCCCTGCTCACTGAGCTGGCGAGCCATGTCGTCGCTCAGGTAGTCGTTCGACCAGTACGGCCGACTGTCGATGGTGCGCTTCTTGTAGTCAAGCTGCGGGTTGAGCAGGACCAGCCGGTCAATCTCTTCGGGACGCCTGGCGGCGTAGTAGGCGCAGACACCACCAGCGAAGCTCGCCCCGAGCAAGCTGATACGGCTCGCGCTGGTGGCTTCTCGGACATGCTCAAGGGCAACCCGGATGTCGTTGAGGATCGCAGCGAGCGTCAGTTCCTCTTGGCGGCCCTCGCTCTCACCATGGCCGCGCAGGTCGAATCGAAGACTCGCCACGTCGGCCTCACCAAGCCCGGCCGCCAAGCGGGTGAAGAAGCCGCCTTCATCGCGGGTGACACCGCCGCCGTGGACCAGGACCACGGCACGCTCAGCCGATCCACCGGGAGTGACGAGGGTGCCGGCCAGGTGCAGGCCGTCGAGAGTGCGAAGGGTTGCGGCAGCGCTCTGGACAGACACATGGGCTCCTGTCGCCTGCCATCGTGGTTGGGTACAGCAATCTTCACAGAAGTGATCGGTATGTGTTTGGCGCCGCCGCGGGTTCGTAGCTCGGATCGACCCAACCGCCGTGCTCGCGGGCGCCGCCTACCACGCGATAGGACCCGCAGGTCTCAAAGCGCGCGCCGCTCATCGCGAGCCGCAGCCTCGCCGCGGTGAACACGCCGAGCAGATACTCCACGCTTTAGTCCGATCTCGGCGTCCATTCGCACGGCGTTCTTGCCGTGCGTCAGCGAGTGATTGGCTGCCACGAGCGCCCAGTCGGCAAGCAACTTCTCTTGGAGCAGCGCGGCCCGCTCGAGGACATAGCCGAGGACGCGGCGGCAGCCGCCCAGCGAGCACGGCGAGCGGGTCGATGCCGACGGAGACCGACTCGCCGCACATGGCAGGGAGCCATGGAGGTGCGCTGGGCGTGGGGGAGGGACCACCGCAGGCAGGGGCGGGAGCCGGCCCGTGGTCTGATGGCGGACAATAGGCACATGGCAGGGAGCGATGTGGCACGAGACGACGAGGCGGGCCGTGACGAGGCGGGCCGTGACGAGGCAGCGGCCGCAGCGGCGGGCAAGCCGCGGGCGCGTGATTTGAATGAGCTGATCCGCTACACGATGTGGTCGGTGTTCCGGGTGCGGGGCCCCGGTGCGCTTGAGGATGTCGCCCCCGGCGTGCAGGCGCACGGCGATGGGACCGTGCGGGCGCCGCGCGATATCCTCGCCGGCGAACTGGAGGATCTCCAGGAGCAGGCATCGCGAAAGAGTGTCGTTACTCGCGGCTGCTACGACATACAGGGCCTGCGTGCCGACGCGGACTACATGTTCTGGTGGATCGCGTCCGCCCCCGACGACCTCCAGGAGCAGTACAGCCGGTTCCGCCGGACCGGCCTGGGCCGGGCCAGTGAGCCGGTCTGGTCGGCCATGGCTCTGCACCGGCCGGCCGAGTTCAACAAGGGGCACGTTCCTGCGTTCCTGGCCGGCGAGGAACCCGGGGCTTACGTGTGCGTCTACCCGTTCGTCCGCTCGTACGAGTGGTACCTGCTCGACCCGGCCGAGCGCCGCGCCCTGCTCGCCGAGCACGGGATGATGGCGCGGGACTACCCCGACGTCCGTGCCAATACGGTGTCCTGTTTTGCCCTGAACGATTATGAGTGGATGCTCGCGTTCGAAGCGGGTGAGCTGCACCGGATCGTGGACCTGATGCGGCACCTGCGCGGCGCCCGGGCCCGGCTGCACACGCGGGTCGAGGTCCCGTTCTACACGGGGCGGCGCAAGCCCGTCCGGGAACTTCTCGCGGCTCTCCCGTGATCTGCGGCTGACCTGATCTGTGGGTGCGCCGGGGGGCACCCACAGATCACCCATCACTCGGCCGCGATGGCGTTCAGCACGTTCAGCCGCGAGGCGCGCCGGGCCGGGGTGATCGAGGCCAGCACCCCGGCCAGGGCCGCGGCGGCGACGAAGGCCACCATCTGGGTGCCGGGAATCACCACGGTGGCCTGCTGCGCCCGGGTGACGGCATAGGCCAGGGCACACCCCAGGCCGAGCCCCATGACGATGCCGAGTACCGCGCCGATCACCGTGATGATGACGGACTCGGCGGTGATCATCTGTGCGAGTTGGGCCCGGCCCATGCCGACCGCTCGGAGCAGTCCCAGTTCACGCGTCCGTTCCACGATGGACAGCGCGAGCGTGTTGACGATGCCCAGCAGCGCGACGATGACCGCGAGCACGAGCAGGGCGGTGATCAGGTTGAGCAGGCTGCCCAGGGTGGAACCGCGGCTCTTGGCGTAGCCGGCCTGGTCAAGCAGTTGTGCTCCGGGGTAGGAGCCGAGCACCCGCGCCACGGTGCCGCGAGCCGAGGCCGGTGCCTTGACCAGGTCCACCGTGTCCGCACTGCGCCCGGTGTCCGCGGTGAACGTGGCCGTGCCCACCAGGTATGCGGTCAGCGGGCCGACGTTGGCGAAGATCCCGCCGATGCGCAGCCGGGACACGCGGTACGAGCCGAACCCGACCTGCACCAGGTCACCGATCCGCCACCGGTGCGCCGCGGCCGCCGCCTTGCTCACCAGCATCTGACCAGAATTGAGCGAGTCCAGGCGCCCCGGCCCGAGCCCGAGGTCGGTGAACATGCTGATCCTGGACGGGTCAACGCCATCGACACTCTGGTGGGTCGCCCCGGCCACCGTGGCGTCGGTCGTGCCCACCCCCGTCACCGCCTGCACGCCCGGCTGGCTGGCCAGCACCGTGGTCAGGGCCGGCGTGAGGCCGACGTCGGCGTTGGTGGCCTGGACGAAGAAACTGGTCCTGCTGGCCGCGCTTATCTGATCGCCGATCATCGCGCGGGCCGAGCTGACCAGGACCGAGGCGGCGGTGATGACCGCCAGGCCGATCATGAGGGCGGCCGCGGTCGCGCTGGTGCGCTTGGGGTTGCGCATCGTGTTGCCGCGGGCCAGGATGCCGACCCGGGCCGGCAGCCGGGTCAGCGGGAGCCCCACCAGGTAGGCCAGAGGACGGGCCAGCAGCGGGCCGAGCACGGTCACGCCGATGAACGAGACCGCCGCACCTGCGGCGGTGATCGCGACGGCGGCCCCGAAGAGCAGCCCGGCGAGCAGCATGGCGACGCCCGCTCCGGTCAGCACCAGGCCAGCCACGAGGCGGGCGGCAGAGAACCCGACCGGGCTGGGCACGGCGTCCCGCAGGGCCTGGACGGGGGCGACCCGGGAGGCCCGGTATGCCGGGGCCAGCCCGGCGATGAGCGTGATGACCAGCCCGATGGCGCAGGCGATGGCGACCTGGGCGGCCGGGACCACCAGCCCGGTGACGGGCAGCGCCAAACCGAACCCCGACAGCAGCGCGGCGAGGCCCTTGGCCACGAGGATGCCGAGCCCCGCGCCGGCGATGGCGGCGACGGTGCCGACCACCGCCGCCTCGGTAAGCACCGACCGGAAGACCTGGCCACGCCCGGCGCCGAGCGCGCGGAGCAAGGCGAGCTCCCTGGCTCGCTGGCCGATCATGATCGAGAAGGTGTTCCAGATCACGAATGCGCCGACGAACAACGCCACCCCGGCGAAGGCGACGAAGAAGCTGGTCAGAATCCCCAGCTGGCTGTTGAGCTGGCGCGCCTCGCTGGCCGACGCGTTGGCCGCGGTCACGGCCTCGACACCGGGGGGCAGGACGTGAGCCACCCGGTCGCGCAGTTGCTGGGCCGGGACTCCGGACACCGCCTTGACCTGGATCGTGTCGTAGGAGCCGGCCCGGCCGAAGAGCCGCTGCGCGGTCCGCAGGTCGAAGATGGCCAGTGAGCCGCCGGCGATGCTGCCCGCCGACCCATAGCCGGTGATGCCGGTGATCGTGAACCGCCTGGCCTGGCCGCCGATGGCGACCTCGATGCGGTCGCCAAGGGTGAAATGGCCCGCGCGGGCCGAATCGCGGTCGATCATGATCTGCCCGGGACCCGAAGGCGGCTGTCCGGTCCGGTGCGCGAACGGCACCTGGAACGGCGCGTCAGCCGGCCAGCTCAGCGCGGCCACGAACGGGGCAGGCAACGGCTTGCCGGTGCGTGCGAGCAGCACCGCACGGTCGGAGACCGTCCCATCGGCGGCGGCCACGCCGGGCAGGGCCCGGATCGCCGTGGCGATCGAGGCGGGGATGGGCCGCGCTGCGGCGCTCCCGGCCCCCTGGACCGCCCCGGCCGGGACCACATGCCGTACTTCAACGTCGGTGCCCGCGCTGGCCTGTGCGAACAGCGAGTCGAGGCTGTGGGTGAGGCTGGCGGTGAATACGAAACTGCCGCACATGAAGCCGGTGCCGAGGGCGACGGCCAGGGCGGTCATGGCCAGGCGGACGCGGTGAGCGAGCAGGCTCTGGAGCATGGCGCGGAGCATCAGGACTCACTCCCCAGCGTCGTCATGCGATCGAGAACGGATTGCGGGGTGGGCTGTTCGAGCTCGCCGGCGATCTGGCCGTCGGCCAGGAAGACCACCCGGTCGGCGTAGGAGGCGGCGACGGGATCGTGGGTGACCATCACGATCGTCTGGCCGAACTCCCGCACCGAGCGGCGGAGCAGGTCGAGAACTTCCGTGCCGGCCTTCGAGTCGAGATTGCCGGTTGGCTCGTCCGCGAAGATGATCGCCGGCCGGCCGGCCAGCGCCCGGGCGATGGCCACGCGCTGCTGCTGGCCGCCGGACAGTTCGCTGGGCCGGTGATGCAGCCGGGCTTTGAGCCCGACGGTCTCGATGATGGTGTCCAGCCATTCGCGATCGGCGGTGCGGCCCGCGATGTCGAGGGGAAGGGTGATGTTGTCAGCGGCGGTGAGGACAGGCAGCAGGTTGTAGGCCTGGAAGACGAAGCCGACGCGATCGCGGCGCACCCGGGTCAGCTGCCGATCACGCATGGTCGTGATCTCCTCGTCGCCGATCCAGGCCCGTCCGCTGTCCACGGAGTCGAGCCCGGCCATGCAGTGCATGAGCGTGGACTTGCCGGAGCCGGACGGCCCCATGACGGCAGTGAAGGATCCGGCGGGAATACCGAGGGTCACCTGGTCGAGCGCGGTGACCTTCACCAGGCCGGTTCCGTAGGCCTTGGTCAGCATCTCCGCCCGGGCGGCCAGGGCCGTCGTGGTCGTGGTCATCATGTGTTCCTCTCCATGCGTGTTGCCCGAGAGGAACGCTGTCAGGGCTGGTGGCTGGCGGCATCGACCCGCGGTGCCGTCCGCGGAGTCGATCCAGGGATGGAGTGGCAGGCCGTGTCGATCTCAGGATGGAGACTGCTGCCCGGCCAGGCCCGCGTCGTAGGCCAGGATCACGAGCTGGACCCGGTCCCGCGCGGCGAGCTTGGTCAGCAGGTGGTGCACGTGTGTCTTGACCGTCGTCTCGGTGACCATCAGTTCCGCGGAAATCTCCGCGTTGGAAAGCCCGCGCGCGACGAGGCTGAGGACCTGTGTCTCCCGTTCGGTGATCCCGGTGAGGCGGTCCATGCTGGGCGCGCCGGCCGGCCGCCGGGAGTCCTCCCGGGCTGATGCGGGCAAGCGGTGGGCGAACCGGTCGAGCAGGCGGCGGGTGACCGCCGGATGGACGATGGCGTCACCCGCGTGCACCACCCGGATCGCCTCCAGCAGCCGGGAGGCATCCACGTCCTTCAGCAGGAACCCGCTGGCCCCGGCCCGGAGCGCGTTGACGACATCCTCGTCCAGGTGGAACGTGGTGAGGACGAGCACCCGTGCTCCGCCCTCGGCGGTGATCTGCGAGGTAGCCGCGATCCCGTCCTGCACCGGCATCCGGATGTCCATCACCACCACGTCCGGGAGCAGGCGCCGGACCTGCCGGACCGCGTCCGCTCCATCCCCGGCCTCACCGACCACTTCCATGTCCGGTTCGGCGTCGAGAATCATCCGGAACCCGGTTCGCACCAGGGGCTGATCGTCGGCGAGCAGGACCCTGATCATGCTTCCTCCAAGGGGATGGCCGCATGCACGCGGAATCCTCCGCCGGCCTTCGGGCCGACCGTCAGCCGCCCGCCCAGAACGGTCACCCGCTCGCGCATCCCGACGGTGCCCCGTCCCGTGCCGGGAACCGCGCCGGACAGGTGAGCCGATGCGCCGCGCCCGTCGTCGGTGACGGTGACCTCCAGTTCGCTCCCGAACCGCAGCTCAACCTCGGCGTGGGCGGGCCCGGCGTGCTTGAGCACGTTGGTGAGCGCTTCCTGGGTGATCCGGTACACGGCGAGGCCCACGTCCTCAGGGACCGGCCGGGGCTCTCCCACCGTGTGCACCGTGACCGGCAGCCCGGCGCCGCTCATCCGCTCGGCCAGGGCCGCGACATCCGTCACACCGAGCACGGGCAGGCGCGTGGCGTCAGGTTCACCTGGCCCGCTGTCGCCGGCCTCGCGGAGCCAGCCGCCGGGCTGGTCGGGGCCGGGATCACCGGGCTGGTCCTGCGCCGGGTCGCCGGACCGGAGCAGGCCGAGGAGCCGGCGCATCTCGTCGAGGGCGGTCCGGCCGGTCCGCTCGATGTCGGCCATGGCCTGCTCCGCCCGGGACGGATCGCGGCTCACCATGCGCTGGGCACCCTGCGCCTGGATCACGACCACGCTCAGGTGATGGGCGACGATGTCGTGCAGTTCCCGGGCGATGCGCAACCGCTCGGCCAGGGTGGCCCGGCGCGCCTCCTCCTCCTGCTGGGCCGCCGCCCAGTTGGCCCGTTCCCCGAGGGCCGTGATGCGTGCGCTCCGCGCCGCGAACTGACTCCGGATCACCAGGCCGACCAGCCAGGCGCCCGCGGCGGCCAGCAGCGTCGGGATCGGGGCCGCCGTGAGCAGCGACGCGCGAACACCCAACATCCGGAGTACCACGCCGAAGGCGAGGAAGGCGAGGAAGACGGTCACCGTGGCGACGGCCAGCCCGCGCGCCAGGCGGCGCCCGCCGTACACCGCGGCGCTGTAGGAGGCGCACAGGACGGCGACGAACGCGCCTTCCAGCGACGTCCGGAGAGCGAAGAGCGTGGCCACCAGGGCGGCCACGGCGGCGAGCACCACCGCCGGATGACGGCGGCGCGGATACAGGACCAGCCCCATCGCGGCGAGCACCGGTATCGCGGCCAGCGGCACATGCTCGTGCTGCGCCCGGGCACCGAGCCCGCTGACGGCGCCAAGGACCGCCACGCCCAGGGCCAGTGCGGCGTCGGCGGCCCGCGGCGGGATCACCGGCCGCCAGCCGTCTTCGCCCGCTGAGCCGTCTTCGCCCGCTGAGCCGTCTTCGCCCGCCGAGGCGCCCGCGCTCGCCGAGGTGCCCTCGCGTCGCAGCATTCGCCACCCCACCCGCTCACCTCGCCGGCCGTCACCAGTTTCTACCGCGAAGGCAGGCATGAGGGCCAGTGGACGCGGCGGCCGTATCGCGCGGCGGGAGAGGCCAGCCCCACCCGGCGAGCGCCAGGTGAGGCCCGCCTCGGCGGCTAGCGGTTGGAGTGAACTCTGAAAGGCGGCCGGTAACGGTTGTGCCGGATAATATTGTGCTGGCCCATATTCACGACCGGGCGGCCGGTGTTCCGCAGGTACAGGCCGAATCGATCAAGACCGATATAGTTGTTGATCACCTGATTGCCGCGCGTGCCCGCCAGCAGCGTCACGCCATTGCCTGTGTTGCCGCTGATCAGGTTGGACGGGCCCGAGGTCCTCACGCCAATTGAATTGCGGTAGGCACTACCGCCTACCAGGACGCCGCCCTTCTGGTTACCCAGGGCCTCTACACCCAGAAGCTTTGTCCCGACAAAAGTGCTCAGGACCCTGTTATCATGCGCCTTACCTGTTATCGCGAGCCCGTAGCCCACGTTCCCTGAAAACGTATTCTGAGGGATCACAGAACGCCGGGAGCCGCCGATGATGTTGTCATGTGCGGTGCCGCCGATGAGAACACCATCGCCGCCGTTCGGCAACGCGGCGCCGCCGTTGGTCGTGAGGCCGACTATATCGGGATCGACCGTCACCCCGAAAGCGTTGCCCGCCAACTCGATACCGTTCCTCCTGTTCCCGGAGAACACGTTGGTCCGAGCCAGGTTGTCGCCCCCCGTGGATCTGATAAGCAGGCCGTCATTGCCGTTGGGGGCGGCGCCCTTGAATGCCAGCAGGCCCCCGAACGTGTTGAAGGTAATGAATCCGCGCACCCTGTCAGTCACTTCTATGCCGTTCTGGCCGTTGCCGGCGGACACGTTCCCCAGCGGAATCACTCCGCCGACCTGGGTATCCCGCGAACTCCCGTCAACCCGGATGCCGTCCCGGCGGTTACTCACGGTCGTCGTGTTGTCCGCGCCGACGCCCAGGAAATTGCCCTGAACGGCCACGTTGTTCGAGTTGCTGATGCGCAGGCCATTCTTGCCGTTGCCGCTGAGAACGTTGTAATAGACAAACGGGTTGTTGACGAATTTGCAGCCCACCAGTGAGTTATTGTTCGACTTCGTTACCCATACTCCGTTGCTACCATTGCCGATCGCGGCGTTCCCGCTTGCTGTGGTTCCGATGAAGTTTCCGTTCAGGACGTTGTACTGAGAACCGTTGGCGATCACCACGCCATTGTGGTTATTGCCCGATATCAGATTGCCCAGTGGAGGCACCACGAAGACCGGAGTTACCGTGCCCTTGTCTCCCGTTGGGTTATTCACCTGGCCCGTCTTGCTGTCGACAAAGACAGTACCGCCGATCTCGTTATGGTCAGACCCTCTGATGAATATGCCATCCCGGCCGTTGGGAATGGCTGATGTGCCCGCCGCGTTCGTTCCGATGTGATTTGACACCACGGTATTGTGTGACGACCGTGAGAATACGATGCCGGCTCCCTTATTCCCGGAGATGACGTTCGCGACTACCCCCGAGGCGCCCCGTCTGTTCAGCCCGATAGAGTTCCCCGACGAGGTCGCTGAGACGTATACGCCGTTGCCCTGGTTGCCGAATGCCCGGCCGTTTAGATCCAGGCCGATGTAGTCGTCGTTGAGAGTAATTGATCTGGCGTTGAGGGTCACGCCGTTGCCGGTGGCATGGCCGACGGCAACACCGAGGAGCTGCGAACCACCCGAGCCGACGTCGAATCGCAGGCCAGCGCGGGAGTTGAAGTCAATTTCCACCACCGGTGGGCCGCCGCTGACGTACCCGGGTGCCGACCGCGCGTCGATGGTGGTCGGCCTGGAGATGGCCGGCAGGCCACTGGCGAGCGTGATGGTTCCCGCGACCGAGAAGCCGATGACCGTGGACCTTCCCAGCGGGCCCGCATCAGCACGCTCGATCGCCGCCCGCAGAGAGCCCGGTCCCCAGCTTCTGAGGTTCGTCACGACGACCGTTCGCGGGGAGAAGGCGGTCACCGTCACCATTCGAGGGGCCTGGGCCGCGGCCGCGCCGGTCGAGATGGCCAGGACCGTCGACGTGCCCGCTGCCACGCAGACACCGCAGGCGATCCGGAACAGGATTCTCGACGCGTGAGGAACGTCGAAGAGCGGCCCCCGGCGCGGGAGCTTCACGTGTTTCGGGTGAGCGAACATGTCAGCCTGCTTCCGTAGCTCGTGGAACGCCTCTGATGCGCACGGCCGTGATCAGCGCGGCCGGGGACTGCCGGTTTGGGCCATCGGGCGGCCGGGTGCGCCAGCGAGGCCTCACGCCCTGGCCCCCGCTGGCCTCGGCTTACCGGCGACGTCGGGGCGCGTGACGCCCGGGCGCCCGAGCTTCGACGGCCACCAGTTCCTGCGCCCGCAGATGACCACAACCGCCGGGACCATCAGCGTGCGCACGAGGAAGGTGTCGATCAGCACGCCGAGCGCGATCGCCGTGCTGAGTTGCTTGATCTGGCTGGTCGCGCCGGTGATGGCGGCCGTGCCGAAGGTCGCGGCGAGGATCAGCCCGGCCGACGTCACGGTGGTGCCCGTGTGATGCGCCGCGGTGGCGACGGCC
>DASWFT010000737.1:0-3249 GCA_036394075.1 Streptosporangiaceae bacterium
GAACCTCGCCGACCGCGGCTTCTTCTCCATGGACCGCTTCATCCGGTTCTCCGGCACCGGCGCGCACCTGCTGTGGCGGGTGAAGAACGGCGCGAAGTCCGTCCCCTTCAAGACCCTTGACGTGCTGAAAGACGGATCGGAACTGGTCCTGCTGCGCGAGAGCGACGGCATGCGCTCCCGCCGCCGCAAGACCGCCGGCGACCCCGCCCTCCCGTCCCTGCCGGACACGATCGCGCGACTCGTCTGCTTCACCGTGCTGACCCGCACCCGCGGCGGCCGTGTGAAAACCGCGCAGATCCGGCTGCTCACCACGCTGCTCGACCCGGGCCTTTATCCCGCCGCCGAGCTCGCGGCCCTGTACCAGAAAAGATGGCTGATAGAAGTCGCGTTCCTTCACCTGAAGAGGACCGTCCGCGGCGCCGGCCGCGTCCTGCGCGGCCGCTCGCCGGAACTCGTCCGCCAGGAAGCCTGGGCACTGCTGCTCGCGCACAACATGATCGCCGGGCTCGCCGCCCGTGCCGCCGCCACCGCCGGCCTGACCCCCGGCCAGATCACCTTCACCGCCGTGCTGTCCCTCGCCCGCGCCGCGGTCACCGCCGACACCTGCTGCCCGCACTGCGGCAAGCGCCCGGCCAGCCAAAACGCACCCATCGCCGACCTGGACACCGCCATCCTCGCCCTCCCGCCCGGCCGCGCAGACCGCCAGCGGACCTCCGGCCGCACCGCCGCCGAACGACAGAAATGGATCAGCGAACCAGCCGATTACACCCTCACCATCGTCCCGTCAAATCTCCCGAAAACAGACGTAAGTCCCGGAAGTTAAGGGCAGTGCGCCACGGCCTGAGCGAAAGCCCGGCCGGGAATAGCGGCAGCGTTGCTGCCGGGTGCAAATGCGCGGACACCCGCGGGAATGGGCCTGCCGGCCGGGCGTCGCCGCGCAAAGATAAGGAACCACGTCATGCTCAAATCAACTTCTAGCTATTTGATCCTGCTCGGCGTCCTCGCCATCATCGTCGGGATCATCGCCCTGGCCTGGCCCGGGGTGACGGTACTCGCGCTGGTCATCCTGTTCGCGGTCGACGCGTTCACCGGTGCCGGGCTGCAGCTGGCGCGCGCCTTCAGCAGCCGCACCGCCGGGCCGGTCTTCGGTCACCTGCTGCTCGCGCTGGCCGGCCTCGCGGCCGGGGTGGTCGCCCTGGTCTGGCCCGGGCCCACCGCGCTGGTCCTGGTGCTGGTCGTGGGGATCTGGGCGTTCATCGGGGGCTGCTTCGAGATCGTCGCCGCGTTCGGCAGCGGAGAGACCGCGGGCACGCGCGCGCTGTTCATCCTGGGCGGGCTGGTGTCCATCGCGTTCGGCGTCGTGCTGTTCGCCCGCCCCAACGTCGGCGCGGTCACCCTCGCGCTGCTGTTCGGCCTGTTCAGCCTGATCTACGGGGTTTCCCAGATCACGACGGGCGTCGAGCTGCGCCGAGCCGGGCAGACGGTGGACAAGGTCCTGGACCATGCGGCCTGAGCCGGTGTCCGGGCGTTGGGGACACCTGGCGACATGATCCTCTAGCTGGCAGCTATACGTCCATAGGCGGCAGATGTTGGCCGACAGCGGCAGCGGTGGCGTCTCCTGGTATCGACAGGCACCGAGGACTCAATTGGCCTGGTGCGACTGCCCGGAGCGGAAGGAATGCCTTTCATGTTCAAGTCAACCTCCACCTCATTGATCCTGCTCGGCATTCTCGCCATCATCGTCGGGATCATCGCCATCGCCTGGCCGCAGGCGACGATTCTCGCGCTGGTCATCTTGTTCGCGGTCTATGCGTTCATGGACGCGGGACTGCAGGCCGCGCGGGCGTTCAGCAGCCGAAGCGCCGGACCGGTCTTCGGTCACCTGCTGCTCGCCCTGATCAGCCTGGCGGCCGGCGTGATCGCCGTGGTCTGGCCCGGGCCTACCGCGTACGTGCTGGTCATCGTCGTGGCGGCCTGGGCGCTTGTCGGCGGCTTGGTCGAGATTTTCGCCGGTTTCCAGAGCGGGGAGACCGCGGGCACGCGCGCGATGTTCATCGTCTCCGGGCTGGTGTCCGTCGCGTTCGGCGTCGTGCTGTTCGCCCGCCCCAACGTCGGCGCGGTCACCCTCGCGCTGCTGTTCGGCCTGTACTTCATGATCTACGGGTTCTCGCAGATCGCGGCGGGCGTCCAGGTCCGCCAGCTGGGCAACGCCGTGCGGCCGCTGTCGCCGCTGCAGAAAGCAGCCTGAGCGCCGATCCGAGGACACGGGCGCCCGGCCGACCTCCCGAAGCCGGAACGGGCGCCCACCGTCGCTCGCCACCTACCGGAGGCTGAGGCTGAGATGAGCGCCACGTCGGGCAGACCTGCCCAGATGTCCGGTGACGCCGCGACCGCGGCCCACGGCCGGCGCGCACGCCTGCGGACCGCCGCGGCCGCGCGCGGCGTCCCGCTGGCCGCGATCCTCGTGACCGTCGCCGTGGTGGTCCTCACGTACCTGGCGGGCAAACTCGCCTACCGGCTGCGTGATGTCATCTTGATGATACTGGTCGCGGGGTTCCTCGCCGTGATCCTGAACCCCCTGGTGGTGGCGTTGCAACGGTGGCGGATCCGGCGCCGCGGCTGGGCCGTGACCGTCGTCATCGTCTGGGCGACCGTGGTCTTCATCGGCCTCCTGGCGGCGTTCGGCTATCCGCTGACGAACAGTCTGACCCATTTCTCGCATCAGCTGCCCTCCTACGTGCAGTCCGCCGAGCACGGAAGCGGCTGGATCGGCCACCTGGTCCAGCGCTTCCACCTGCAGGCCTGGGTGAACCACAATGCCCCCAAGCTGCAAAGCCTCGGGACGACCCTGGCCAAGCCGGCCCTGAACGTCGGCAAAGGCGCGGCGTCGATGCTGGCGACGCTGGGCACCATCTTCGCCCTCGTGGTGCTGTTCCTGCTCGAGGGCCCCAAGATGCGCCGGGGACTGCTGCAGCTGATGTCGCCGGACCGGGCGGCGTACTCCACGCGGGTAGCGGGTCAGATCAGCCAGTCGGTGACCGGCTACGCGTTTGGCAACCTCCTGACGTCGCTGATCGCCGGCCTGGTCGTCTTCGTCACGCTCACCGTCCTCGGGGTCCCCTTCCCGCTGCTGTGGGCCCTGTGGGTCGCCGTGGTCGATTTCCTGCCCATGATCGGCGGCGCGCTGGCCGGCATCCCCACGGTCCTGTTCGCCCTGAGCCACTCGCTCACCGCGGGCATCGTCACCGC
>DASWFT010000738.1:0-27468 GCA_036394075.1 Streptosporangiaceae bacterium
GTGGTCACAGCAAAACGCCTGAAACTTTTTCGGAGAAGATATCTGGCGTTTCGGAGGCAACGTACGCCGGACTCCCATGGCCGTCAAGGCGCTGCCCGAGACCCACGGGAAGGGCCTCGTCAGCAGGCCAGGCCGCTTGACCCGCGTCCATCTGCGCCTGTCGGGCCAGCTTGCGCAGCGTCTCCATGGTGCCGATGCCCAGCTTCTTGGCCGCCAGCAGATCTCCGGCCAGTCCGGCAGGCCGCGAGGCGGTCTCGACGAAGGCGGGGACGGATCGCAGGGGTTGAAGCTAGATGCCAGGAGAGTTATGGTGCCAATGTTTCGGAGATCTTTCGAAACTGTTTCGACCATCGAAATTGTCCCTTGCCGTCTACGCCCGCGGAGATCGTCATGGCCGGATTACCGTCCCTCCCGCCGACCGGACCGCTTGCCTACGAGCTTGGCCGGAGGATGTTCCTCAAGATTGCCGCGGCGCTGACCGCTGGAGCCTCGGTCGGGCCGGTCATAGGGGAGAAGGCGCTCGCGGCGCGGCGGGGACTCGGCGCTGATCCGGGGGCGTACCTCACCACCATGTCGGGACCAGGACGTTTTCCGCTGGTGGCGGGCGGGCATCCCGCACCGCTCGTGGTCAGCAGCAATGATTATCCCGGCGTGATCCGGGTGGTGAATGATCTGCAAGCGGATATCAAGGCGGTCACCGGGGCTGAGCCGGCCGTGTCGGCTGATCAGATACCCGCGCAGCCCGAGATCGTGCTGATCGGCACCATCGGCAAAAGCCCTCTTATCGACGATCTGGCTTCCGCCGGGAAGCTGGACGTCAGCGGGATAGCGGGAAAGTGGGAGACGTCGCTGGAGCAGGTGGTGGAGAACCCACTGCCTGGCGTCCGCAGCGCATTCGTGATCGCCGGCAGCGACCAGCGTGGGACGATTTACGCTGCCTACGATGTCTCGAAAGGGATTGGGGTGTCCCCCTGGTCCTGGTGGGACGATGTTCCGCCGGGGCATGCGGACGAGCTCTATGTCCTGCCCGGGCGCCACACCCAGGGCACACCGGCGGTGAAGTACCGCGGCTTCTTCATCAACGACGAGAATCCAAACCTCGGTACCTGGGCACCCGCCTTCTTCGGTTCCGGCCTAGCTGCCGGGTACCCGGGCGGGTTCAACAGCAAGTTCTACTCGAAGATCTTCGAGACCATGCTGCGGCTCAAGGCGAACTACCTGTGGCCGGCGGTCTGGGGAAGAGCGTTCGCCGAGGACGATCCGCAGAACCATGCGACGGCCAAGGCCTACGGCATCGTGATGGGGACCTCGCATGAGGCGCCGATGATGCGCGGCATCGAGGAGTGGAACCGGCATGCTGTCCCGGCCGTCCGGGACAGCAACGGGAACATCATCACGCCGGGACACGACCCTTATGGCGGCACCGGGGAGTGGAGTTTCCTGCGCAACGCCGATGCGATCAAGGCGTACTGGACGGACGGCATCCGCCGGATGGTGGACCAGGCTTTCGAGGGCGTCGTCACCCTGGGCATGCGGGGCAATGGCGATACCAGCCTCCCGGACGGCAACGGGATCGGCCTGATGCAGAGCATCATCGCCAACGAGCGGAAGATCCTGGCCAGCGTCACGGGTGCGGATCTGACCACGATTCCGCAGGTCTGGACGCTCTATAAGGAAGTCCAGCGCTACTGGGAGGAGGGCCTGCGGCCGCCGGACGACGTGATGGTGGTGTTCACCGACGACAACTGGGGCAACATCCGTAAGCTGCCCGACCAGAACCTGCCGCCGCGCAGCGGCGGCTACGGGCTGTATTACCACTTCGACTATGTCGGCGGCGGCCGGGACTACAAGTGGGTGGACAGCAGTCTGATCGCCAATACGTGGGAGCAATTGAATCAGGCTATCGGCCACGGTGTCTCCCGGCTTTGGGTAGCCAATGTCGGAGATATGAAAGGCAACGAGCTCCCGCTGCAGTTCTTCCTCGACTACGCATGGAACCCGGACCGCTGGCCGGCCGAGCGGCTTCCTGAGTGGGAGCAAAACTACGCTGCGCAGAGCTTCGGCCCAGAGCAGGCGGCGGCCATAGCGAGCGTTCTGCATACGTACGGCAAGCTTCAGTCGCGCCGCAAGCCGGAGTTGCTGAACCGGCAGATCAGTCTCGATCCCACCAAGGACCTCGCCACGGACCCGTCCGCGGTTATCTACAATGATCAAGCCAGCCCATTCAGCATGACCGACTACCAGGAAATGGACAGGGTCACCGCCGAATGGCAACATCTGGTCGGCCAGGCTGAGCGGATCGGCCGGTCACTTCCGGCCGCCTACCAGGACGCCTACTACGAGATAGTGCTCTACGAGGTGAAGGCGACCGCCAACCTGTACGCGCTGCGCAACGCGGAGTTCACGAACATCCTCTATGCCAAGCAAGGGCGCGCAGCAACCAATTATCTCGCTGCCACCGCCGAGGCCAGGCTCGCTGACGACCTGGCGATGATGAACTATTACAACACGTCACTCGCCGACGGCAAATGGCATAATTTCGAACTCCAGCCGCACATCGACTACGGAGACGTGGCGAGGTATGGGCCGAACGCGCCATGGCAAGAACCCGAGCTGAATAACGTGGCCATCCCTGACGTCATCTTCCCCGCCGTGCAGCGGATTCAACTGCCGGCCGAGGCGGAACTCGGCGTCGCCATCGACGGATCCAGCAACTGGTGGCCAGGCGAGCAAACCCCGGCCGTCCTGCCCGTTTTCAGCCCTTATCAGGTCCAGCCCGCGCAGTACATCGACGTCTTCAACCGTGGCCAGGCCCCCTTTGAGTATGCGGTTCGGCCAGGTGCCCCGTGGGTGCACGCCACGCCAGCCCAGGGCCGCATCCAGGCGCAGAGGCGTGTCACCGTGCGCGTCGACTGGTCCCGCGCACCCAAGGGGAGGAGCGAGGTGCCTATCACGATCTCCGGACCCGGCGACCGCAGTGTGGTAGTTCAGGCACCCATCGAAAGCCCTGACGTGCCGCGGTCGCAGCTGGCCGGTTTCGTCGAGGCCAATGGCTATGTCTCGATGGAGGCGGACCACTTCACGAGGGCTGACGATTCCGGAACGGTGTCCTGGCGGCGGATAGCGGACATCGGCCAGACAGGTGCTGGCATGACGCCCTCCCCGGCCACAGCCGCCAGCCAGGTTCCGGGCGGCGCCAGTCCGCGCCTCGAGTACACGATGAGCCTATTCAATACGGGCCAGGTGACCGTCTGGGTGTACCTCTCACCGAGAAACAACGTCCTCCCGACCGACGGGCTGAAGTACGCCGTCTCCATCGACGGCGACACGCCACAGATCGTGAATATCACGACGACGACCGGAGCTGACGCTACGGCGATGAACCGGCAATGGGAAAGGAATACCTCCGATAACGTCAACCGCACCGCCACGACACATGTCATCGCCGCACCCGGAGTGCACGTCCTGAAGTTCTGGATGGTCGACCCGACCGTGGTGCTGCAGAAGCTGGTCGTCGATACCGGTGGCCTGAAGCCAAGCTATTTAGGGCCACCGGAAAGCATGCAAATCCCGGGTAGTTAACCAACAACCTGGGGTTCGACTATCCCGATTGGGCGCAGCTGGGAAGGCGTGACCCTGCCACCCGGTCTCACCGTGCGCGGCGGCCGGCTGGCGCATGTGGCTGTAGCTGATCGCCCCGGCGATGCGGGCCAGCCCGGCCACGGTCACCCCGGCCGCCGCGCGGATGGCAGTGTCTGCCGGCTCGCAGGCATCACGCCACTATGCCGGGGCCCTGGACCTGGGCCATCGTCAGCCACGGCGAACTGCCGGCAGATCCAGCAATTGCACATTGTCATGGGAGACCGATGGCGGCATTTGGCAGGGACGTCCACGATGTTTTCCACCGGGGTTTTGGCGTGTCCTTGGGTTCGTGGGTACTGGGGCGGGATTAGGTGCTGACTCCGCTCAGCGCGGCTGCCGGGAGTTGGGCGGCGAAACGTTATGAGGAAAGGATTTTGATGTTGGAGACCGACGGGCCGTCAACCGAGCGGGGATCCACTTCGCGAGTGCCGCCGGGCCGGGGGTGAGCTGCCTTGGCGCACAGCGCTCCGGCCGGAATGCGCGCGGAACACCGGCCGGTCCCGCCTGCTCCCCCGCCGCCCGGGCCGGGCGTGGCGGGCCAGTGGCCGCTGCGGAGCTTCCTCGAACTCGGCGCGCTGCCCGGGGCCGTCCCGTGCGCGCGGCTGCACGCCCGGGAGCTGATGTGGGAATGGCGGCTGACGGGGTTGGGCGACGACGTCGAGATCCTGGTCTCGGAGCTGGTCACCAACGCGGTCGCCGCGTCCCGGTCCGTAGCGCGGGGCCTTCCGGTGCGGCTGTGGCTGCTGTGCGACAAGGCGCGTGTGCTGATCGTGGTCTGGGACGGTTGCCCGCAAGCGCCGGTGCGCATCGACGCCGGCGGCGACGAGGAAAGCGGCCGGGGGCTGCTGCTGGTGGAAGCCATCAGCGACCGGTGGGGGTCGTACCCTACGCCGGCGACAGGCGGGAAAGCGGTGTGGGTCGTGACGGCGGCGGGGTCGTGACTGTTATGGGTGAGCCGGTGCCTGGTTCCGGCCTAGTGGCTGGCAGACGGCTTGGCCTGCGAGCCGGAGACCGTCCGGTGCCCGGTCTCGGGCCGCTGGGGTCGGCGATCATGACCGCCGTCTGGGCCGCCAGGCGCGCGGGACCGCATGCGGCCCCTGGCAGCAGCGGTGCGCCAGGCTGATCCTGTCGAGAGCATTCAGCGGTTTCTGCGGGCTGCCGGCGGGTAGGTCGACGAATCTGGCTTTTGCGGTGATCGCCCGGAGTGTCAACCTGGCGGATGGTGGGGTATCAACTATCCTGGCGGAAGTGTCATGTGATGTCTGTGTTGCAGAGGAAGGGTTCGCGTCCCAGAGAGGAGGGGTGAGCTGAGATGGCTTTTATAAAGTCCCTTTTCAGCACAAATGGGCTTCTAATCGCGGGCTACATTTTGATCGGTGTCTTCGTCAATACGGCGTCTCCCCATCTGCCGACGACGACGTTCAGCGTATTGTCGCTCCATAGCTGGGTTCAGTACTTCATCTCGGTCCTCTTCTGGCCCCTCAGCTTTTGGCATCCCGCCTTTACAGTTGGTAAATGGGTGGGCTGAGATCGCTAGGACGGCTTGGTTCGGCAACATATTCGTGGCAGCTGTTGCCGTAACTCGGTACATCGGTTGCCGTAACTCGGTACATCGACAGTGAGCGCGATCACAACCCTGGCAACACAGGAACCGGCCGCAAATCAGGCGCCCCCGCGCCCCTTCCCGGGGAGCTGTTGCCGGGCACCGCCCAGCCCCATCCGCGCGCCCAGGCGGAGCTGGCGGCTGCCGCCACCGCAGCGGTTGCAGTTGCGGTACGCGTACGCGTAGAAGCCCCCCTTGTGGCGCCCGGTGCCCTTGCAGGCGGGGCATCGGCGGAGCGGGTGCAGCCGCAGCGATACCACGTACCCGACACCCAACAGGCCAGCTATTACGACCAACCACCCCATGCTGTCTGAGTGTAGCCAGGCATTTGTCCATACTCGGGCTGAATCGGGAATCCGCAGGCCTGGTGGTATGAGGCCCGCGTCAGTCCGAGCCATAGGCAGTACCTGGAAGTGTCTTTAAGGCCCTTGTGTAAGTTTTCGGCCAGCCCGGTCGGGCCCGGATTAATCGTCGGGAGCCAGTCCCGCGAAGTCACAGGTCAGCGGGTCCAGGGCGGGGTGAGCCAGGAGCCATCGGGCATGATTCCCGCGAAGCCGACGCTGGTCGTGACCCACGCGGTCACGGGCTCGTCGGTGGGATTAGCGACATCGAAGCTTGAGCCAGCCGGTACCAGGATGACATCGCCAGCCGCGGCTTCTTCGGTGTGGCCGTCGATGGTGGCGCGCATGGTCCCGGTGAGGACGTACAGCACTTCCTCGCGGGTGACGTAGTGCCGCGCGCCTTGAGCGTGGCCGGGAATCTCGAGGCGCCAGGCGCACAATTCCCTGCTGCCGCCTGCCGGGCTGGCGTAGGAGACGAAGCTTGTGTCGTTCAGCTGGTGGACCGTGGCCTGGGCGGGATGGATGACGGGCACAGGAGGCTCCTCGATATACGCAATTACCTTGCCTATATATTCAAGCTACTTGCCTAATATGTCAAGCTGAAGCCATGCACGACGATGACGCCCAGTCCCTGGCCTTCGGGCTCCTGGCGGCCAGCCGCGCGCTGGTCGACGGCATCTCAGCCGGGGTCCGGGCCCGCGGATTCGACGACCTGCGCCCAGCGCATGGCTTCGCCTTCACCCGGCTCGCCGCCGGCGGCGCCAACATTAGCCAGCTGGCCGAGCACCTGGACGTCACCCGGCAGGCCGCGGCCCAGCTCGTCGACGAACTCGCCGCCAAGGGCTACGTCGAGCGGCACCCTGATCCCGCCGACGCCCGGGCCCGCCTGATCACGCTCACCGACAAAGGCTGGGCATGTACCCGGGCTGCCGATGCCGCCATGGCCGACACAATCCGCCCCTGGGCGGCAGCGCTCGGCGAGCAGCGCCTGCTCGCCCTGCGGGACGACCTGATCCGGATCGCCCCGCAGGGCCCGCTCCGGCCGATGTGGTGAATCGCGGCACGCTTTTGGGTGCCGACCTGGTTATCCGCGCGCTTCTGACGTATCGAGCAGTTGCTGCAGCACTTTCGCCAGTTCCGCGGTGCCGGCGCCGTTGTTGCCGCCCAGTGGGCTGGTGAGCCGGTCTCGCAGCTCGTAGACGATCTTTTGCGCTTCCTGCACGGTGGCCGTGCCTTGCTCGGTGAGTGACAGCTCGACCGCGCGCGGATCGGCCGCATGGGTTGAGCGCGTGACGAAGCCTTCGCGTTCCAGCGCGCGTACCAGCTTGGAGATGTAAACGGCATCGAGGCCGGTGAGGTCGGCGAGTTCTCGCTGGCTGGGCCGGGCCCCGTCACGGGACATGCCGTAGAGGGGGGCGAGCACGGCGTACTGCGCCTGGGTGAGGCCCAGCGGCGCGAGCTCGCGGTCCATCGCGGCGCGCCACCGCATGGACAGCCGCCAGATAAGGAAGCCCACGTTGCCGCGGACTTCGGTCTTGGTGTCACCCATGTACCTAGTTTACATGGCAACTGTCTGCGCCGGCCCGAGCCGTGGCTGGAGCGCTGGCCGGCCCGGGCCGTGGCTGGAGACTGGCCGGCCCGGCAGGCCTGATGGGAGCTCCCAGGCCGCCCCGGAGGCATCCCAGTCGGCCGCACCGTAATAGGACGCTGGTAAAGCCCGCTGGCGCAAGCTGAAGGTTTGTAGCACCGCCCTCTGGTGTCTGGCCGTACATGGGACGAAAATCGGCCCAGGGGGTTTGCGTTTAGGGTAAGGGGGGTCAGTTGATGAACTGGACTCGCCCAGGTGCCGATGCGGCTGGCATATCACCGGGGTGGCTGGTATCTGCGGTTCTGGGGTTGGCAGGAGCTGTGGTCATTGCCGCCTGTGGGAGTAACGGCTTAAACGGCCCACCGGCCGAACGGGCAGGTGCAGGTGCCCCCGCGAGCCCCACTTGCCCACCGGCGGTGTCGGCAGGCGCGAGCGACGGCCCGATCGTCACCGGCATCTCCCCGAAGTTCGGCTCCAAGAACGGAGGAGACAGCATTACCATCAGTGGCACCGGCTTCTCCGGCCCCACAGAAGTCGAATTCGGTAACGCGAAGGCCGCGCACGTGACTGTCAACTCCGACACCCGGATTACGGCTATCAGTCCCGTTGGGAACGGCGGCACAGTAGTCTGCGTCACTGTCATCACCTCAAATGGTATTTCCGCTCCCAGCCCTGCCGAGTACTTCAGGTATCTCAACCCGTTGTCACCGACTCAAACATCAGCGGCGCTATTTTCATCCTTCCGTTCCATTAGCCCATCTGCGGACGTATTAAGTTGAGCGACCAGGCGGATCCCGCTTCGGTCCGGCCGTCCCCCGCGCGCGGGATCGCTGGGCAGGTTGTAGCGAACACGTCTCTGCTGATCGCTGTTCTGGTCTACATGGGATGGGCGTATGACGCGGCGTTCTACGGGTATTTTCACGTTAATCCACTCGACCTCAACATCGGCATCATCGAATACATGCTGGTCAGCCTGAGCCTATTCAGCCCACTGCTGGTGATAGTGGTTGCGATCTTGATCTTCGCCAGCGCCGCTCGGATGTGGCGTCTGGACCGAACGAGATTGACGCGACTCGTTCGCGGCAGGGCCACCAGCCGCGCATTGCCGGTTCATTCCCTCAGACGGTTGATTCCCACGGGCTCCGCTGCGCAGCCGCAGGCCGGCCGGAGGCTGCTGATCGCCGCTGGAGCTGTCGTAACGTTCACCGCCGTTGCCCTGGCCTTGATCGCCGGGTACGTCCATGTCAGCACCTACGTGGTGCTGGGCCTGCTGAGCACCGGTCCGCTGCTGTTGACCTGGCCGACTCGCGCTGACCGCCATGGTCGATTCCCCTACGCGCTGGCCATCGTCTTGGCGGCGGTGTGTGCCTTGTGGGCGGCCTCGCTGTACGCCACCCACCTTGGCAAACATGCCGCAGAACACCTTGCGCGTGACCTTTCGGCGCGCACAGCGGTAACCCTGTACACTGTCGAGCCAATCGCCTTGGGCGGGCCCGGCGTCCATGTGAAGACTCTCCCAGCCGGATCTCTCTACCATTACCGATACCAGGGACTCCGCCTGCTGACCACGCGATCCGGGACCTATTACCTGCTGCCCGTCGGCTGGAGCCCTCACCTAGATTCCATTTTCGTCATTAACGACAGTGATCAGACCAGAATCGAGCTGTACTAGTCTAGTTTCCAGGGATAACTGCTGCGGATGTCGTCCAGCCCGCTCATTCGCCGGCCGGGCACGGCCGATGCAGGCCAGACGCTCGGCCCGGTTACCGCCTCCCTCAGCCGCGATCCAGAAATCCAGTGCAGCGCAGACCTCATCGCGCCAGTCCGGCAAGACCATCCTCCAGCGGATCGCGGCAACCTAGAGGTAATGTTACGGTCCGCTATGAGTTAAATACTAGTACCGGCAATAGTCCGCGTAGGCCCCATTGCCGGGACTCGGACCGCTGCTACGCCACACCCGATTCGCCGAGCCGACGAGTCGTCCCCTCGGCCCAGCGCAGGATCAGAGCACCTGACCGCATGTTTGCGCGAACCGTGCGCAGCCTGAACCCTCGCCGCCAAGGATGGCCAGCAGGGACTCGATGGTCCGCGGCTCGCGGTGGTAGCGGGAGATCTGGCTTCGCAGGGCGGCGAGCACGTCGGCTGGACGCAGGTCGAGTAGGTCGAGCAGGAAGGTGTCCTGGCTGACCACGTCGATGTTGTAGAAGCGGACCGCATCTCCCGGGAAATCGCGAAGGTTCTCAGTCAGTATCTCAGCACCACCGCGGACAGCGGCGGCCAGGACGTGTCGGTCCTTGGGATCGTTGGCCATCTCACCGATGAGTGCGTCGTAGCCGGTAACGAGCGCGCCCGGGAAGGCACTGTTCATCTGGTCTACTCGATGCCTGATTTGCTTCTCACCCAGCCCGCGCCGGGCGAGGTTGCGCTCCAGTTCGGTCATCACCATCGGCGACCACAGGGGACGGTAGACACCAGCCTCCGCGACGCTGAGCAGTGTGTCGCATAAATACGGCTTCAGCATCACGCATGTATCGAGGAAGACGGGAAACACGTGCAGGACTATCCGGGCCGCTGATCGTCACCAGATGGCAGTCGCTCGAATGCCACCTCGCCGGGCAGGTCGTACAGCCCGGCCTCTTCGGCATCGGCCACCATCTGATCCAGCAAAGCCGCACGCCGGCGACGGGACCGCTCCTGGTACGCCAGCAGGTCAGCGAGCCGGACCCTGCGATGACGTCCCGGCTTGTCGAAAGGGATCTGCCCGGATTCAAGCAGCCGCACCAGCGTCGGCCGCGACACACCGAGCAGCTGCGCGGCCTCGCTGGTGGACAGCACGGTCTGATGTGGCGCCACGGTGATCGCAAGCCCTTGGGACAGAGCGGCAACGACCTCGCGTAGCACCTCGAACACCTCGCCAGGCAGTTCCAGCCGCGTCCCGTCCGGGCCGGTCAGCGTCGCGTGCCCGGCCGACTCAGGCGCCAGCAAAGCGAGCACGCCCGTCAGGCCCTCCGGATGTTCCGGTGGCAGCACTGTCCGTTCCACTATCGCCGCCATGCTGTTAGCTTACCCATGAAACGAACAAAACGAAAGGCGGCCCGCGCGTTCGCTAACACGTCGACACTGCGGCATCAGGGATGCTGCCGTCTTCTAGCGATGCCACCGACCCGGCGGCCAGTGCGTCAAGCTTGACGGGCGGGCTCGAATCCTCTGCGGGCGGCTGGGGCGACAACCTTAACTTGACGACATGTCCCGACAACGTTACGTTGTCGACATGGAAGCGGTGAGTGTGTCCGCGCTGGCGGACGCGGTCCGCCGGCGCGCTGCGGGCTCGCCGCTGGACCGGGTGGAGGCCGCCCTGGCCGTCGGCGAGGAGCTGACCTCGGGCGCGGACGACCTGATCGGCCAGTTCGTGGATGAAGCCCGCCACGCGGGGTGCTCCTGGACCGAGATCGGCCAGCGGATCGGGGTGTCCAAGCAGGCGGCCCGGCAGCGCTTCGCGCAGCGGCCTGGGGTCGCCGATGACCTGGAGTGGCGGCCGCGGCTGCTGGCCTGCCTGCAGGCCGCCGGGGAGGAGGCCCGCGCCGACGGGGCCGCCGAGGTGGGCACCCATCACCAGCTGCTCGGGCTGTTTCATGAAGGGGTGGCCGCCGCGGTCCTGGAGAAGATGGGTATCCGGGCCGACGCCGCCCGGGCCGCCGCGCGAGAGCTGTTCCCCGGCGGCGGCCAGCCAGGTGACCAGCCGGGCGGCCAGCCGCCGCCGGGCTCGGCCGAGGCCCGCGAGGCGCTCCGGCGAGCCGCGGCGCTGGCCCGGCAGGCTGGTCATTGCTATGTCGGCACCGAGCACCTGCTGTGCGTGCTCGCCCTCGATCCCGGATCCCGGGCGCGGCGGGTGCTCAGCCATCTCGGCGTCAGCATCCCAGCCATCAAGAAGGAACTCGCCGGCTACACCGGCATCGGCGAGCGGCGCCGCCGCAAGCGGGGCAAGGCGGCCGAGGGCGCCTGCTCCTTCTGCGGCAAGCAGCGGAGCAGCGAACTGCGGCTCATCGCCGGGCCGGGGGTGTACATCTGCGCGGAGTGCATCGAGCTGTGCAACGAGATCCTCGCCGAAGAGCAACGGCCGCCAGCGCCACAGCGCTGACGCCGGGCGCGCCGGATGGCGCCTGCCCTCAGGCAGCAGGCCGCCTAATGAAGAGGAACAGGCGCGCTTTACTGCTCTCGAAGAAGCGCCGCGGAGGCAACTCGCCGCATATCTGCCAGGTTATTAACTGGCGACACCGTGGATCTCGCGGGCCAGGCCAGCCCAGTGGCTTTCCTATACGATTGCGATTTATCCGGCCCGACTGTTGCGTGCTACGGTACGGCCCGTGGTATTGATATGACTGGCCGCGCCGTCACCTCGCTGGGCCAGGTGTGTTTTCCTTATCCTGTGGAAAGTGCTATCCGCCCGGCCTGCCCGCTTATGGGTACCGCGTGGGCGGGGCAGCCATACAGTCGTTACCGCATACGGGGGTATGGGTATATGCGTGGAAAACTGGCGAGAACAGCGGCGGGCACGGCTGCGGTCGGCGCCGTAATGACCGCGGGCCTGGGGCCGGCGCAAATGGCACAGGCCGCGTCTGCTGCCGTTCAGGTGCCGTGCAGCGTCAGTGCGCTGACCGACGATATGAGCCACGCGAGCAGCGGCGAAATGCTGAGCCTGGCACCCAGGTGCACGTACCACCTGGTACGAAGCCTGCCCGTGGTCAGCCAGGATCTGACCATCCTGGGCAACTGGGCTACCCTGGAACGCAGTTATGCCCCGGGCCTTCCGGGTTTCACCATCATCACGGTGGATTCCGGGACACTCGCCGTCAGCAGGCTGAACTTCCGCCACGGCAACGGCGCGATCTCCGTGAATGGTTTTGCCAAGCTCACGGTAAACAGCGGCACGTTCGCCGGGAACAGGGCCGCCGACGGAGGCGCCATCTCGGCCAGTGGCACCGCCTTTGCCATCGTGATCGGCGCCACGTTCATTAGCAACGCGGCCGCCGACGGAGGCGCCATCTACAACCACAGCGCGCTGGCCAGTCAGGTGACCGACTGCACCTTCATCGGCAACACGGCCACCGGTGCCGGCGGCGCCATCTACGACTTCAGCACCGGCATCGATGTGACCGGCTCCAAGTTCTACCGGAACAAGGCAGGATCTGGCGGCGCCATGTGGCTCAGCGAAGCCACCGGTGCAGGCTTGTCACACGTCGTGGTCCGCGGCGACGGCGCCACCGGGGACGGTGGCGGCATCTACGCCGCCTCCGGGTCCGGCCTGTTCCTCGATAGCAGCAAAATCTCCAGTAACCGCGCCGGCGGCCGGGGCGGCGGCATCTACGCCCCCTCCGCGGTGGAGTCGCACATAACCGGCACTGAGATCTCGGGGAACCGCGCAGCAGATGGCGGAGGCATCTACAACTCCCAAAGCGCCATCACCTATTTCACGAACAGCACGATTTCCGGCAACAACGCCAGCGGAGACGGCGGCGGCATCTTCAATGCGGGCAGCTTCACAATCGCGTCTCTCACTGGCAGCACGATTTCCGGCAACCACGCCGGCGTATACGGGGGTGGCATATACACCCAGGGGGAGGTGGATGCGGCAGACACCCGGACCGGCCGCAACACGGCAGCCAGCGGGGGCGGCGGCATCTACGGCGACGCCAACGCCACCGTCATGCTGACTAATTCTCCCGTGCTCGGTAACAAGCCCGACAACTGCGAGCCTCCCGGCTCGATCGCGGGATGCACTGGCTGAACCCAGGTTCACGGGTACCGGCCCGGGGTGGCCGGGTGAGCCTGCCAGCATCGCCGACGGCTTGGCTTGTTGCTGCCCGGATCGGCCGTTTTATCCTCGCCTATAACAATGAAGGGCATTCTATCTGAGCCACCCAGAAACTCCGCATTGCCCACTCAGGCAAAGATGATCGCGAGATTCCGGCTCGTTTTACCGGATAACGGAAAACCACCGAAACGATCTTTCCAAATATGCGGTAACGTTTTGACCAAGGTGTCCGACGAGAACGAGTCACCAGCTCCTTGCGGCTGCCGGAAGGGAAGCACCCGGATGGCATCGCGGACAAACAGGGCCAAGACCTTCGCCCTAGTCGGACTGGCGCTTCTTGGAACCGTTGGCGCTTTCGTTTTCGGAGTCTTCGCAGGCGAGGGAGGAAAGGATCATGTACGTAACATCCTCCTGGGTGTAGTATGCGTGGCCATTCCAGCCATAATCACCGCTGCCAACAGGATAATCGCAAATAAGGCCCTTCGGGCAGAAGTGGGTGCGCGTGAACACGCAGTCGAGGGGCGTGAGCGCGCCCTGCGCAGCAAGCAAGAAGCTGAGCAGCAGACTACTAAGGTCCAGATCAACGCGGAGGCCCGTCTCATCTTCGCGTTGCGGGCGGGCCTTTCGCCCGTGTTGTACTGCCTGGGGAAAATCGCGTCGTCATCGGGCACGCAGGTGGCTCCGCTGCTCGGAAGCCTGACGCAAGCGATTGTGTCCGCTGCGATTGAACACCGGCATCCCGCAGAGAGCCGAAGGAGTATTTTCTTCGCTGTCAACGAAGGTCTCATGGAGTGTGTCAGCTACGCCGGCTATGAGGGACAGCAAGATGCGGCACGCACTGTCTTCGCCAACATTCCGGAGGACCCGGTCGGCCAGTACATGTTCCGCCTGCTTGGTGAGCGCGAGGCCGTGCTTATACCGAACGTCGACGCTGCCGAACTGCCGGTGAAGTTCCCGAGCCGCAGGAGCTACCAGACAATCATCGCCACGGCGGTAATGGCAGGTGAGTCCCCATACGGCGTTCTGACCCTCGACGCCCCGCAAGCAGATTCGCTGGGCCAGCCGGACCTGGAGATCATGAAGACGCTCGCGAACTTGCTCGGCGTTGGACTGGCGCTGGCCGCTAAGGGTAGCAAAACGGCAGTGCGAATTCCGGTACAGAGCAGTCCTCAAGTAACCGTAAGTACTGACTTACTGGCCTCGGTCGGGGCACACTAAGCGAACGAACCGTGGGGTGGGGAGAAGACCTTGCGATTGAAGACGGAGAAGGTTGTCGATGCTGAGTCAATCGCGTGGATCGAGCAGCGCGAGGGCAGGAGCGACAGAGGCTACTTCGAGTCAGCGTGGCATAGAGCTCTCAGGGAAGCTGAGTTCGACGTGCAACGTCGCAATCGGCGGAGAAGCAGCGGAGCCAGGGGCGCCGGTCCAGCCACGGAAGCGACCTGCTAACTCCGCGGCCAGGGATGTCAGGTGTCCGCTCGCTGGGTCTGGTCATCTCACCGCGCGTGCACTGGCCTGTTCCGGACTCGCCGGATCGCGAACCCGCCTGCCACGGCAAGCAGAGCCCCGGCACCCATGGTCACCAGCCACGGCGCCGGAGAGGCCGGGCGGGGGGCCGTGCCACCCAGCCCGGTGGCCACGCCACCGGTCGGCATGACCATGCTGCCTGCCGAGTCGAGAAGGTCATCGATCTTCAGCTGGCCCGGGCCGTCCAGGATGACGATCGTGTGAATGCAGTCAGGGATCAGCTTGATCGTCCGCGAGGCGTGCTCGCTGCCACCGACGGCGCGGAAGGTCCACGTGCCCGGATTCGCCACCTGGTAGCTGGTCAGCTTCCCAAAGCCCAGCTTGCTCGCCAGCACTTCTGGGCCGGCGGTGACGGTCACCAGGTTCTGCCGCATCGATGCCTGGATCACCCGGACGAGTATCTTGCCCATGGGTGTAGTCAGCCGGTCCGGCAAGACCTTGAGCTTCACCCCGTTCGCCGGTCCCATGCCGGCCACCGTGTACGCGGCGCCAGCCATCACATCGACCGTGGTGGATAGTACGGGCGGCGCAGTGGATGATGCCCCTGCCCCGCGCATGGCGACCGTATACGCGCCCGCGGCCACTTTCGTGTAGGGCGACACCGTCCCGTACGCGACATGGTGCAGAACCAGCGTCGCGTGCGGGCTGCTGAAGGAGTACAGGTAAACGTCGACCGCGGGGGTGTTCGGGGACAGGTGGGCGAGCCGCATCCAGCCGTCCATGCCTGGCATCGGCTTGGCGGTGGCGGCCGACGCAGCCGACGTCAGCACGCCTGCCAGCCCGGCCGACAGTGCCAGCCCGGCCAGCAGCCGGCTCAGCAGCGGGTGGTTGGCAAGTCTCATGACAGCCTCATTTCTCAGGTATCCAATTCCCCAGCCCAGGGACGGAGCAGTGCGCGCTCATAGGCCGACGGGACCGGGGCGCGAAGCGACCCGGACTGCGTGCCACGCCCGTGAGCGCGGAAGCGTGTGCGGCGGCGGGGGGCTGTCTTCCTGGGACTGGCGCGCAGACCGTCAGCGCGCAGACCGTCAGCGCGCAGACCGTCGGCACGCAGACCGTCAGCGCGCAGACCGTCGGCACGCAGAATCCGGCACGGTAGTACGGCCCGATTGTCCTCGCTCATGCCGTTGACCCCCACATGCCCGAATGGTGGGCATCCCCTCCGGCAGGCATTAGAGCACAGAATCGGGGGTGATTCAGTAAAACAAGATGATTCGTTACCGGGCTGCTACTACATTCCGTGACCACGCCCTCGGCAGGCGCCAAAACAGCCGCATGGCCCGCGCGTCCGCCTCGGCTCACCGCAGGCCGCAGCGCACGGCGCCAGGCGGCTTGATCATTATCATCAGGCCGGCCACGGACGTCACCCTCCGGGCGACCCAACCATCCGTTCTCAGATCCGCGTCTCATCCTCTGAGAGCCGTAGCCACGAAACGCCCGAACGAGGGCCGCCTGGCCGCGGCCAGCCGGTTATCCCAGTCACGAAGTTCCTGCTGGGCGGCATGGCGGCCCGAATGAGCGTGACCGAGCTCGACGGCCATCTCCGTCCTGCGCCGGTCGATCGGGATCTGCTCGGTCCGTTGTTTCGTGTCTGCCGCGGCCAGCGCGGCAGCAAGTTCTTGTTTGATCGCAGTGACCTGGTCGGCGATTTGCTGCGTCACGCGCGTGCGCTCGTCCTGCAGTTGCCGTTCCTGCGACGCGAACTGTGCATCGATGACACGCAAGTCGGCCGCGGGAAGAGCAGAAGGCTGCCGCCGGGCGGCGCGTGCGGCTTGATCTTGCCGCCATTGGTCGATTCGACGTGCCTTCACTTCGCCGATGCCAGGCACGTGAACCAACCTGCCCGAGGCCAGGCGGAAATACACAATCCCAGCTCCTCCCCCCTGTGAGTACCTAATGCCTGAGAAGTCGGCGGCCGCTCGTATGCCTGCGGCGCTGAGCCTTGCGACGAGCTGCATGCCCACGCCCGGTATCTGGTAGGCGTCGATGGCAACCCGGGAAAGCCAGGCTTTCACGTAGTCCTGCTGAAGCTTTATCAGGCGCTGGCCGATCTCGCGCTGCTTGCTGCTTTTCAACCGGGCTAGCTGGCGGTCGATAGGCTCTTGCCGGCGCGCAACCCGCCGAAGCTTGCGGTCGAAGGCGGCCTGGACCGCTGCCCGCTTCTTTGTGTGCTGGCCCGCCAGTCGTCGCGCCGTGCGTTCGACTCTGGCACTGTGCTTCTGCACGCCCGCAATCTCTGCGGCCGCCCGCCTGACACCCGACGCGGCCTGCGAGTGAGCGCGCCGCAACTCGGTAAACGCTCGAATGACAGGATCACGCCGGTACACCGCCCACATGATCATTGTCACGAGGGCAATCGCGGCGGTGGTTCCCGCCACTCCGGCAGACAGGCTCCAGACGCAGCCGGCGGCGGCGACCAGGGGCAGCGCAGCCAGCAGCCGCACGAGCCAGGCACGCGATCGTGCCGATGAGTCGGCTTGCTGCGGCTGAGCCTGTTCAGCAGGAGTTGTTGCCGGGCCAGACCGGTCCGGCGTGCTGGCAGGCTCGGGGATGTGGCTTCTCATCCAGCCCGGAATCCCGCCTGCGGCAGGCGTCCGCGCAGCAGCCTGACCGGAGTGAGCGGGCCGCGAAGCGACCGCGGGTGCGGGCATCGAGGTCAAGGGCAGCGCGAGGATATCTCGCGCCATCGCTGCGAGGCTCCGGACCTCCGCGTTCCGGTGGGACGCAAGCGTCGACAAACGCGGCGAAGACCTCACGTCAGCGAGGTCACTCCGGTTGAGAAGTAGGTACTCGTCATGGCCGGCATCCCACAGCGCAGGATCGGCGGCCAGCATTTTCAGGGAAAGGGAGATCAGCCAGGCGGAGAAGCGATCCATCGCCGGACCGTAGTCAGCCTGCGAGCGGCCTGGCGGCTGGTAGTCGGGATGGCCCACCTCACCTGCGGGCAGACCATCGAGGCCGGAAACGTACATGCCGTCATAGTCGACGAGATGCAGCCTGCCATTATCGGCGACCAGCAAATTCCCATCCTGCAGATCTCCGTGAGCAATGCCAGAAGCCGCTAGATCGTTGATCAGCTCGTCGAAACTTTGGGCCAGGCGGCCCAGGGCCACGGGCTTGCCGATGTTCTTATCTATCCAGCGGGTGAGCGTGAGTCCGCTTACCCAGTCCATCCGCAGAATCGGATAGCGCCCGGTGTCTCGCCCAGAGTCTACCTGGATCCCGTCCGGGAGGAACTGGAAATCGGTCGCCCACCACGGCCTCAGTTCCTTCAGGCGCCGGCCGATTATCATGTATCGCTGCAGCTGATGCGGTACCTCGCGGGTAAAGCATTTCACCGCATACCGGTGACCGGAAATCGTTGTCATGGGAAAAACGGATGCGAAGTTACCAGAGATCAATTTCGGCAGTCCCAGGAATCCCCGCTCAAACGTGGCCGACCGGAGGTCAGGATCTGAGAAGCAGCGGTCGGGATGCTGCACCGCCTCCTGGTACTCGCCACCGGTGGGGAACCTTTGCGCCGTGGCCATGCCTGGTCACCAAATATCGACGTGTACCAGCGTCACGTCGTCGTTCCGTAGTTCTCCGGTCTGCCTGGCCAGGGAAACCCATTCTGGGAAGCCGGCGGCGGTGAGGTCCCTGAGCGTTTCCCACGGACTGCCGCCTTCCTCAGCGCGGGCCAGGAACCATGCCGCCAGGGCGTCGGTGCACACGAAGAAGTCGTCACCTTCGGCGACGGACCCCTCGGCGAACCGCACATGAGCCACGATCACGTCCGGATCGGCATCGCAGCTGCCCAGGAGGGCCGGGCTGGTGCCGAAGTCGGCGCTTTCGCCCAGCGGGTAGGCAACCTGGAGCCGCCCGCCACGCACGTGGAAGAGGCAGGTGTCGCCGAGCGCGGCGGAGTGCCAGCTTCCTATGACCGGCAGGAGGCCAGGATCGGTCTGAAGGCCATGCCTGGCCGCAAGCTCACTGTCAACGTCCACCTGTAGCGCGAGAAGTGTCGCGAAGGCGCCTTTCGCAATGCCGGGCCGTTCATACCAGCGAAGGGGCCGGCCGACGTCCTCGCGCTGCGCCACGTAGGAGTCCACGACACCCGGCCATCGGGCTGACAAGGCGACAGCCGTTTCGGCAAATAAATAAGCATCGCGAGCTGCCACGGATGCCGCCACGAACTCGCCTGCCATCATGGTTGCCCATTGCCGGGCGAGCAGGCTCTCTGTAGCGCCATCAGCGACAGCGACACCGACCCAGTCACCCGGGACCTCATCGCCAGTACCGGGCAGGACCCGCCAGGCGTCCTCGTATTCGGCGGCTGAGCTTCCTTCCTTGGGTGCCCAGTAGGCGATGACGCTCGCCCTCATGTGACTATCGCAACGCTAGGGCGCGGGTACCGATGTCGAGGAATTGCACGAGGGACACCATGTCGGAGTTGTAGACGAAGCCCCGGCTACCCTCGGTTACCTCATAGTGATTGTTAGCCGCGTATGAACGCATGTGCGGCGGCAGCTCGCTGGACATTTCGAAGAGGCTCCGCGCATAGACGTTCGGCAACTTTGACGTATCGGCTGGAAAAGTGATGGGCGAGCCGCCAGCGTCAGATATGTGGAGGTTGAACAAAAGCACTGTCCCGTCGTCGGTCCGCAGTTGCGTCAACCGCTGAGCGGCATCCAGCGGATCGCCGTCGTTGGCCTCGCCGTCGGTGAGGTTGAGCACGATTGGCGGGAAGCCGCGCGGATGCTCTACGATCCAGGCCGAAAGCAGATCCCTCGCGCGCATGAGAGCCTGGCACATCGGCGTGGCCCCGTTCGCTTGCGCCTCCACCCAGACCGGGAAGTCGGTCTTTAGCTCAATCACCCCGCCTGCTCCATCCGGCGTCAACTTGGTGCGCTGATCGACGCGCAGGGGGTGCTCGGCTACCTGGCTGATCGGGACGAGATCCTGGCCCTGTAGGGCCCCGCCAAATGCGCCCTGCGCGGATCGGCCGCCATAGCCGACAACGGCGACGTAGAAGTAGTCACGCACGCCCTCCTCCTTCGCGCACCGGATGGCGAGTTCCCGTAGCAAGCGGTTCAGGGCGTCAGCGACCACGTCCGCTTTGCTCACGCGGGCTTCGCCGCCGATCGGATCAACCATGGAAGCTGACTGATCGACGAGGAAGATGAAACAGGACGGGTTGGTACGGCTGATTTCCGCCATGTACGGCACTGGAACCCCCTCCATCGGCTGGTCCGCCCGTCGCCGACACCAGGCGCGCCGCGTGAACCGGGAACATGCTCGTCTCTTGGCTGGGAGAGCATCTTCGCTGAGAGAGCATCATCTCAGGTCGCAGCGTCCCGGTAAGTGACACATCACCACTAGTTACTCAAGGTATAGGACGTCAAGCCTGGCCGGCCAGGCGACTGCGGCCACCGGCCTGCGGCCACGTGGCGGCTGCCGCTCGGCCGCCGCCCGCCCGTCCGGAATAGCGCCATCAGTGCCGCGACCGCCTATACCTCGCCTACGCAGGCGAGCCGAGACTATTCCTGGCCGGTTGACCTGGGCGTCAGTCCCCCGGCCATTGCCACCGCGGCACCTCGCGCAACGGATGCAGCTGGTCGTCGGTTTCGGCGTGGGAGTTCTGCTGTGCGACGCCAGAGCCAAACTCGACGTGGGATCGCACCGCCTCGCGAAACGGCTCGTCGTCCGGCAAGCCGGCCTCGTCGAGCGCCTCCAAGTAGAGCGCTACGAACCGGTCCCGCTGCTCGTCGGTGATATTGAGGTGACGATGCGCCTTGATCAGGTACTCGAACCCCAGCTCGTGAGTGAAGCGGTCAGGGCCGCCGAACGACTCAGCGGTGAACCAGGTCAAGTGCTCGACGTGATGAGGCTGGCGCTGATGAAACAAGGGGCGCAGCACGGGATCATTGAGCACCTTGGTGTAGAACAATTCTTCGAGGCGATGCAGGGCCTCATCTTCCGCCGGCGTGCTCGTAGAGAGTCGTCACCCGCTGGGCTCCTGACGAATCCAGGGATCGCTTGAACGTGCCAATTCGCTACGTTACAACGCGCCCAACGCAGAACCGGTACGTATCAGGACGCGGGCTTGCGTGTCTTCTCATCAGGGGGTTCGACTGCGATGGGACCTGGCGGCTTGAGGAGGTTGGCGGGCCGCTACGCCGTTCCGCGTCCCGGGCAGCCACTGCCCGCCTGGCCCGCTCTCGGGGCCATGAGCGGGACCCGCCTGGCCGCGCTCGCCGCACCGTGTGACGCCCTGATGCTCGACAATGTCGCCGCGATGGTCCAGGAGCGTTACGCGGCGGTCGTCTGGATCCGTCTCGGAGCCGCCGACGGTGATCCGGGAGCGCTGCTGCTAACGCTGCTTGGTGCTCTCGGCCGGCTCGACGCGGCCGCCTCGGCCGGGATCGCCGAGGCCGCTGCCCGGCAAGGCCGCCGAGGCGACTGGGGACAGGCCTACCGGCTGCTGAGCGCCACGCTGGGGGCGGTGACGGAGCAGCCAGCGGTTGTCGTCATGGAAGGCGCCGAGCACCTCGACCGGGAAAGCGCGGCAACGCTCGACCTGCTCGGGTCGGTCCTCGTGCCGGCCCTGCGGGAAAATCTGGACATCCTGCTCATCAGCGGCACGGAGTGGGACCAGCGGCGCCTGGCTCCGGACGGCCTGATCCTCGGGCCGCGACAGCTGCGGCTGGATCCCAGCGCCGCCGCGCTCGTCGCCGAGACGCTCCACGTAAGCCTGTCGCACGCGGTTCTCAGTCGGATAGTCGCCATCACCGGCGGCGCGGCTGGCGCCTTGCGCGCCACCCTCTCCGCCAGCGCGGTGACCGGATGCGAGGCCTTCGATGCGGCCGTCGCGGCCGCGGCGAGCGGTGCCGAACTGCTCACGAAGCTGGGCCGGAGCATGCTGGTCCGCACCAGCGAGGACACCCGGATCGCCCTCGCCGGAGCTCTCAGGCTCGGTGTCTGGCACCCGAGTATGGGCACCGCCCTGGGGCACAGTTCGGTGCGGTGGGACGAGAACTGGTGGCTGGATCTCACCGAGGGCTGGAAGCAGGTCGTCCCGGCATGGCGGGCACCGCTACGGTCCATCGGGGTTGCCGCCGCACTCGACCCGGCGTCGTTGACCCTCCTCGCTGATCACCTGGCTGGACACGGAGTCACAGATCGTGCCGTTGATCTCTACCTGGAAGCGGGCGAGCTCGGCCGGGCCGCCGACACCGCGGCAGGCGTTGCCGGTGACCTAGCGGCCGGGGGATGCTGGCCAAGCGTGACCCGGCTCGGTCAGGACCTGGCCAGCCGAACGTCGGCGATCCAGCGCCGGCCGGAAGAGCCCGTGGCCGGACAGCCCACACGGCGGTGGTGGTACCTCAAGCCAGGCGGCCGCCGGGCAGGCAAGAGCGACCGCTGGTCAGGCAAGACAGGCCGTTCCTCAGGTTCACCTCATCCGTCCGTACCGGCGCCAGCGTCCGCGCTCCAGCGGGCGCCAGGATCCGCATCCGAGTCAGCCGGGCTGTCAGCGCCTGCCCCTCCCACGATCGATCCCGCGATCGACACGCCGCGCGCCGTGACCGTCCACCTGCTCGGCGAGCTACAGGTGGTGTTCGGTGAGCGCCCGGTCGGGAAATGGGTGTCGGGCCGGGGCCGCGCGGTGTTTGAGTACCTCGTCGTCCACCGTCACAGCAGGGTCCGGCGCGAGAGCCTGATGAACGTGTTCTGGCCCGATGCCGAGCCCGATGCCGCCCGCAACAGCCTCAACGTCGCCATCCACGGGCTCCGCCAGTCTCTGCGCGCCGCGGCCGGGGATCACGCGGTCGTGATCTACCAGGACGGCAGCTACTTCGTCGAGCCCGCTCTGGACATCTGGGTCGACGTCGATGCCTTCGAGGACCGGCTGAAGTCAGCCCGCCAGTACCTGACCAGCGATGACCCGGCTGCGGCACAGGCGGGCTTCGAGGCCGCGATCGGGCTCTACCAGGGCGAGTTCCTCGCCGATGACCCGTACGAGCAGTGGGCACACGTCACCCGTGAACACCTGAGGCTCGCCTATCTTGACTGCCTCGACCAGCTCGGCCGCCTCCGATTCGACGCCGGCGACTACAGCGGCTGCGCCGACGTGTGCCGGAAGCTGCTGGCCTGTGACAACTGCCGGGAGGACACTCAGCGCCTGCTCATGCGCTGCCACAGCCGCCTCGGCCAGCCCCAGCTCGCTCTCCGTCAATTCCACTCCTTCGTCGCCACGCTGCAGGCCGAACTCCACCTGCCGCCGGCCCCGACGACAACCGAGCTCGCCGCCCGCATCAGGCGCAGGTCAGAGGTGTGAGCCGGCCCAGGTTCCGATGGCGACACCGGCTTAATTCAATCGTTTGGCTAATTAAGCGCGTGAACGACGCTGCTTAACGGCGGGACGGAACAGTGAGCGTCAACCGTCAGTCAAGAAAGGACCAATCCGATGGCGCAACCCTTCCAGACCTCTTTCCAGACCTACGCAACCGACTTCGGCATCCCGGGCATCCTCGACGGCACGATCACGGGGCTCACGGTGCTGGACCCGACGGAGAACAACGAGGCGACGCTTCTTCTTGAGGAGGACGACCCCTATGCGGTCAAGGTCGACTGGCAGGTGACCGGCGCGGGGCTCTGCAGCCTCGGCGGGACCTGGCAGGTCACCCTGTATATCGACGACATCGACGGAGTCGGGACGACCCACGGTCAGATCGGGGCGACCGTGAACATCCCCGTCGTCGGATGCCAGAAGGACTACACAGCGACGTTCAATCAGCCCGGCAACAGCGTGTCGCTCGGCGTCTACCAGTTCGTCGTGACCATCAACCATTCACCCCAGGGCGCGACGACGCCACCACCCCTCGACCAGCAGCTCACCGAAAACGTGGGCTACGCCCAGTCCAGCCCGGTGAAAGTCACGCCGACCGTCAAGGAGACAAACTAGGGGCGCGTCTCGTAGATCTTGGCCGTCGCGAGCGGCCGTCCGGAGGGATGGCTCGCAAGGCGGAGGAGGAGCCAATAGCGGAGCTATTGGCGACGACGACAACGCCGCGAGGCGCCCTCCGGCGGACGCGCAGCAGGCTGAAGATCTACGAGACGCGCCCTAACCCGTTCATCCGGCAGCACGGCCGGGCGCCGCAGCCACGGGCACGGCCCTCGGCCGTGACGTCGGCGGTGTGCTTGTCCTGAGCCGCCCGGCCACAGGCTCCACCCAATCGCCAACAACACAGCCGACACTGGAGGCACCCCATGCGCAAGAGTCGCGATCCTGAGCCTGGCTCGCCGCAGCCAGCGGCCGACGATATGCAGAAGATCGCCGGCATCGGCCCTGCTCTGGCCACCCGTCTCGCCGAGGCTGGGGTGAGCAGATATCGGGACCTGGCCTCCTTCACCCAAGAACGGCTCGGCGCGGTGGTCCACGTGTCCCCGGAGAGAATCGCCGGTCAGGACTGGATCGGTCAAGCGCGGCGGCTGGCCAGCGATGTCCCCATCGATCCCGAGGGCCATCAGACCGATCCCGAGGGCCATCAGACCTACGCCACCTTCCATGTCGAGCTACTTATCGACGCCGACAACACTGTCCGGCGCACCAAGGCCCGCCACTACCAGACCGATGCCGAAGACAGCTGGCCCGGATGGGATGAACAGCACCTCATCGCCGTCATCCGCAGCAAGGCGGCGCTCGACACCCCGGCCGCCCGGCCGACCGAACCGCAGGCCCCGGAGGCGTCGCCCATCCATGTCGACGGGCCGGGTCCAGCCGAGAAAGGTACCCACGGCACCTTCAGGCTCGCCGGCCAGCCGACGACGGTTCGCATGGCCCTACAGGTCGCCCCTTTCGACCGTGCCGACGCTGGCCCTGTCGACTTCATCGCTGAGGTCGCTGCTCGTTCCGTTAGCGACAACGCCCGCTATCCCGTCGCCACAGCCAGCGGAGTCGCCACGATAGACGAGGCGATCTGCCTGAACCTGGGCGGCCAGCCGCTGCCTCCCGGGCTGTACCGCCTTGAAGCCGAGGTGACGATCTACGGCCACCGCCACGAGCCGTACGACAGGCCGCTGTGCCGCCACCGCAGCCTTGGCGATCTCGTCCACGTCACCGCTCACCGTGCCCAGCAGGTTCCGCCTGCAGCCGGTGCGATGCATACAAGCCTCACGCATTCCGTCAAATAAAGGCTCCAATATTTACTTAACGAGCATGCCCGCGAAGCCTGCTCGATGGTGACCTGCTCGGTGCGTCTGTATGCGAGGCTCGCGGGCCAGGCCACTCTGCGTGCCCGGTCCCGGAGTCCGGCGTGGACAACGCACAGGGCCGTGAGGCCTTCACGGATCTCGTCGAACGCCGGGGTCCGACGGCGAGCGTATTAACAGGTCGCCTGGCGGCTCTGTCCTAGTCAAGAGGCGGTTCGCGCCACTTCCCGGCCGATCGGGAACGCGATACCGGCGTCTTATCATCATATGAGAAGAATTGGTGAATTCGATGCCGTTTTGGGGTGACGACGAACTGCTGCACGAGCTACGCGCCGCGCTGCGGGAGTTGCCGGTGGATGAGAGTGTTATCCGTGCAGCCAGGCGGCAGGACGATGTCACCGTCGGCAGCAGTGGGTTGAGCGTTCGTGACAGTGGTGGTGCGGGCAGCGGTCATCTCGGTCGTCACAAGCCTGCCCCGGGAAGATCACGGGTCCCACACCACGGATGGCTTGAGCGCGAGCTCGGGCCAGCAACGCCTCCGCGGCCTGGGTGCCGTTCTCGCCAGTCTCCGACATGCGCGCCGCGACAAGCCCGGCGACGAGCGGCGTCGAGAAGGATGTTCCGCTCCAGCGAGCCATGCCGTCGAAGTTCCGCTGCTCGCCAACGTGCGGTGGCTCAGTGCACAGGTATGGCCCGGTCGCAAAGGCGTTGACCAGTCCCTCTCCCGGCGCGAATACATCTACCCACGGCCCGTAGTTGCTGAAGTACGCCCTGCTGCGCCAGTTAGCGCTGAGCGCGCCCACGCCCACCGCCCAGGGGAAAGCCGCGGGCCAGAACTTGCGCCTCGACGCGTCGTTCCCCGCGGCTGCCACCAGCACGACGCCGGGGTAGTTTCGCAGTTGCTCTCCGACGATGTCGAAACCCAGCGAAGCGATGTCCTTCCTGGTGTTGCTGCCGAAGTCGAGCGAGATGACCTCCGCGCCTCCTTTGAGCGCGTCGGATACCTGCTTGACCAGGTCAGACTCGTAGCCTGCGCCCACTTTTTCGAACGTCCTGCCCACCCGCACGTCGGCCCTGGGCGCCATGGTCCGCGCGACGCCGGCCACGAAGGTCCCGTGGCCCGCATAGGGAAGGATGCGAGGTGGGCTGCCGCCGATCGGGTTCTCGTCCTGGCCATCGACGCCGGCCAGCCAGTAGTGCTGCGTTGCTGCGTCCCGCAGCCAGCCGCTATCCAGAACGGCCACGAGGACACCGTCGCCGTCGCACGGCTCCGTGGACACACCCGGGTCGGGCGGCGGGTCAGCCCGGACCTCCTCCGGCTCCGTGGCCGGACAGCAGGTGGTGGTGCACAGGTAGAGGATGTGGTCGGGTGTGGCCACCCCCTCGCCGACCACCCGGTCCACGGCGGTGCAGACCTCCTCCATGCTCCGGGTTTCTTCACCGGTGAACTCGAGACGGGTCAGGCCGCGCAGGTTGTTGGCGTGTTCCACTGGCAAGCTCGGCACGATTGCCTGGACTCGCTCAGCGTCGGCGTCACGAACAAGAAGGGTGCGTTGTCGATAGAGGTAGTCAACATCACCTTGCTCGGCCCAATCGGGCGGCCAGGCCGCCGCGCCTTCCAGGCCCTCCTGGACATCGGTGATGCCGGACAAGATCAGGCTGATCTGCGCGTCGAGACTGCTTCGCGGCCCGTCGCGCCCTTCGTCACGAATCGACATGCTCGGCCTCATCTCACATTTAATTGGCTTGGTGAAGTGTTTACCATCATTTGCATGACGTCGGGAGATCCTGACACGGAAAACCGGCTGTTCGACCCGGCCCAGCTCCTGCCGCTCGCTGTGTCCAGGCCTAGGGACGCCCTGCGCGCGGCGCGGTCCGTGCTGGCCGGCCGGCCCGGCGCGTACGACGCCTCACTGGCTCACCAGGCGATCGGGATCGTCCTGCGCGACCACGGGGACCTCCCAGGAGCGATCGTCGAGCTGAGGAAGGGGGCGAGGCTGGCCCGCGCGTCAGGCCGGCCCGAGCGTGAGGTCGACGTGCAGGCGACCTTGGGGGCCACGCTTGCGTGGACGGGCCGCACCCAGCAGGGACTGGCTGTTCTGGACCGGGCCGTGGAGGCCTCACGCGGCGGTGCGGCCGGACGAGTGCTGATGCGGCGCGCCAACGTCCTCTTGCACATGGGCCGCTTTCACGAGGCGCACGAGGACCTGTGCCGCGCTCTGCCTTACCTCCGCCGGGCGGGCGACACGGTGTGGGAGGCACGGTCACTGACCCATCGAGCCGAGGTCTTCCTCGGGCTCGGCCTCCCCGGGCGCGCGGGCGCAGACTTCGCCCGTGCCGAGGAACTGCTCGCAACCAGCGGGCAGGAACTTGAGTACGCCAAGGCCCGGCATAACCGCGGACTGGCCGCGCTGAGCCGCGGCGACCTTCCCCAAGCGCTTACCTACTTCGACGAAGCCGGGAGCCGCTACGACGCGCTGGGCGAGACCAACCCCGACCTCGCCATCGACCGCTGCTCGGCGCTGCTGGCCGCTGGGCTGGCAGGAGAAGCGGCGCGAGAGACCGACACCGCGCTCAGCCGGATACCTCCAGGCGGAGGGATCGCGTACAAGAGGGCGGAGTTGCTCTTCACAGCCGCCACCGCCGCCCTGGCCGCAGGCCAACCGGCTCACGCCAGCGAACGGGCACGTCGAGCGCGCCGGCTATTTCGGACCCAGGGACGGGCTGTCTGGGAGGCGCGCACTGACCTCGTCATCGCCGAAGC
>DASWFT010000739.1:0-12953 GCA_036394075.1 Streptosporangiaceae bacterium
TCGAGGCGGGCCCGAGGTCACGCGACGTGGACAGCGCGGTGTTCGAGCGCTACGGCATGGACTCAGTCGTCCGCCGGATCGACGACCTCTACGAGCAGGTCCTGGCCCAGCGGCCGGGACGCGTGCGGCGGGCAGTGGCGCGCCGTACGCCGACTGCGCCGCAGACCCTCCCGCCGGCCAGCCCGGTGCCGGAGGCCAGCGCGGCCGGCCAGGCCACGGACGGCGGAGGCTGACGCGGCGGCCGGCCACAGACAGTACGATCTGCGGACAAAACGAGCCAGGCCGCCGGGCGCGAGCCAGCGGGCAGCGGGAAGGAATGGCGGTGCGGAACCTGAGAGGGTCACGGCGGTCTGCGGCGACCCTGCTCGGTGCCGTCCTGGCTGTTGTCGGCCTCGTGGCCGGGGGCTGTCAGGGGGCAGCGCCGGCCAAGCCCGCCGCCCACAAGGCGGCCGTGCCCACGGCTGCGCCCGTCGGCCCGCACGGCGGCGTGAACCTGAATGTGCTCGTGGTGACCGACGGCACGCCGCCGGTCGAGGCCGTCCGCCAGCAGTTGACCACCGAGGGCATGCCGTTCACGGTCGTTAACCTCCACGATTCCTCCCGGCCGGCCATCACCAGCGCGTTTCTTTCCCGCACCCTTCCCGACGGCACGACGGGAGGCAATTTCGACGGGATCGTGCTGCCGAGTGCCACCCCTTCGCTGTCCGGGGCCGAGGAAGCCGCGCTGGCCGCGTATGAGCACAAGTTCGGGGTGCGCCAGGTAGACGCCTACGCTCCCCCGAAGCCCAATATCGGGATGAACGCACCGGTTTACAGCGGGCCGCTCAGCGGCACCGTGGGCGTGACTTCGGCTGGCGCCACCGCCGGGTTCGGTTACCTCAACGGAACGTTCCCGTTCAGCGGGGGGGCGGCCGGCCCGGCACCGTTCGGCTACCTGGCCCAGCCCGTGCCGGGCGGCGGCGCCACGCCGCTGCTGACCGCGGCGATCCCGCAGTCATCCGGCAGCGCCACGCTCGTGTGGCAGTACGACCACGCAGGACGCCAGGAACTCGTCATGGGCTTCGGCTATGGCTACTACCAGGAGCAGTTCCACTACCTGGCCCACGGCATCGTGGACTGGCTCACCCGCGGCGTGCATCTAGGCGACTGGCGCAACTACCTCGACGTCGCCTACGACGACATGATCCTCGGCGACGCGCAGTGGAGCACTATCGGTCACTGCACGCCCGGGGACAGCGTCTGCCCGAAGGGCACGCCGCAGACCGCCACGATCCGGATGACCCCGGCCGACGTGACGTACGCCGTGCAATGGGAAAAGCAGCACAACTTCGCCATCGAGTTCCTGTACAACGGGGGGGCCTCGGTCCGGTTCCGGGTTAACGGGGTCGATCCGCTGCTAGTGGCGACCCGGCCGGTGGCCAAGGATTTCTACTGGGTCAACCACACCTACACCCACGCGTACTTCGGCTGTCAGCAGGACTTCAGCGTGGTGCCCTGGAAGTGCGTGGAGTCGGGCGGCCGCATCGTGTGGGCGGCCGGCACCAGCCTCATTAACAGTCAGATCTTCGACAACTTCAGCTGGGCCAGGCGGAACGGGATCCCCGCCGAGCCCGGAGTGCTGGCCTCCGGCGAGTACTCGGGGCTGCGGATCCTGCCCCAGCAACCAGTGGACAACCCCGCTCTGGACAACGCCATGGGCCCGGACAAGATCAAGTGGGTGGCCATGGACGCGTCGCGCGAGCTGAGCCAGCGCCACATCGGTGCAGCCCTCGGCGTGCCCCGGCACCCGATCGACGTGGGGTACGACGTCGACACCGTGGCCAACGAGGTCAACGAGTTCAACTGGTTCAACACCTCGAAGGCCGACGGCGGCAGCGGGCGGTGCCAGAGCAGCAAGACCACGCGCTGCCTCCAGCCGCTGGATCCGAAGACCGGCTGGACGTCCTTCATCGTGCCGGGGCAGGTCCAGATCGTTTATCGGGCGGTCCTGAACAACGACCCCCGGCCGTTCTTCATGCACCAGTCCAACCTGACCGCCGACCGGCTTGGTTACCCGGTGATGGATGGCGTCCTGTCCGCTTACCGGGCCGTCTACGGCGCCAGCGCCCCGATCGTCAACCTCCCGATGTCAGGGGACGGGGCGGTCCTGCACAACCAGGCCCAGTGGGCCCAGGCCCTGCGCGCGGGCACCGTCAGCGCCTGGGTGCAGGGCAACACGGTCACCGTCAGCGGCCCGCCGGGCACGGTGGTGCCGGTCACGGTCCCGGCGGGGACCACGGTGGGATCGGCGGCCGGGCTGGCCTTCGGCAGTCCGTACGCCGGCGAGCGTTCCAGCTACACGACGCTCGGTTCGCGTCCGCTCAAGCTGGCCCTCAACTCGGCCCCCTACCTGTCAGGTGGTGTGAACTGAGATGCAGGTGGCACTGACGGCGGAGGGCACCTATCCATACCAGCTTGGCGGGGTGAGTGTGTGGACCGACCAGCTCATCCGGGGGATGCCTGACTATGACTTCCTGCTGGTTGCCCTGGTCGCCACGGGCGCCGAGCCGATGCGGTGGCAACTCCCGGAGAACGTGTCATCCGTCCAGAAGATCCCGCTGTGGGGCTCGCCGCCGTCATCGTCAGCCTGGCCCAGGCTGACGCGGTCCCCGGTCGGCCCGATGCTGCGCGAGCTGATCGAAGTCCTGCTCATCCCGCCGACGGTTGCCCAGGACCGTTTCGTCGGCGTGCTGTACGAGATGTTCGAGTACGCCCAGGCCAGGAACCTGTCCGCCGCCCTCGCCAGCGAGCAGGCGGTGCACCTGCTGAGCAACGCCTGGCGGGAGCGTTGGCCGGACCCCGCGTCCGCCTCGAAGGACCTCGCGTCGGCCGGGACGAAGTCCGCGCGCTGGTCGGCGAGTGCGGCGAATGTCACCCCGACCCTGCACGACGTGATCACTGCGATGCAGCTGATTGAGCACTCCCTCCGCCCGCTGTCGCACCCCCCCGTGCGGGCCGACGTGGTGCACGCCGTCACTAACGGCCTGGGCATACTGCCGGCGCTGGCCGCCAAATGGCGTTATGGGACGGCCTTGATCGTCACCGAGCACGGCCTCTACATGCGCGAGCAGTACATGCACGTCCGCCGGGCCGCGTACCGGTGGCCGGTGAAGGAACTGCTCCTGCGGTTCCTGCGCCGCCTGTGCGCCGTCGGCTACGACGAGGCCGACCTGATCACGCCGGGCAACGGCCACAACCAGCGGTGGGAGGAGATGCTGGGCGCAGACCCGGCCCGGATCACCACCGTCTACAACGGCGTGAACCCGGCCGACTTCCCTACCTTCGACGGCGAGCCGCCGGTCGCGACCATCGTATGGGTCGGCCGCGTGGACCCGGTCAAGGACCTGGAGACGCTGCTGCGAGCGTTCGCACTGGTGCTCGCCCAGATGCCGGAGGCACGGCTGCGCCTATTCGGCTCGCCCCCCCCGGGCGGCGAGGCGTACCTGCAGCGCTGCGTCGCCCTGGCGGCGGAGCTCGGCATCGCCGGAGAGGTCACGTTCGAAGGCCGGGTGGCCGACGTCCGTGACGCCTATGCGGCCGCCCGGGTTGTGGTGCTGAGCAGCATTACCGAAGGCATCCCCTACACGCTGATCGAGGCGATGGCGTGCGGGCGGCCCTGCGTGGCCACCGACGTAGGCGGGGTCTCCGAGGCCCTGGACGAGACCGGCCTGGTGGTGCCGCCGCGCGACCCGGCCGCCTTGGCTGAGGCCTGCCTCACCCTGCTGCAGGACCCTGGCCTGCGGTGGCGCCTGGGTTCCGCCGCCCGGAGGCGTGTGCTCAGGCATTTCACGGTGAAACGCGCGACCAGCGCTTATGACGAGATCTACACGGTCCTCGGTTCCGGCGGTCCGGTGCCTGCCGGGGGGCGGAATAAGCACTACGACGAACGGCACAGCCGGAAAAAGGACGCCGTGTCCATGCAGTGGTCGGACGGAGAGGCGGCCCCGCCAGCCAGCCGCGAGGAGGACACCCAGCTCCCGGGTGAGCTAGCCGAGCGGGACAACGCACTCTCCCCGGAGACGGCGAGATGAGCGTCGAGGAGGCCATCCAGGGCGCCAGCATGCGGCCCACGCAAATCCAGCCCGGGGGCCCGGCAGTCAGCGCAGACGAGCAGGCGATAGAGTTCGGCGCCGTCCAGCCCGGGGGCCCGGCAGCCAGCGCACACGAGCAGGCGATGGAGTTCGGGACCATCCAGCCGGGGGGCCGGGCAGTCAGCGTGGACGAGCAGACGCTCGAATTCGGCGCCATCACCGGCAAGGGGTCGGTCCGCAGCCGGCGGACGCGGGCCCGGCCAATCCGTGTCGATGGTCCGGAGCGGCTGGCTACGGCCGACATCGGGGATGAGTTTCCGCCCCCCACGATTGCGGCGCTCTGCGACGAGTTCGCCGAGATATGTGAGTCGGCCGTGGACGCGCTGGAGATTGCCAGTGCGCTGGAGTTCGCCGGGATCAGCGACCGTACCGCACGCCTGCGCTACGGCGCGGGCGTGGACGTGTTCGTGCTGGCCCAGGAGATGTACTTCCGGGTGCCGCGCCGCCCCGCTGAGCCCGAGCCACCCCCCGACCCTTGGCGGCACGTTAGCAAGTTCCAGCCGGCGCTGCGTGGACTGCTCTACGCCCTGCCGGCGGTGTGCTTTCCCGCCGCGGGCGCCCTGCTGGCCGGGCCGGGGGCGCGGACCGTACTGGTGGTGGCGCTGCTGGCCGGATGGGGGCTGAGTCAGGGTCTGGCCTCCATTGGCTACCTGCGGCTCAGCGCGACCGACACAGGTCAGGCGCGGCGGGTGCTGCGGGTCGGCCTGGCCGTTGGGCTGGCGCTGGTCGCAGCCGCCATGACGGCGACCGCCGTGGTTGTCCACCCGCGAATCCCGGTGCTCGTGTTCGGCGCGAGCGAAGGCGCGTACATGCTGGCGGCCTGCGTGCTGCTGGTGCTCGGCGCGCAGCGATGGCTGCTGGCCGCGCTCGTCCCGGCCGTGCTGGCCAGCGCCGCCTTCCTGCTACTGCACAAGCCAGCCGGGCTTGTGCACGTGGCCTGGGCCGGGCTCGCCGTCACCGTGATTGCGGCCCTTGTCCTGGCCATTGCGTTCACGCGCCGGATAAGCCCGTCGGCGGGACGCCTGCTGGTGGCGGCGGAGTTGCGCGCGGCCCTGCCGGCCGTCGGCTTCGGTCTGGTCGCGGCCGGGCTGCTGATCTTCCCGGTCCTGGCGGGCCCTGGAGGCCACGGAGGTGTCAACGTTGGAGCGCTGCTCGTAGCGGTACCGCTATCGCTGAGCATGGGCACCGCGGAGTGGAGCCTGCTGCGGTACCGGCGGCGCACGCAGCGGCTGTTGCGGGCCACCCTCGCACCCCGCAAGTTCGGCAGGCGGGCGCGGCTGGCCTTGCTGGGGGCGTTGCTGGAGTACGTCGCCGGTGCGGTCGCGCTGACCGCCGCCGCGATCGGTATCGCCGCGGTGACCGGGCTCGTCCACCCTCGCTGGGCACTCATGCCCGAGGTCGGCACGTACCTGGCGCTGGGCGCGGCGATGTTCCTCGCGCTGCTGCTGCAGGCTGTCCGCGCCCGCGGCCTGCCGCTGGCCGCGGCCGCCACAGCGCTGGCCGTCGAGGTGGCGTTCCGGGACCATGGCCTGCCCGTGCAGGTCGCCGCAGCCACCGGACTGCTCGTCGTGATCGGCGGCTATGCGGCGGTCGTACTCGGCCGGGCGGTGCGCAATGCCTACTAGGCCGCCCGGGCTGGGCCGTCAACTGACAGGTAAGGCCTAAGAGTCAAGGAAGGTGCGTCTATGACCGATGTCGTCGCAGTGACGGGTGCCGAAGGATTTATCGGTTCTCACCTGGTGGAGGCGCTCGTGCGGCGCGGAAGCCGGGTGCGGGCGATGGTGCTCTACAACATGTGGAGCTCAAGCGGCTGGCTCGACACGCTGGGCGCAGACATCAACGGCCAGGTTGACGTGGTGTTCGGCGATGTGCGCGATCCTGCATCGGTGCGTGAACTCGTGGAAGGCGCGCAGGTCGTATACCACTTGGCCGCGATCGGATCGGTCCCGTACTCCTACAGCGCGCCGCGGTCATTCGTGGACACCAACACAATCGGCACTCTGCATGTGCTCGAGGCGGTGCGCGCCTGCCGCACCCCGAGGCTGGTGCACACGTCCACGAGCGAGACCTATGGCACCGCGCGCACAGTGCCGATAAGCGAGACGCACCCGCTGCAGGCGCAGTCACCGTACGCTGCCTCCAAGGTCGGCGCCGACAAGCTGGTGGAGTCCTACCATCTGAGCTTCGGGGTCCCGGCGGTGACGCTGCGGCCGTTCAACACCTTCGGCCCGCGCCAGTCCACCAGGGCCGTCATCCCGCAGATCATCACCCAGCTCGCGAGCGGCTCCCGCCAGCTCAAGCTGGGTGCACTGGACCCGACCCGCGACTTCTCGTATGTCACCGATACCGTCCAGGCTTTCCTGGACCTCGGCGACGCCCCGGGCTCGGCAGTCTTCGGCGAGGTGTTCAATTGCGGTCCCGGCGATGACATCGCGATCGGCCGCCTGGCCGAGGATATCGCCAGGCTGATGGGAGTGGAGGCAGACATCGTGGAGGATGCCCAGCGCCTGCGCCCCAAGGACTCCGAGGTGATGCGCCTGGTCTGCGACGCATCGAGGCTGCGCGAGCGCACCGGCTGGCACCCGCGCCTGACCAGGGACGAAGGCCTGCGCACCACCATCGAATGGTTCTGTGATCCAGCGAACCTCGCGCGCTTCAAGGCCAACGAATACCACCAGTGAGCTCAGTGAGCTAAGGCGTGTCTAGGCGGACCGTGCACATCACCATCCACGCGGGTCCCTGCCGATGGCCGCCGCGGGGGATCCGATGCGGCTCCTGATCATCGGCGCGAGCGGGTTTCTCGGCCGGCACGTGCGGCACCAGGCCAGCGCAGCCGGTCTGGAGGTCGTGACCGCCGGCCGGTCCGGGTTGCCCGGCTCGCCGTCACACCAGCGGCTCGACCTGTCCGGGGACGACGCGGAGAGAATCGCCGCGGTGATCACCTCCGTCGCCCCGGACGCCGTGATCAACTGCGCTGGGGCGACTGCGGGCGACCCGGATGTCCTGGCGGCAGCCAACATCACCGGCGTCTATGCGCTGGTCACAGCGATGCTCCTGTCCCGCGCGCCGGCCAGGCTGGTGCATCTCGGCTCGGCTGCCGAGTACGGGCGCACCGAGCCCGGCGTTCCGGTAGCCGAGTCGGCCACGCCCCGGCCGGCCGGGCCATACGGGGCGACCAAGCTCGGGGGCACCCGGCTCGTGGAGCTTGCTCGGACGGCTGGCCTCGACGCCGTGGTGCTGCGGGTGTTCAACCCGGTCGGCCCGAGGGCGCCGGAGGACGGGCTGCCCGGGGGCCTGGCCGCCCAGCTGCGCCGGGCACTGGCCCGCGGCACCCCCGTACGGCTTGGCTCGCTGGACGTGGTGCGGGACTTCGTCGACGCACGCGATGTCGCCGACGCGGCGCTCGCCGCGGCCGCCGCGCCGACGCTGCCGCACCCGGTTCTCAACATCGGCAGCGGCGTCGGGGTGCCGGCCCGCGCCCTGGTCAAGAGCTTGCTTGCGATCAGCGGGTGCACCGTGGCCGTGCATGAGGACGCGCCGGGATCGGCGCGCTCAGCAGGCCTGCCGTGGCAGCAGGCCTGCATCACGCGCGCTCTCCAGGACCTAGACTGGCGGCCGGGTCGTGACCTGACGACATCCCTGACTGACCTGTGGGAGGCAAGCCGTGGCCCAGCTGTACGCTGAAGGCACGCGTGCGCTCGGGCAGCAGCGGCTGGTCGTGCCGGCCTACTTCCACCCGGCCTTGCGCCCTGACTATTGGGAGTCGCTGGCTGAGCATGCACCGCAGGTGCGGCTGGTGATCCTTAACCTCGCCGACGGACCAGGCCTGCGACCGGACACGGCCTTCGATCCCGCACTTGAGCGCCTGCGCGACGCCGGGGTTGCCGTGGCCGGCTACGTGGACACCGACTACGGCCGTCGGCCCGCGCCGGAGATCCTGGCTGATCTGGGTCGCTACCTGGAATGGTACGGCGTGGGCGGGGTGTGCTTCGACCGCGCCGCAGCCGCCGTGGAGCACCTCGGGCACTACGCCACGCTCGCATCTCGCGCGCGGGAAGCGGGCGCTGCAGTCGTGCTGTTCAACCATGGCACGCACCCGGTTGAGGCCTACGCGGAGCACGCTGACGTGCTCGGCACGTTCGAGGGCCCGTGGCACGCCTACCTGCGGCTTGACGTGCCACGCTGGACAAGATCGCGGTCGCCCGACAAGTTCTGCCATGTGGTGTACTCGGTGCCACGCGAGCATTTTGACGACGCGTACGTGCTTGCCGCGCGGCGCCGTGCGGCGTCCGTATACATCACCGACCACGGCGGGGCGAACCCGTACGATCGGCTGCCCGCCGGCGGGCTTGGGCCGGTGGCGGATTGGCTGGGCGAGTGACGCGCGCTAGATCAGACGACAATCGAGCCCCCGGCATGGCCACAACAGAAATGTCAAGGACGATTAGAGACGATCACCACCGCGGGCGGCGCCTCGGCCGGGCCGGCCAGCGGTCGGCGCTGATCCTGCTGGCCTTGATCGCGCTGGCCGGAGTCGCAGTCGCCGCCTCCACGCAGCTCACGACGCGTGACGCCCACTCGCCGCAGGCCGCCCACTCGCCGCAGGCCGCCCGCTCGCCGCAGGCTGCCCGGCAGTGCCGCGCGGTGTTCATTCCTGCCTTCTTCTCCCCTGGAGACCAGTGGACGCAGGCCATAGAAAGCAAGCCACCGCCGCATACCATCATCCTGGACATCACGAGCACGGGTGCCGGCAGCGCCCCGGAACCGGGCTTCCTGGCGGTGGTCAAGCAGGCGCAGGCCGCGGGGACCAGGGTGCTGGGCTACGCGACCACGGACTACGGTCACCGTCCGGCCGCGGCCGTCGAAGCAGACGTCCGGAACTACCGGGCGTGGTACGGCGTCACCGATACCTTCCTCGACCTGGCCGCAAATGGCGCGGACCAGCTCGGCTATTACCAGACGCTGGCCAGTTATATTCGCGCGGTTAATCCCGGCGCCACGCTGTGGCTAAATCCCGGCGAATACCCGGATCAGCGTTACATGTCTATCGCCAACGTCCTGATGGTGTTCGAGGGCTCCTACGCCAGCTACCGTGATCTCCAGGTACCCAGCTGGGCCCTGCATTATCCGGCGGCCAGGTTCGCCCACACGATCTATGCGACCCCCGCCTCGGATCTGGCTAGCGCCGTCGCCCTGTCTGGGAGCAGGGGTGGCGGCAATGTCTACGTGACCGATCGCTCGGGCGCCAACCCCTACAGTGGGCTGCCTGGCTACTGGTCACGCGAAGATACCGCCATCACGTCGAGCTGCACGGGTACCGCGTCCGGGTGAGGAGATGACATCCGACGACCACACCCTGGCCCGTGACCTTGCGGCCGAGGCGGGCCGGCGCTTGCTCGCCCTGCGCGCCCGGCCCGCCCACGCCGATGATCTGCGGAAGGCCGGCGACAGGCGGTCACACGAGTTCCTCGCCGCCGAACTGGCCCGGCAGCGCCCTGACGACGCGGTCCTATCCGAGGAGGGCCGGGATGACCCGGCCCGGCTCTCCTCGGACCGGGTCTGGATCGTGGACCCCCTGGACGGGACGAGGGAGTTCGGGGAGCCTGGCCGGACCGACTGGGCCGTCCACGTCGCGTTGTGGGAACGCGGTGCGCTGACCGCCGGGGCCGTTGCCCTGCCCGCCCAGGGCGACATGCTGAGCACTGCGGAGCCGCCTCCGCCGGCGCTGGTGCCAAACCGGCCGCTGCGGATCGTGGTGAGCCGGACCCGCCCACCCGCGTTCCTGCAGCGACTGAGCGCAACCACCGACGCCAAGCTGGTGCCGCTTGGCTCGGCCGGGGCGAAGGCGGCGGCGGTCATCCGCGGTGAGGCAGATGCCTACGTGCACGACGGCGGTCAGTACGAATGGGACTCGGCGGCGCCGGTTGCCGTGGCGCTCGCGGCGGGTCTGCACGCGTCCCGCGTCGACGGTTCGGAGCTGGTCTACAACCAGGCTGACCCGCTGCTGCCGGATATTCTTATCTGTCAAGCGGCACTTGCTGGCCCGTTGCTGGAAGCCATCGGCCTGGCCCGGGGTTAGTACCGGAGCGGGACTGCTCACCGGGAGTGCTGCCCGGGAGCGGCACCGCTACCGACTTGCCTGCCCACGCCCAACCCAAGCCCGACGACCCGGAGTCTGCCTGATGTCAGTGACGCGTTCGGACTATTCGCCCTCACAGCTTGAGGTTCTGGAGGCCGAGTCGATCCACATGATGCGCGAGGTCGCCGCCGAATTCGAGCGGCCGGTGCTGCTGTTCTCCGGCGGCAAGGACTCGATCGTCATGCTCGCCCTGGCGGAACGGGCGTTCTGGCCGGCGAGGATCCCCTTCCCGGTCATGCACGTGGATACCGGGCACAACTTCACCGAGGTGCTCGAGTACCGCGATCGCCGGCTCGCCGAGGCCGGGGTGCAGCTCGTCGTGGCCTCAGTCCAGGAGTCCATCGACGAGGGGCGGGTCGTCGAGGAGACCGGCCGGCGGGCGAGCCGTAACCGGCTGCAGACCACCACCCTGCTGGACGCGATCGAGAAATACCAGTTCGACGCCGTCTTCGGGGGTGGCCGCCGGGACGAGGAGAAGGCCAGGGCCAAGGAGCGGGTCTTCTCCTTCCGCGACGAGTTCGGCCAGTGGGATCCGAAGAACCAGCGCCCCGAGCTGTGGAGCATCTTCAACACCCGGATCCGCAAGGGCGAGCACATCAGGGTCTTCCCGCTGTCCAACTGGACCGAGCTGGACATCTGGCAGTACATCGGCCAGGAGAAGCTGGAGATACCGTCCATCTATTTCGCGCACTCCCGCAGCGTGTTCGAGCGGGACGGCATCCTGCTCGCGGACAACGAGTTCATCTCCAGGGGAGAGGACGAGGCAGTATTCGAGTCCCGGGTCCGCTACCGCACCGTAGGCGACATGACCTGCACCGGGGCGGTGGAGTCCAGTGCCGCGACCATCGCCGAGGTCATCGCCGAGATCAGCGCTACCCGGATCACCGAGCGCGGCCAGACCCGCGCCGACGACCGGGCCAGCGAGGCCGCCATGGAGGACCGCAAGCGGGAAGGATACTTCTGATGCCTGTCACGTCCACGGCTGGTGCCGCGCCGGCGAAAGGGGGCAGGCCCATGGACATCCTGCGACTGGCCACGGCGGGCTCCGTCGATGATGGCAAGAGCACGCTGATCGGGCGGCTGCTCTACGACTCCAAGGCGATCTTCGAGGACCAGCTGGCGGCGGTGGAGCGGACCAGCCGCGCCCGGGGCGAGGACTACACCAACCTCGCCCTGCTCACCGACGGCCTGCGCGCCGAACGGGAGCAGGGAATCACGATCGACGTCGCCTACCGCTACTTCTCCACGCCGCGGCGGAAATTCATCATCGCCGACACCCCTGGTCATATCCAGTACACCCGGAACATGGTGACCGGCGCTTCCACGGCCGACCTCGCCATCGTCCTGGTGGACGCCCGGAACGGGCTCACCGAGCAGAGCAGGCGGCACGCCTTCCTCACCACTCTGCTCCGTGTGCCCCATCTGGTGCTGGCGGTCAACAAGATGGACCTGGTCGACTACGACCAGGCGGTGTTCGAGCGGATCAGTGAGGAGTTCGCCGCATTCGCGGCGAAGCTGGAGATCGGTGACCTCACCTTCGTGCCGATCTCCGCGCTGCACGGCGACAACGTGGTGCAGCGGTCGGCCAACATGCCGTGGCACGATGGCCCATCGCTGCTGCACCACCTGGAGCACGTGCACATCGCCTCCGACCGGAACCTGATCGATGTGCGGTTCCCGGTGCAGTACGTCATCAGGCCCCACCAGGCCACCGACCCGGAGTTGCATGACTACCGCGGATACGCGGGCCAGGTGGCGGGCGGCGTGCTCAAGCCCGGCGATGAGGTGATGCATCTGCCGTCCGGGCTGACCACGAGGATCCAGCGCATCGACACCGCCCGTGGCCCGCTGCCCGAGGTATACCCGCCGATGTCGGCCACCCTGGTGCTCGAGGACGACCTGGACATCTCGCGCGGGGACATGATCTGCCGGCCGCACAACCAGCCGTCGGTCTCGCAGGACCTGCAGGCGATGGTCTGCTGGATGTCCGAGAGCAGGACCCTCGCCCAGCGGGACCGGCTGGTGGTCAAGCACACCACCCGCACCGTGAAGGCGATCGTCCGCGACCTGCACTACCGGCTGGACGTAAATACCCTGCACCGGGATGAGACGGCCGCCAACCTCGGGCTGAACGAGGTGGGCCGGGTGAGCCTGCGGCTGACCCAGCCGCTGTTCTGCGACCCGTACAGCCGGAACAGGCAGACCGGTGGCCTGATCCTCATCGACGAGGCGACCAACGCCACGGTCGGCGCCGCGATGATCACGGAAGGACACTGACTGTCGCCCATGAACCTGCCAGCGCCACTGTGGTAAACGCCGGTGATCCCGCGTATCCACGTCTGTGGAAGGCTGTCAACGACAACAACCACGGCCGGTACGACGGTTACCAGGCGAAGACATCCAGGCCCATCCCGGTCGTGGTGGTAACGCCCGCGCAGTGATCGCGCAGGGCCAGCCAGAGGGGGCCCTGTGACGTCATTCGACGATCTCCGTGACTACATGGCCATGCCCAGGCTCACCGGGCTCAGGCTCTCGCCGGACGGCAGCTGGCTGGCCGTGACCGTCTCGGCCCTCGCCCCTGACGGGCGGACCTTCAAGCCCAGCATCTGGCGGGTGGACACCGGGAGCGGGCGCCCCGCGGCCCGGCTGACCCGCTCCGCGGAAGGGGAGGACAGCCCGGCCTT
>DASWFT010000740.1:0-1679 GCA_036394075.1 Streptosporangiaceae bacterium
CCGTAGCTACGCCCCTGGCATCAGCCAGACCTCCTTGACCAGCTCACTCACCACGTGCGACAGCGTGTCGCAAGATACCTCATAACCCCGGCATAACACCGCCGACAGGCCGTGACCAGCCCGGTAACCCCCGGCATTAAAGATCTTTAGTCTCCGCGAACCAAGCCCACCACAAGGACCCAAAATCCCCCAGATGCCCCGAAGCAACGAAATTCATCCACCGTTCGCTCACAGTTGACCCCGGTAAGGTCATTCACGACCGATCAGGCGTTTTATTGGCATTGTCCGGCCCGCGCCGAGGTCCCGCCAGGGCGTTGTGGCGATGTGATCCGTGCAGGCTGAACTCCGGGGAAAAGGGACTCCTGGTAGATCGGCGGTTGTCGGATCCAGCCGTCTCCCTAGCGATCCTTGGTCGCTAGCGGGACTGTAATTTTCAGCGGCTCTGGCGCACTTTAGGTGGTGACAGTACGTTATGTAATCCGAGCAGGATGCGATGCCTCAGGAGGGCGAAGCTGGCGCGGCCATGCATCTGCCTCATGATCCGTTTCGTTTTGGTGTTCACGCCTTCGGTCCCGCCGTTGTGGTATGGCTGGGTCACGGCCGCGTGCACGGCTTCTTTGTCCAGGTCGAGGCCGCGGGTGAAAGCGTGCAGGTGGGGCAGGTCGGTCGCGCGGACGGCGGCGATCCATTCCTCGAGGTATTCGGCGTTGTCCTCACGCGGAGTGAGGAATGCGGCGAAGCTGCGCACGAACCCGGCCGTCTCGATCATCTCGGGGCAGGCCGTCGTGAGCTCGTGGCACAGCTCCCGCTGGCTGTCGGTGAGGTTCTCGGGCCGGGTGAGCATGACCGCAGCGACGACCAGCCGGCAGGCCAGACGGCGCTACCGGGCTGGCGACATAATCCAGGACGACCGGGGCGAGGCGCTAGAGCTCCACGAGAAACTCGGAAGTGGCGGCCAAGGGGCGGTCTGGTCGCTGACCGGAGAGCACGCTGCTGCCAAGATCCTCAAGCCGCAGGCTGGAGACAGCGCTGGCCAACTGCGCACCAGGCTTGCCGTTGTCCGGCGGTTTGATCTGAGCGGCATCCCGATCGCCCGGCCGCTGTCGCTGCTCGTCGGCACCGAGGTTGGCTACACGATGGAACTGCTGGCCGGGATGACGTCCATCGGTTCGCTGGCGGCTCCCGGCGAGCCGATGGCAGAGTGGTTCCAGGCCACAGGCGGTCTCGGCAGGCCGCTGCGGCTGCTGGCCCTGGCAGCCGAGGCGTTCGACCGGCTGCACGCCAGGGGCCTAGCGTACGGGGACGTCTCGCCGGGCAACATCCTGGTATCGGCACAGCGTGAACACGACCAGGTATGGCTGATTGACCCCGATAACCTGTCCGTCCAAGCCCACATGTCCGACGCAGCGCATATCACCGCAGGCTACGCGGCGCCCGAGCTTAAAGTCGGCCGCGCCGAGCAAGACAGCCTGACCGACGCCTTTGCCTTCGCCGTGCTGGCCTTCCAGGTGCTGACGCTGGCCCATCCCCTGATCGGGGACCGAGCCGAGAAGGACAGCGAACTGGAGGAATTGGCGCTCAGCGGGAAGCTGCCATGGATTGACCACACCCCCGACGACCGCAACCGCAGCAGACAGGGCCTAGACCGGAACCTGGTGCTGACGACGGGCCTGCAGCGG
>DASWFT010000741.1:0-2746 GCA_036394075.1 Streptosporangiaceae bacterium
GGCCGCGGCGGCCACGATGTTGTGGATGAGCAGCAGTGCCCAGGCTTCCTGCCGGGCCAGTTCCGGGGACTGGCCGCGCAGCGCCCGGCGGGGGCCGCGGACGGTTTTCTTCAGGTGAAGGAACGCGATTTCAATCGGCCACCGCTGATACCCCTCAACCTAAAATCGTCTCTAGTCAGGTGCCTGATTCCGGGGCGATACTGAGCGTGGGAGCACTGTTGCAGGCGGCGACGGCGGTTCGCCGTCTGCGGTCAGCGGCAGCAGGTGAGCGCGATGCGGCCGAGCACCGGGAATGCGGTGGCTCCCGATCCCCTGGTCTGGACGGTCCTGCCGCCGGACCGGCGGACTGCGGTGATAGCGCTGCTGGCGCTGCTGGCAGCCAGGGCAGCGGGCCGCACGGCGGGGGGCGGTCGTGATGAGCCTGGCCGGTTACCGGCTGCGGGGGCAGCCGCAGCAGAAGATCCGCCCGGAGCACCTGGACCGGGCTGCGGTGGTTTACGTCCGCCAGTCGAGCAGGCAGCAGGTCCTTGAGCACACCGAGTCGACGCGGCTGCAGTACGCGCTGGCCGGGCGGGCCGTCGCGCTGGGCTGGGCCCGGTCGCAGGTCACGGTGATCGACGACGACCTCGGGGTGTCGGCCGCGACGCCGGATTCCCGCAAGGGCTTTGCCAGGCTCGTCGCGGAGGTCACGATGGGACGTGCGGGCGTCGTCCCGGGGATCGAGATGTCCCGGCTGGCGCGGACCGGCCGGGACTGGCATCAGCTGCTGGAGCTGTGCTGCCTGTCCGGCGTGCTGCTCGCCGATCCCGACGGCGTCTACGACCCCGGTTACTACAACGACCGGCTGCTGCTGGGGTTGAAAGGGACTATGTCCGAAGCGGAACTGTACCTGATCCGGCAGCGGATGCTGTCGGGCAAGCTCGCCAAGGCCGAGCGCGGCGAGCTCGCGATCCCGCTGCCGATCGGCTACGTGCGCCGGCCGTCCGGCGAGGCTGTCCTCGATCCCGACGAGCAGGCGCAGCACGTGGTCCGCCTCGTCTTCAGCGCCTTCGCGCGGCTCGGGACACTCAACGCGGTACTCCGCTACCTGGTCGAGCGGGAGATCCAGATGCCGGTCCGGGTGCATTCCGGCCCGTCGAAGGGGGAACTCGAGTGGCGGCGCCCGACCAGGGAGACGCTGCAGAACATGCTGCACAACCCGGTCTACGCCGGCTATTACGCCTACGGCCGCCGCCAGGTCGAGCCGCGGCGGAAGGTCCCGGGCCGGCCCAGTACCGGGCGCGTGGTGAAAAGCAGCGGCGAGTGGCTGGTCCTGCTGCCCGGGCGGCTGCCGGCCTACATCACCGCCGCGGAGCACGAGGCGAACATCGCCCGGATGGCCGCCAACCGGCAGACCGCGGCCACGCCCGGCGCGCCGCGGGACGGCTCGGCGCTGCTGTCCGGGCTGCTGCGCTGCGGCCGGTGCGGCGGGCACCGCATGACAGCCCGGTATCACGACGGGCCGGGCGCCGCGCGCCCGGCGCACAGCTACACGTGCGCCTTCTACCAGTCGAACTACGGGACCGGCGGCAGCTGCCAGCACATCGCCGGCCCTCCGCTCGACGGCTGGGTCGCCCGGCAGGTCCTGGACGCGGTGGCGCCGGCCGCGCTGGAGGTCTCCATGGCCGCCGCCGCCCAGGCCGAGGACGAGCGGGCCATGCTGGGCAAGCTGTGGCGGCAGCGGATCGAGCGGGCCCGCTGCGCCGCCGGCCGCGCCCGCCGCCAGTACCAGCTCGCCGAACCCGAGAACAGGCTCGTCGCCCGCCAGCTGGAAGCGGACTGGGAGGCCGCTCTCGCCGAGACGGCCCGGCTGGAAGCGGACTGCCAGCGGTTCACCGAACAGCAGCCGGCCGTCCTCACCGCCGCCGAGCGGACGGCGATCCAGGCCCTGGCCGGCGACCTCCCGCGAGTCTGGAACGCCCCGTCGACCACGCAGGCCGACCGCAAGGAACTGCTGCGCATCCTGATCGAGGACATCACCGTCAGCGTCGCCGGGGACAGCGAGCTCGTCGACGTCACCATCACCTGGGCCGGCGGGCACCAGACCAGCGGACAGGCCGTCCGGCCGGTCGCCCGCCTGGACCAGCTCTCGTACTTTCCCGCGCTCCTGGACCGCGTCACCGGGCTCGCCGGAACCGGGCGCAACAGCCGCCAGATCGCCGGCATCCTCAACGCCGGGGGATACCGGCCGCCCAAGCGGACCGACAGGTTCACCGCAGGGCAGGTCCGCACCCTGATCAGCCAGCACGGCATCCGAGCCCCGCAGAAAGGGCGGCCCGCCGTGCTCACCGGCCTGGCACCCGGCGAATGGTCCGTCCCCGGACTCGCCGCCGAGCTCGGCATGCCCGCCGTCACCATCTACAACTGGATCTACCGCGGCTGGATCACCGCCCGCCACGCCCCCGGAACCAGGAACTGGATCATCACCGCCGACGAGCAGCAGACGCGCCAGCTACGCGAACGCCGGGCACGCCCGCCCGGCTACTACAACCGCGCCCGATGGGCACCGCCAGAACAGCAACACGAACCCGGCGAGAAACAGGGAACACAGCCATGAGAAAGCAGCGCAGCTTGACAGGTGCCAGCGGTGGCCGACTTCGATTTGCCATCTCTCGGCATACAGGACGGCGATGTCCCTGGCCGGGTAGGCCTGGTGGTCCAGGAGGGTGGTCAGCACCCGCATTACGGTGGTCTTGGCCCGGCCGCT
>DASWFT010000742.1:0-26043 GCA_036394075.1 Streptosporangiaceae bacterium
TGGTCGGGGTGAACGCCCTCGTCGGCGGGATGATCGGCCAGGAGCGCACCGTGCTGCCGCTGCTCGCCACCCGGGTGTTCCGCCTGCACGCCTTCACCGCGGCGCTGACCTTCATCGTCGCCTTCGGAGTGGTGAAGGCCGTCACCAACTTCGTGGCCGGGACCCTGTCGGACCGTACCGGGCGCAAGCCGGTCCTGGTGGCCGGGTGGATCGCGGGCGTGCCCGTGCCGTTCCTGCTGGCCTTCGGGCCGGGCTGGGGCTGGATCATCGCGGCCAACGTGCTGCTGGGCATCAACCAGGGGCTCACCTGGTCCACCACGGTCATCATGAAGATCGACCTGGTCGGGCCGGCCCGGCGGGGCCTGGCCATGGGCCTGAACGAGGCCGCCGGGTACGTCGCGCTGGCCTTCACCGCGCTGGCGACCGGGTTCATCGCCGCCCGCTACGGCCTGCGGCCGGACCCGTTCTTCCTGGGCATGGCCTTCGCCGGGCTCGGCCTTGGCCTGTCTGCGCTGTTCGTGCGGGAGACCCGGGGCCACGCCCGTCAGGAAGCCCGCACCCATGCCGGCACGTCAGCGCAGGCCCACGGCGGGCTGTTCACCCGCGAGGTGTTCCTGCTCACCACCTTCAAGGAGAAAGCCCTGTCGGCCGCCAGCCAGGCCGGCCTGGTCAACAACCTCAACGACGGGCTGGCCTGGGGCATTTTCCCGGTCTTCTTCGCCCGCGGGGGCCTGTCGGTCGCCCGCATCGGCATCCTCGTCGCGCTCTACCCGGCGGTGTGGGGCGCCGGCCAGCTCGTCACCGGCGCCCTGTCGGACCGCCTCGGCCGCAAATGGCTGATCGCCGCGGGCATGTGGACCCAGGCCGCGGCCATCGCCTTCATCGCCGCGGCCCACGGCTTCTGGCCGTGGGCCGCCGGCGCCCTGCTCCTTGGAACCGGCACCGCCATGGTCTACCCCACCCTGCTCGCCGTCATCGGCGACGTCGCCCACCCTGCCTGGCGGGCGTCCGCGGTCGGCGTCTACCGGCTGTGGCGCGACGGCGGCTTCGCCATCGGTGCACTCATCGCCGGGGTGATCGCCGACCTGCTCGGCCTGGCCGCGGCCATCTGGGTCGTCGCCGTCCTCACCGCCGTCTCCGGGCTCGTCGTCGCGCTGCGGATGTACGAGACGCACCGCCGCACCCCCGCCAGCGCCATCACCCACCCTCCTGTCCCGCCGGTTACCCCGCCCGCCGGCATGCCATGAGCGCTCCGGATGCGCCGCCCATGGTGATCGACGGCGGCGACCGAACCTGCGTCGCGCTTCTCATCGAGCTGCGCGGCCACATCACAAGGCTGGAGCCGGGAACCGTGATCCACCTGATCGCGAGCGATCCCGCCGCGCCCATCGACCTGGCCCGCCTGGTGCCACCTCACCGGCCACGCCTACCTCGGCCGGGTGCACGAATCACCCGGGGCACCCGCCTACGCGCTGCGCATCAACGCCGCCTATCGCCAGACCCAGCCGCACTCGCCCTGGCGGCTCACCCATGACCCAGCAGGCCAAACCCGCGGTGACCAGCCGCCGGTGCCAGACGAGCAGCGTCGCCAGGGCCACGACGAAGCGTTTAGGGGCGACATGCGGTGACCAGCCAGCTGGCGGCCCCGATCCGTACGCCCCCGGCCGTGACGTAGGGTTCCAGCGCGTCGCTCACGGCGGCGACGGCCCGGTCCCGGGTCGCTATGTCCGCCCCGGCCAGCGCGGCGCGCCCCGTACGGCCGTGGCGGACGAACTCGACCGCGTCGGCCAGGGTGCCGCCTCCGCCCAGCAGGATCTCCTCCGTCAACGGCTCGATGGCTACTTTGGTGAGGCCCGCGCCGGCGACCAGTGACCGGATGCGCTCGGGATCGGCGAGCGCGAACATACCCGGCGCGCCGGGCGGGTCCGGGTCCGGCGGCGCGGCATGCTCGGCGAGCGCAAGTCCCGGGACCGTGATGAACGGGTTGGAGAGCAAGTCCTGCCAGCACACGAAGGCCAGGCGGCCGCGGGGCGCCAGCGCGCCGGCCAGGTTGAGGAAGGCAGCTTCGGGGTCGTCGAAGAACATGACCCCAAACCGGCTGATGGCCACGTCGAAACCGTCGGCCGGGAGCGGGTATGTCTGGGCGTCGCCGGCTACGAATGACACGTTGCTCAGTCTTTCCTCGGCCACCCGGCCGCGAGCCACCTCCAGCATGGACGTTGAGAGATCCAGCCCGGTGGCGGTGCCGGTCAGTGCCCGACGGCCGGCCTCCAGCGTGGTGGCACCACAGCCGCAGCCCACGTCGAGTACCCTATCGGCTCCGGCGACTTGAGCGGCAGCGAGCAGCCGGTCACCGAACGGGGCGAGCATGGTGTCGTAGCGCAGCTGGTGGGTGATCCAGTGGCTCACCTCCGCACTGTTCCAGTGCTCGGCCTGTGCCTCATTCGCCATGGAGTGGCCCCCCTGCCCGGCGCGGTGCCCGGACGTCCGCGGACGGCGTGCCACGATCGATGCGGAGCCGGTCCGCCAGTCCGGCCACCTTCGGGTCGGCCAGGCGGCCGGAGGGCTCAGCGAGCGCGAGGCCCAGCTCGTGGAGCAGCAGCCGGCTCGTCGCCTGTGCCACGAGCACCCGTCCGCGCCGCAATAGCTGCACGGTCGCCTCGTCGTCCGCCCGGTCGCCGAGCGCCTCCGTGAGCACCGCCGCGACCGCGCCGGCGATGCCCCGCACCCCGGTGGCAATCGCGCCCGCGACCGCCAGCGCGTCATCGACGGTTACGCCGTTCGCGATGGCGTCGTCCAGCAGGCCCAGCAGCGAGGGGGACGGCACGCAGTACTCGTCCACGCCGCGCTCGATGACCACGCCGAGCGCGACGAGCTCGCCGATCCGGTCGGCTGGCAGGCGCGATAGGGCGGTTTCGAGTTCATGTCGGCTCAGGATGGCCGGCGCCTCCTCCGCGAGCGCGCCGTCCGGGCCGGCGAGGACACCGGCCAGGTCCTGGCCGGTTGCCCATGCGTCGCACAGGTCCCGGATGCCAGCCAGCGAGTAGCCCCGCTCTTGGAGGCCGGCGATCAGTGCCAGCCGCCGAAGGTGCGCCTCGCCGTAGAAGGCGACCCGCCCCCGGCGCGCCGGCGGCTCGAGCAGCCGCATCGTCTGGTATTCGCGGATGGTGCGCACGGGCAGCCTGGCTCGGGCGGCCAGCACCTCAACCGGCCAGCCCGGCTCGGCGGCAGGCATGCTCATGGGCTCGACAGTACCGGAAAATACCGTTACGGTAAATACCGTGATTGTTGGTGCCGAGGAGATCGGGCGGCTGGTCGAGTTGCTGCGGGCCGAGCCCGGCTTCGAGCGCGCCGAGCTCGCCTGCCCGCCGCAGCCGCTGGCCGGCGGGTTCTGGGCCTCGATGAGCCTGCTACGCCTCGCTAATGTCGCGCCGGCGGCGGACACGCTCGTACTGCGTGTCATGCCCGACGCGGCCCTGGCCGCGAAGGAAACTGTCTTCCAGCGGGAGATCGGACGGCAGGGCTTCCCCGTGCCCGCCGTCCGACTCGCCGGAGGAGCAGGCGCTGGTGTCGGCGGTGCGTTCTTGCTGATGGACTACGCGCCGGGCGCCCCGCTGCTCGCCGGGCTCGACGGGATCGCCGCCCTGCGCCGCCTCCCGGTCCTCGTGCGCCAGCTCCCGGCCCTGCTCGGCCGCGTCACTTCCGGGCTGCACACCCTCGACCCGGCCCCGCTGCGAGCCGCCCTCGCCGATGCCGGCGTAGTCGCGTCCAGCGATGCGCCGGCCTTCCTGGCCACCCTGGCCGAATCCGCAGGCCGGCTCGGCCGCACCGACCTCTCTGCCGCTGCCCGCTGGCTCGCCGGCCACCTCCCGGCGGCCGGGCGAGCCGTCATCGGTCACGGGGACATCCACCCGTTCAACCTCCTTACCCAAGGGGAACGCTGGACACTGCTCGACTGGACCTCCGCGCTCATTGCCGATCCGGCATACGACCTTGCCTTTACCACCCTCATGCTGCGCCACCCGCCCCTCGCCGCCCCCGCGCCATTCCGCCCGGTCATAGGCGCGGCGGGCACCGCCCTCGCACGGCGCTTCCTCGACGCCTACCGACGTGGCGGGGGTGCGGTCCCGGGCCAGCGGCTGCTCGACTGGTACACCAGCCTGCACGCCTTGCGCATCCTCATCGAGCTTCACGGCTGGCGACACGACCCAGACGGGCTCGACCACTCTTTCCACCCCTGGACGGCCATGGGCCCAGTTGCCGCGCAGATCCTCACCCGAACCATGAACACGAGGGTCTCCTTGCTCGCCAAATGACCTGCACAAAGGGCAGGGCGATGGTGGCGATCGCCGAGTACCCGAACGCCACGGTGGTGCCGAGCGAGACCAGGGTGTCCATGTTGGTGGTGCGGTGCCGCGCGGCTTCCAGCGCTCCGCGGTGAAACAGCGCCCCGACCCACAGGTACACCGGAGTGGTCAGCGTGCGAGCTGGCGGGCGAGGAGGGCGATGCCGTGGCCCCAGGAGGCTATCTGGTCGGCGGGAAGGTAAGCCGTCCCGGCCTTGGTGTGGTCGGTCATCGGGGAGGCGAGGTACTTCTCCCGGCCCTGGGTGTCGATGAAGTACACGGCGGAGGTGTGCACGATGTCGGCATTGGGGTTGGGTGCTTGTACTTCGACGTTGTAGTCACGCCACACCGTCTGCAGCTGGGGGACAGGCCCGGTGAGGAAGTGCCAGTCCGGGATCGTCGTCAGCTGATGCTCGCTCGAGTACTGGGCCATGTCCCGCACGGCCGCGTGGTACTGGTTGACGTTGACGGCGGCGAACACGACTTTGCCTGCCAGCGGTCCGAGGTCGTGGTAGGCGTCGATGAACTCGTTCGACACGATCGGGCAGATGTCGGTGCAGTGGGGGTCCATGAACTCCAGCACGACGACCTTGCCGTGGAAGGCGGCCAGTGACAGTGTCCGCCCGCGCTGGTCGGTGAGGGTGAAGCCGGGCGCCTGCGTCGCGGGAACCGGGGTGAGCGCCATGAGGGTGGCCAGGCTGGTGGAGATGCTGGCCGGAATTCCCGATGGCCGCAGGAGCTGACCCGGCGCCGAGGACCGGTCATGGCGGACGATCAGGTACGCCGACGAGACCACCACAGCGGCAAGCAGCGCCGTCACGACGCCGGCCAACATCGCGGCACGCAGCAAACCACGGCTGCGGGGCTGCTGCCCGCCGCCGGTGGCCGCTGCGTCAATCTGGCCCGGCGGTGCGGCCTCCGGGGTCCTGTCGCTCATTCCGGGGCCGGGCCTGCCGGCCGGCGAACGCCGGGAGCTGATCGCCTCTGCGTCATCCTGTACCAGCTTCAAGTCACTAGTGGCCTGCCCGGGGAAACCGTCTCGCTCAGGCCCCAGAGCATAGCCGCAACCCAGTCCAGCAACCCGGCTTCGTCCCGACCCGGGGCGTGCCATCTCCATTAGCCCCGGGGGCGCGCCCTTTGTGCACGCGGACCCACAGCCGGGTCAATCCACCGGCCACCACGCGGTCCTGGCCTCTCACCGGTGACCCGATGCGCCCCGGCTGAGCTAGCAGCCAGCACCGGCCGCACGGACGCGACTTCGCTGCACCGGCCCGGATCATTGATGGCCGCATCGGCCACCCTGCCCCCGCTCGTGTCGGGCCGGGGCGAACCGGACCGTCGCCGCCGGGATGGCCCTGGTCGCCGCGGCGGCCCTCATGCTGGCCGGCGGCGTCATCGCCCTGCGCACCCTCAGCGGCCGCAGGCCAGCCGCAGAGTTCCAGCCGTCGGCCGCGGTACACGCAGGCCCGCGCCAGGTCACGGACGCCATCCCGGTCGTCACCGCTTCAGCCGCACCACGTCACCTGGCGGCGCAGGCAAGGCCGTGCGCAGAGCCCGCGGCGGCCGCTGCCTGATGGCCGGCCAGCGCCACGCCGGGCGGGAAAACCAGCGACCACTACAACGGAAACGAACACTGCAACTGAAAGGATGTGCCCGGAGATGATGGCCGGAATGTACGGAATCGGCGTGGCAATGATGATCACCGGCTCGGCCGCCGCGCTTGCGGTTCTCACCCTGACCGTGCTCGCGGCCGTATGGCTGGCGCGCGGCCTCAGCATCGGCAACCGGTAAAAGGCCAGGAGCCATGAACGACACCCGCACCGCACCATACGAGGTGGCCATCGCCGGGCGCGGCCCGGCACGGCTGGCTGATTCCAGGATGGGCCCGCCGCCGGGCCCCAGTGGCCCGGCGCCAGTTGCGGCCATGACCCGCATCAGCAAGAAGGAAAGGGAACAGGCGATGCCGCAAGCAGGCCGCGAAGAGCAGCTGCGCCGCTACTGGGACAAGCACGCGCGCTCCTACGACAAGCAGATGGGATTCTTCGACCGGCACCTGTTCGCCGGCGGCCGCGACTGGATCTGCTCCAGGGCCACCGGGCACGTCCTGGAGGTCGCCATCGGCACCGGCCTGAACCTCGCCCACTATCCCGCCGGCGTGCAGCTGACCGGCGTGGAGTGGAGCCCGGCGATGCTGGACATAGCCCGGCACCGCGCCGGGCAGCTGGGCCGGGCGGTGGACCTGCGCCAGGGTGACGCGCAGGCACTGGACTTTCCCGACGCGACATTCGACACGGTGGTCTGCACGTTCTCGCTGTGCGCGATTCCCGACGACCGCAAGGCCGTGGCCGAGATGGCGCGGGTGCTGCGCCCTGGCGGGCTGCTCCTGCTGGCCGACCATGTCGCGGCCTCACCCTGGCCTGCCCGCGCCGCGCAAGCGCTGATCGAGCTGATCAGCGTTCCGGCCCAGGGAGAACACTTCCGCCGCCGCCCGATCAGGCACGTGCAGGCCGCCGGGTTCACCATCGAAGACCACGACCGGTTCAAGCTGGGCATCGTCGAGCAGCTGGCCGCCCGCAAGCCATAACACAGCGGCGACTGGCAGGCCGGGCCGGTAACGCCGCTCATCGTCAACGGCCTCAATTGCAAGGATGCACTTAACCGCAGAGCGCCGGGCCCGGGCACTGCGCCGCGGGTACTGTCGGTACAGACCGGCCGGACGCCCGAACGGCCAGGAGGACAGCAAGGCCGTGAGCTTCAACCAGCTTCTCGTTGACCAGCCCCAACCTGAGATCGCCGGCTCCGCAGTGCTTCTGGGTGAGGCACACGTCGGTGCCGGCGCGATACTGGCGCAGGGCCTGGTCGTGCGGGCACACGGCGCAGCAGTGAGCATCGGCAACTACTCGGCCATACTGGAGAACGGGGTGGTGATTGGCACGCCCGGGCATCCGGTCCGGGTTGGTCAGCGCACCGTTTTCGGTCACCGCGCCACGATCGTCGGCGCCACCATCGGCGACTTGTGCGAGATCGGCAACGGTGCGATCCTCATGCCGGGCTCGCGTCTGGGCAATGGCTGCATCCTTGGCGAGGGCACGCTGGTTCCCCCGGACACCGTGATCCCCGCCAACACGGTCCTCGTCGGGCGCCCGCCACACGTTATCCGGTCGGCCATGGACGCCGACCGCGAGCGGCTGGCGGTGCTGCGCCAGCATCAGACCAACCTGACCGACTACCCGGGCACGATCCTGCGCGGGCCGATGCAAGCAGGAGAACGCATGGGGACGTTGTACACCTACCGTGACAAGACTCCTTCCATCGGCGCTGGCACGCTGCTGTTCGACTCGGCGGAGATCACCGGCGACGTGGTCATCGGCGCAGACTCGCTCATCGGTGCCGGCGTGAAAATCATCGGCGACTCGCACGGCCCGGTCCGCATCGGCTCTCGGGTACAGATTCTGGAGAACACGGTGCTGCATCTGCTGCCCGACAACGAACTGATCATCGACGACGACGCGGTGATCGGACCAGGCGCGATGGTCCACGGCTGCCACATCGGCCGCGGCAGTATCGTTGAGCCGGCCGCGATCGTGTGCGACGGCAGCGTGGTCGGGGCCGAGTCGGTGGTACGCGCCGGTGCCTGCGTTAAACAGCGCGACCGTTTCGGTGACCGGTCCATCCTGGATGGTTTCCCCGCCAAACTCGTCGACACCCTGACCGGCCCGCCGTCGCGGCCAGGTTGGGCCCTGCCCCCCGACGCTGTCGCAACTCTGCGCAGGGTCCAACGGTGATCGCAACGCCGACGAAGAGATGGGTGCTCCCCAAACAGTGTCCGGATCCATGACCTGATGACCACTTGCCCGACGCGATCACCGGATCCGCGGCAGCACGCTGATCGAGACCGCAAGGAGCTCAGCGGCTTGATTGACCCGATGAGAAGACGCTCGTGACTACCTTCCAGGCCGACCTGGCCGAGACGCAGTATGTCGAGGGATCCACCGCACGCCGCGGAGCGGGCGAGTGGCCTCATCCTGATGGATCCCGCCCGGCGACATGAGCCTGCGGCCGGCGCGGCGCCGCTGCTGATTCGCCCGCGTTCGCTAGCGTTTGTTCGCCGGAAGGGGTGGGGAATGGCACGGGCGCGCGCGCGACGACGGCTTCGGGCTTGATGCTGGGCCACTCACACGCGCTCTCGGGCGCAGTCACCGGTACCGCAGCGGGGATCTTCCTGCAGATGTCACTACCGCAGACGGCGGCGCTCGCCGGCTTCACCGCGGGCATGGCGCTGCTCCCGGATCTGGACAAGTGCGGATCCTCGCCGGCCCGGTCCTGCGGCTTCCTCTCGGAGGCGGTCGCGTGGACCATCGCCAAGATCAGCGGCGGGCACCGCCACGCGACGCACTCGTTCCTCGGCATCGTGATCTTCACGGGCCTGGCATGGATGTCGTGTCAGTTCCGCGCCGACTGGGCCGGGAAGGCGGGGCTTGCGCTGCTGATGACGCTCAGCGTCGCGGGCGCGCTTAAGGCGCTGCACATAGTCCGCGGCCATGCCGCCGACCTCATCGGGATCGGCGTCGCTTCCTGGGAGGTCTGGTACGGGTACGGCCTGCGCCTGATCCCGCTTGCGGTCGGGGTCGGCTGTGCTACCCACATCGTCGGGGACATGCTGACCGACTCTGGCTGCATGCTCGGGTACCCGGCCTTCCGGCGCCGCTTCCGCCTGCTGCCCGAGCCGCTGGCGTTCACCACGGGCACCCGCCCCGAGCTCCTGATTGTTGACCCGGTCCTGACCGGGGCGCTCGTGGTTCTCGCCGGATGGGCCGCCGACCCTGCATTCGTCACGGCCCAGTGGCACTCGCTCGCCGGCTAGTCCCCTGTGATGATCCACGAACGCGAGGGCGCGCGGTCGATCGGCCATACGCTCACCCGTGGCACCGTTCGTCCGATAGTTTGGGGCTGCGTTCACTACGCGAGGCCGCGGAGGACGCTCAGCCACTGCCCGGAAATCCGGCGGGCATGCGAGGCCTTTCTAGCTAGCCTCGGTGGCGCTATGCGTATTTCGTCGAGCAGTCCCGCTCCCGAACTGAGAGTCTCAAGCCTGCCCAGGCAGCTTGACCCGTATCCCAGCTCTTGACGCTTCATTGGCATGTATGGATCCGCCATGCGGTGACGTCCCAGCCGTGCGACCAGGAACGGTGCTCGCAGCCGGGCAATTTCCGTCGTCTGCGCAGTCCGCAGCGGGCCGGTCCCGGACCGATCCCGTCAGTTGTTCGGGCGAGGAGAAGATGCGCTGGCACGCCGCAGCCTGCGTCGCAGTAAGCCCGACAAGGAGGACCCTTATGCCCAAGGCGTACGCGCTACTTGGCACGTACCCGCCCACCCAATGCGGGCTGGCGACCTTCAGCGCCGCCCTGTTCGCTCATCTTGGCGGGCCAGGCGATCATGTAGGCGTAGTTCGCGTGCTCGACGAGCCGGCGCCGTGTGATGCGCCTGAGGTCGTGCATGACCTCGTGAACGGCTCCGTCCCGAGCGCGGCAGCTGCCGTCGATGTGCTTAACGGCTTCGATGTCGCGATCGTGCAGCACGAGTACGGCATCTACGGCGGGCCCGACGGCCAGGACCTCATTCCATTGCTTGACGCGTTGCGCGTTCCGAGCATTGTGGTCCTGCATACCGTCCTGGCACAGCCCACGACACAACAGCGCGTGATTCTTGATGACATCATTGACACCGCCAGCGCGGTCGTCACGATGACGCAGACGGCGCGCGCGCGGTTGCTGGACATTTACCGTACGAGTCCTGCGAAGGTCTTTGTCATCCCACACGGCTCTGCTGACAATCGAGTCGCGGCCACTCCGCGCGGGAGAAACTCTCGGCCCATGGCGCTGACCTGGGGACTGCTGGGGCCGGGCAAGGGGATTGAGCATGCGATCGACGCGGTCGCCCTGCTCCGGGACCGGGGGCTGCAAGTCGCCTATACGGTCGCTGGTCAGACTCATCCGCGTGTGCGTGCGCGTGACGGCGAGGCCTATCGCTGTTTGCTCGAGGCGCGAGCACGCGCTCAAGGTGTAGAGGATCTCGTGCGCTTCGATGCCCGGTTCCTGCCCCCCGACGTCCTGAGAGATCTCATCGGCGCCGCGGACGTCGTGCTCCTGCCCTATGACTCCCTGGAGCAGGTCACTTCCGGGGTCCTGATCGAGGGGGTCGCTGCGGGAAAGCCGGTGGTCTCGACCAGTTTCCCGCATGCCGTCGAGCTGCTCACCGGCGGCGCGGGACTCCTGGTCGAGCGGCGAGACCCGGCAGGCATCGCCAGCGCACTGAACCGGGTGTTCACCGAGCGGGGCTTGTCTGCGCGCATGAGCCGCCATTCGGCGGACCTCGCGCCGCAGTTGCTGTGGCCAGCGGTCGCGAGCTCCTATCGGGAACTCGCATCCGCGCTCACCCAGACGCGCGAGGCAGCCGCCGTATGACCTACCCGGCTGCGCCGTTCCGGCATCTACTGCGGCTGACCGATCACGTTGGCTTGCTGGAGCACGCTGAGGGCATCGTGCCCCGGCATGAGCACGGTTACTGCGTCGACGACGTTGCCCGCGGCGTGGTGGTGGTGTGCCGGGAGCTGTCGCCAGCCCCGGAACTCATCAGGCTGGCGCGACGCTATCTCTACTTCCTGGCGCAGGCGCAGGCGCCCGACGGCAGGTACCGCAACCGTCTCGCTTACAACGGCCGCTGGAGTGACGAGCCAGGCACGGAGGATTGCTGGGGCCGCGCTCTGTGGGGCCTTGGCACCGCTGCTGCTCGGGGTCCCACTACAGGGATCCGTGTGGAGTCACTCGCCCGATTCGACCAGGGCGCGCAGGTCTGCTCTGAGTGGCCGCACGCCATGGCGTTCGCGGCGCTCGGTGCCGCCGAGGTCCTCGAGAACTGGCCTCACCATCCCGGCGCGCTGAATCTCCTCACCGGCGCCATCGCCGTCATCGGCGAGCCGCTCGCGAACGCCGCCTGGCCCTGGCCGGCACCGAGGCTCAGCTATGCGAACGCGGCGATCGCTGAGGCTGTCATCGTGGCTGGCTGGAGACTTGGCAGTGATCCAGTTCTCCGGAACGGCCTACGCATGCTGGAATGGCTGCTGGCAGGCGAGACCCGAAACGGCCACCTCTCGGTGGTGCCGGCCGGAGGCTGGGGTCCGGGGGAGCCGCGTCCTGCTTTCGACCAGCAGCCGATCGAGGTTGCCGCGCTGGCGGATGCGTGCATGCGCGCGGTGGCGGTCACGGGCGACTCGAGCTGGCTTACCGGCGTTGACATGTGCGTGGCGTGGTTCCTCGGTGACAACGATGCCAGGGTTCCCTTGCTCGACGAGCGGTCCGGCGGCGGCTGCGACGGCCTCGGCCCTACCAGCCGCAATAGCAACCAGGGCGCGGAATCGACACTGGCGATGATCTCCGTGATGCAGCAAGGCGGTCGCATGAGCGAGTCGGGGGGGCGCGGCGGCGCCTGGACTGAGGAGCGAGGAACGAGCGACGAGGGAAGGCGGCACAGTGAAGGGGGAATGGGGAGGCGGGCGGGGCCTCGCAGGCGAGCGGGAGACGCAGCGTGAGCGCCGCGCAGCTGTGAGGGGCGCCGGCTCCGCGGGCCTACTGACCCGGACGCATCATCGGCTGATGCCCGACGCCTCTCGTACGCTGAGTCGGCTGTTCGTGCCCGGCCAGGAGACCTTGATCCGAGGCGAGTCGCGGGCCCGGGCTGTTATCGATCGCGTTTTGGCCATGAGCGAAGCCGAGGTGGATCGAACGCTCGCCCGCACGAGTGCCCGATTCGCCGATCGATACCGCGACCTCGGGGACACCCTGGAACGCAACTTCGGGCTGGTCGCCCATCGGCTCGGTGGCAAGATCATTGTGGGCGGCGCCCGGAAACGGCTAATCGGTGCTTATTTCACCCAGGAGTACGCGCTGGAGGCCGCGGCGCTGTTCAATCCATCGATCGTGCCGCATCCCGACCAGGTCGGCTGCAGGCCCGGAGGACTCCGATTCGTCATGAGCCTGCGGGCTGTGGGTGAAGGCCATCTGTCGAGCATAGAGTTCAGGACCGGCACGATCAGCAGCGAATCCGGGATCAGTATCGAGAAGCCCGGCCGATTCCTCGACACCGGGCGCTCTCGCGCCGTCGCCTACGATCGCAACCTCTTCCAGGAGAAACTCGCCGAACTCGGCCATGAGGGCGAGGACGCACAATTCCTCTGGAGCCTGCTGCCGCCCCGCTTCAGTATGGCCGAGCTCGATGTCGCCGTCCGCGAGCTGTCCCTGCAGCAGGTGACACGCGGAGACTCCGTGGCGCTCGTCGACTGGGTGCGCTGGATGGCGGCGTCCAACTATGAGGTCGAGTTCGATGAACGGCACGATCTCTCCGAGCGAGTTCTCTGGCCCAGCGGTCCGGCCGAGGGCCACGGCATGGAGGACGCGCGGTTCGTGCGCTTCATCGACGGCGAAAACCAGGCCTACTACGCGACGTACACCGCGTTCGATGGCCGGAGGGTCGCATCGCACCTGCTGGAGACCACGGACTTCCGGACATTCACCGTCTCCCAGCTCTCGGGTCCCTCGACGGGGAACAAGGGCATGGCGCTGTTTCCCCGGCGCATTGGCGGCCGCTACGCCGCGCTATCCCGCTGGGACAGGGAGAGCAACGCGATCACGTACTCGGGCGACCGGCATCGCTGGGGCCCGGCCGTCACGGTTCATGCGCCGGCCCGTCCGTGGGAGCTGGTCCAGCTCGGCAACTGTGGCTCGCCGATCGAAACTCCGGCGGGATGGCTAGTCTTCACGCACGGCGTCGGGCCCATGCGGGAGTACGCCATCGGCGCCATCCTGCTCGACCTTGACGAGCCCGAACGCCTGATATCCGCGCTGCCAGAACCGCTGCTCATGGCCAACGAGTCGGAGCGCGACGGATACGTTCCGAATGTCGTCTACTCCTGCGGCTCGCTACTACACGGCGAGACGGTAGTGCTGCCCTACGCCTGCAGCGACTCCTCGGTGCGGATCGCCACCGTTGACCTGGCCCGGCTACTCGAACGGCTCGGGGCAGGCTGATCCGGCCAGGGGTGACCAGCAGGGGTCAACCTGCGACGCGGCCGTCCTCCAGCCGGAGGACCTCGTCGGCCAGATCGATGAGCGCCTCGTCATGGGTGGCCACGAGAGCCGTGATCCCCTCGGTGCGAACGACGGTCAGGAGCAAGCGCATGATCTGCCGCCCGGTCTCCAGGTCCAGTTGGCTGGTCGGCTCGTCAGCGATCAGGAGTTCAGGGCGGCCGGCCAGTGCCCGTGCGATGGCGATGCGCTGCTGCTGGCCGCCCGATAGCTCGTTCGGGCGGTGCGCGGCGTGCTCCGAGAGGCCCACGATCGCCAGCATCGTCGCGACCCGTTCCTCGCGCGTCCGGGATTGCGTGCCGGTGATGCGCAGCGGAATCCCGACGTTCTCCGCCGCGGACAGCATCGGGATGAGCCCGAAAGACTGGAAGATGAAGGCGACCGTGCTGCGGCGCAGCGCCAGCCGTTCGCGTTCCGTCATCTGAGTCACCTCCCGGCCGGCAATCTCCAAGCTGCCGCTGGTCGGACTGTCCAGGCCACCGATGATGTTCAGGAGCGTGGTCTTACCAGAACCGGACCGCCCGCACACGGCAACGAGCTGGCCCCGGCGGACCGTGAACGACACCTCGCGCAGGGCATGCACCGCCGTGTGCCCGCTGCCGAAGGTCCGCGATACCTCGCGGATCGCCACCATGATCTGCGAAGGCTCGTCCGCGATACCAGCGGCCGCCAGGGAGGCCGCCTCTGCATCGTTCGATGGCCTGGCCACCTCAGGTGCCGGTGTTCTCGCCGCGCGGGCGCGGGGGGAGAACAGCCCCACTGCCGGGGCGCGCGGGCGGCTCTGGCCCGCTGCCCGGGGGGCCGGCCCCCCCGTCGGGCCAGACTCCGATGTGATCGGGCTCCTGCTGCAACCGCACCCGATCCCTCATGGCGAGCGCATCGGTCATCTCACGAGGTAGCTGAACCCGCCCCGCCCGGTCCAGCACCGCATATTCGACCGCATAACGGCTGGCATTGCCGTGCTCATCGGCGGTGTCGTGGCGCAGCGTCTCGGTGCTCGTACGGCCGTCCCGGATCGCGATCGTGCGCCGGACCTCGGCCGATACCGCCGGATCATGGGTCACCACGAGCACTGTCACGCCGAGTTCGGAGTTCGCCGACTGCAGCGCCGCAAAGACCTCCCTCGCGGTAGCGCTGTCGAGTTCGCCGGTGGGCTCGTCGGCGAGCAGGACCCGCGGCTGGTTCGCCAGCGCGGTGGCTATCGCGGTGCGCTGCTGCTCGCCGCCGGACATCTGCGCCGGTTTCCGCCCGGCGCAATGGGCCAGGCCCAGCATCTCCAGCAATTCACCCGCCCGCTGCGCACGTGGCCGGGGCGCCACGCCGGCGAACCGCATGGGCATGATGACGTTCTGCAGCGCGGTCAGATAGGGAAGCAGGTTCCGGGAGGTCTGCTGCCAGAGGAAGCCAACCGTGGCCCGCCGGTAACCGAGCCGCTCGCGCGAAGTCATCATGCCCAGGTCATGCCCGGCCACCCTGGCTCTTCCAGCGGTGGGCGTGTCCAGGCCCGCCAGGATGTTCATCAGCGTTGACTTTCCGCTGCCGGACGCCCCCACGATCGCGGTCAGCTCACCCTGGGCAACCAGCAGGTCCAGTCCCTGCAGCGCCTGCACTTCGATGCCGTCCGAGGCGTAGATCCGCACCAGCCGGTCGCACATGACGAGGGCATCCTCGCCGTAGGACGTGCGGGTGTGCTCTGCCTCGGCTCCGAGCTGGCTGAGCCCGGCCGCCGGGGCGACGCGGCCACCATGCCCGGGACCGTCGGCTGCTGTTGCCGTCATCTGCCTCGCCTCCGCGTCATTCACCCACCCGCAGCGCCTGGATAGCGCCGCGGCCACGGGCCAGCCTGGTCTCGATGGTAAGAGCCACCCCCGCCAGGAGCAGCAGCCCGCCCGCCGCGGCCGCGATGGCCACCGGGTCAGCATTCAGCGGTACGGTCACCGGCGTCCCGGTGAATGCGGCGAGGTTCACCGCTGGCCCGACGAGCGGCACCAGCGCCAGCGCGCACGCCGTCCCGCCCACGGCGGCGGCCAGGATCGCCGGCAGGATCTCCACCGCCGTGATGCGCCGTGACTGGGCCGGCCCCAGGCCCATGGTGGCCAGCCGGGCCAGCGTCAGCTCCCGGGAACGGGCGCTAAGCACGAGCGTCAGCAACAAGGTAAGCAGGCTGAACGCGCCGGCGGCGATGGTGCCCTGGGCGAAGGTAACGAACCCGCCGTGCGGCAGGGGTGCGCCCGATATGGCGGCCAGCAGGCGCGATCGCAGGGTGATCTGGGCGCCAGGTACCGCACGCCGGGCGGTGCGGATGAGCGCCGCGCTGTCCAGCCGCGGGCCGACAATCGCCATCACCGTCGGGCCGGGTGCTTGTTTCCCGAGCGCCCACCGTGGCAGCACTGCGAACTGACTGCCGGCTGGTGCGCCCGCGATGCCGGCCACAGTACCAGCGACCCGGATCCGCAGCTGGTGGCCGGTTACCCACAGCCTGCTGCCCGGGCCGAGGATGGCCCGGGCAGCAGGCGAGAGGAGAGCGGGCACCGCCCCCGCCGGCGCGCCGCTGATGGCACGTGGCGAGGCCAGCGCCCTGACCGGAAACGCCGGCGCCGGCGCCGCGGCGGTCAGCGCCGCATACTGCTGCGGATCGACGATGATGACGGGCAATTGCAGGCCCTGGCCCGACGTTCCGGTGACCACCGATACCGTGGCGGATCGCTGGGCACCGGGCACACCGGTGATCAGGTGCTGGGCAGCGAGGGTGATCCCCGGGCCCACAGCCGGCGCGGTGACGACGGCATCAGCGCCTGCGGCCTGCCAGGACGCTGAGACGTCGGCGCGGGCCACCGCGCCGCGGGCCATCACAGCGAAGGCGATCACCGCGAACGCGAGGACGAGCGCAAGAGCGGGCAGCATGCCGGCCTGCGCCGCCGCGCTTCCCCGGGCGAAGCCGACAACTAGCACGACGCCACGCCGCCGCCCGGCGAGCCGGGTCAGCAAGCGCAGAATGAGCGGGTACGCGCGCATGACGAGCAACGCGACCGGTATCGCCACGAGCACGGGCGCCGCACTGGTGAACAGGTCCATGCTGCCGGAGGCAGGCAGGCCCTGCTGCCGGAGGATGACCAGGCCGCCGACCGCACCGCAGACGAGCGCGCAATCGAAGATCCATCGCCGTGCCGCCGCGATCCGTCGGCGGGCATCTGGAGCGAATCCAGCGTGGGTGGCGTCGCGGCGAGTGCGGTGCCACCACACGGCCAGCAGCGGGGGGCCCGCCAGCGCGGTCACGATGATCACGCCAGCCAGCCACCACGACAGCCGAGAGGCAGGCCCCGGCGTGGCCGCCACGGCGGCGCCGACCGCGGCGACGCCAGCTGGCAGGACCGCAGCAGCACCGCCCCCCAGGGCGACCGCGGCGATCCGCTCAGCGAGGCACCGCGCGCCCGCATCATGGTGAACTCTCCGCGCCGGTGCCTGGCGACGAGCCTGGCACCGAGCAGCACCACCACCGCGGCGATGACAGCCAGGCTGACGAACAGCAGCGAAAGCGCCCGCTGCACGGCGTCGTCGGTCGCCACGAAGGACGAGAGCGTGGTCACCAGGCCGCTGCTGAGGCTGATCTGGATGGTGGCGGAGGCGCCTTCCGTGGCGTTGAGGTTGGTACTCACCGAACTGGCGGCGGGCAGGTAGGACACGGCTTGGAGGGCTTGCTGCAGGCTGGCCGCCTGCTCGGCATCAACCTGGCCAAGGTCAAGCGGAAAGCTCCACAGCCCGTGCAGTGGCTGCACGCTCAGGTACGTTTGCATGGCGGTGAGACCGGCTCCGCCGACGAACGCGGCGGAGCTCCAGTAAGGCGCGGAATTGGGCGACGGGTAGGTCAGCTGCGGCGCTGCGGCGACCGGGTCGACCGTCCAGAAGGAGGATGTGGCGCCGAGCGGCCGGATGATCCCGGTGACCACCATCATCTGGCCACGCGCCTGAAGCCGGGACCCGACGCGCAGGCCGAACCTGGCCGCGGTGGCCGCGCTGACCGCGACCTGGAATGTCCCGGGCGTCGCCCCCGCCGCCGCGCTGGTGGGCAGGGATCCCGCGATCAGTGTTGCGTTGCTGCCCAACCCGCTGCGGTAAACGAGCTCCAGCTGGGGCGGCGCCATCGTCTTGGTAGCTGGCTGGTCGGCTACCGAAAACGGGTTTGAGCCAGTGGCCAGGCCGGACCAGTCCGCTCCCGGCGGCGCCAGCGGCAGGCCATCGCGGCGCAGCCCAGCCACCAGCTGGCCGCCGGCCGATGCCAGCTGCGCTGCGCTCAGATAGTTCGAGGCCGCACCGCTGATGGCCGCATCCGCCAGCACCGTCGTCGCCGACGAGGACGCGGCACGGAAATCCCGCTGCAGGACCTGAGTGCGGTAACCCAGGCTCGCCCGCGGCACGGCGACCGCGACGAACGCACAGACCAGCACGAGGATCGCCAGCGCGACGCTGGCCGCCGCCCCGGTGCCGGTCACGGCGGGCCACGACACCCGGATCCAGCCGGTCAGCGCGGGCCGGGCCGATTTCGCCCGGCCGGCTACGAGTCTCACGCCGTGTCTCCCGCTAGCCGGCGGGGCCCCGCCCGCCTCCCCATTCCCCCTTCACTGCGCCCCGTCGGCTCGCTCATGCTGTCTCCCCGGCCCGAAGCTGGGCGGCCGGATCGGGCCGGTAGGCGGCGGCGGCCGCGGCGGCGAGGACGGGCACGGCCGCGACTGCCAGCGCCAGCAGCACCGTCCAGCCAATCGGGATCACCACCCGCACCGGGGGGAACGGCGCGGCCGCTCCGGTGGTGAGCGTAACGGCGGGCACCAGCAAGCGGGCGAGTCCCGCGCCGATGAGTGCCCCGGCCGCCGCGCCAGGCACGCTCAGCATCAGCTGCTCCAGGCACAGCTGGCCGGTCCGGGCGGCCCGGCCCACGCCGAGCGCCGCGAGCAGGGCGTCCTGAAGACGGCGTTCCCGCACGGCGGCCACCACGCTGACCACGAAACCGATGCCCGCCAGCAACGCGGCCGCGGTCACGATCACCAGCAGCGCTAGTTGCGGCACGTTCGGCAGCGGGTCATCCAGCAGCCCAGCCGCTGCCCCGGCCCGGCTGGCCACGGTGGCACCTGCAGGCAACCCAGCGGGTACACCATTCCCGGTCTGCAGCCACCACTGGTTGACCGGCAGCGGGGGCTGGAGCTCACTGGCCACCGCTTCCTGGAGCGAGGCCTGGTCGACTATCAGCACGGGCCCGTCACCCCCGGCGGTGGGGAAGGCACGGACATCGGCCACGAGTCGCACCGGAACATCAGCGTTGCCGACGGGAAGCTGGACGACATCCCCGAGATGGGCGCTGGCCGCGCCGAAGAACGCGCGGGTCGCTATCCCCGGTATCGCCGCGACGCTGGACCCCGCGGTGAGCGCCAGCTGGCCGGAGACTGGCAGTGGCGGCTGACCCGCGACCTGGATGAGCTGCCCAGAGCCGACTGTGAAGGTCAGCGAAGCAGCTCCTCCCGTGGCCCGCCAGGCGGCGATAACCGGCCTGATTCCGCGCGCATGCGGGTCGGCGAGGTCTGCGGAAGCCGCCGTAGCGTGCCAGCGGATGAGCGCGCTGGACCCGGCGAAAGGGGCCGGGAAGCCGCCCGTGGCGCGGGGGGATACCGCCAGGGCGCTGATGGCCAGCGACGCGCGGCCTGCCGCCGTCCGTGCCTCCGCGCGCATGGCGGCCAGCATGGCCGCCTGGCTGGGATAGGGAGGCGGCGGGAATCCGGGGAGCCGGTAGCTCAGCGAAAGGCCCAGCAGGCGCAGTGGGTAGCGCGCCTGCCCGTCGGCGGACAGATCAACTGCCAGGCGGTGATGGCGGCCATCGGCGGGCAGGTTCCCCGCCGGAACCGAATAGACGATGCCCCAGCCGTCCTGCACAGTCAGGCTCGGCGACAGCGCGCCGAGGCGGACGGCCCGGGGCGCGCGGAGCATGAGGGTGATAGCCACCCGGACCGGCCTGCCCGGGAGAACCAGGCCCGGGCTGGCGCGTCCCGGGGTGATCCGCTTCCAGAGCCCGGTGATGGGCAGCCCCGACAGATCCGGCCGGAGCAGCACAGTGCCCGCAGCTGTCCGCGCGTCGAGGGCGTACACGTCAAACCCGGTGTAGAAGCTGCTGACCGGCATCGCGCTGCGGATGCCGCGGGCATGCGCGAGCGCCCCGGCGCGGCCGACGGGAAACGGCGCAGCCAAGCTCACCCTGACGTCGGCTCCGGTCGCGAAGGCCGCCTGGTCCAGCTGGGACTGCCGCCAGCTCTGGTGCTGGGCGAGCACCAGAGTGCCCGTTCCCATGGCCAGCACGACGAGCAGGATCGGCCCACCCTGCCGCAGCGGGCGCCTGCTCACCTGCCAGCTGGCCAGAGCCGCAGCGAGGCTCCGGCCGCGGGCACTCACCCTGTCCAGCAGCCTGGCCGCGGCAGGCAGGGCCCGCAGCGGGAGCAGCGCGGTCCCGGCGAGGGCCAGCGCCGGGGCGACAGCGAGCACCGGGTCGATGCCGAGCGTCCCCCGGACAGCCGGGGGGACGCCGAGTACCTGCGCAGCTCCCAGAACGCCAGCACTCCCAGGCCGATCAGCGCCGCGTCGAGGCCGGCCCGCGCTGCGGTGGCGCCCGCCGCCTGCCTGCCCCGCCGGAGCCGGGCGGCGCCGGGGGTGGCCGGGCGGAGCGCAGGCCACATCACGACGATGATGACCAGCACCACGAGGGCGGCGGCCGGCCACCAGGCACCGCCAGCGAGGCCGCGGCGCACCATGCCGGCCAGCCCGTTCCCGGGGCCGGCCGGGAGTCCGCTGACCGACATCAGCAGGTTCGCGAGACCGCTGCCGAGCACGATCCCGGCGACGGCACCAGCCACGGCCAGCAGAGCCGCCTCAGCCAGGGACGCAAGCGCGAGCTGCGCGCGGGCCACTCCACGGGCAGACAACAGCGCGTCGTCTCCCTCGCGCTGGCCAGCCAGCAGCCGAGCCGCCAGGGCGGCCGCCGCGGTAGCCAGCAGTATCAGCTGCAGCGAGCCGACGAGCAGCAGTGATCTGGACACCACCAGGCTGCTGCCCAGCGCGGACAGCGTCTGCGGCAGGCCCGTCGTCACCTGTAGTCCGCCCAGGCTCTGCCGGGCATGCAAAGAAGCGACCGCGGCGCCCAGCCGGCTGCCCAGCCCGCTGATGCCGCCCGGCGGTACCCGGGCGGTGTCAACAGTGATGAGCCAGGACGCACCACCGGCCGTGAGACCTCCGGCTGCGAACGCGGTCGGGTCCACCAGCATCGGGCCATACGTGACGAACGTGCCCCGCACGACTCGGCCAGAGGTCCCCAGCAGGCTGAGACCCCAGTAGGGCGCAGCCGGGTCACGCGTCCGGAACAGCCCGGTCACCCGGAGCCGGGCCGGGACACCGGTCACGTTGTCGCGCAGGTCCAGCACCTCGCCGACAGTGAAGCTGAGCATGCGCGCCGTAGTGACCGGCAGCGCTACGTCTATCGGCTGGCCCGGACTTCGCCGGCTCGGCCAGGTCCCGGCAGCCAGCTCGGCGTGCGCCCGCACCCCGGCGAGGAGCGCGGCCTGGATGAGCAGAATCTGGCTCCCGCCGTGCGGCTCGGGCAGCGCAAGCACATCGGACCAGCGGCCAGCGACCATGGTGAACGGGACCTCACCCAGGGCCGACCGCATCGCGGAGCGGATGACGGGCAGGTCGGCGCTGGCCGTGGCGGCATCTATCTGCCCACTGACCTGGATCGAGGTTCCCGGCGCGATCGCCAGCCGCTTGTGCACGGCCGCGGAGAGCGCCCGGGCGCCGAAGCTGGCCAGCGCTGTGGTCACAATCACCGAGGTCAGGACGGCCAGCAGGAGGCTGGCGGGCAGCAGGGGGGCGAATCGGGTCCTCCGCAGCACGAACGACGCCCGGACTCCGCGCGCCTTCTCATTGCGTCCTGCCCGGGCGGCCACGCCGGAGGCGCCCCGGCCCAGGCTCCTGCCCATGGTGCCGACGCTACGCAACCGGCGCCAAGCTCCAGATCCCTTCCGGGAATGGTTATCCGTTTGGCGCGCAATCGTTGCGAACACCGAGCACCTGGCCCGCTAGGCAGAATCCGTCCGGCAGCGGCTGAGGGCATGGCCGCCGGCTGGGCCGCGGGCTCAAGCGCAGGCCGTTCCCTCCCGGATCTGGAGGAGTCCCGGTGCTGAACGCCCGGGAAGCTGTTCTCAGCGACGTCCGCTGGATGATCGGAGCGACGGCCCGTGTTGAACATGTCGTAACCGTTAAGGAGACGAGATGCCAGACACCTACAGGAAAGATCCGCAAGCCATCTCGCGGCTGACGCCCGAGCAGTACCGGGTGACGCAAGAGAATGGGACCGAGCGGGCGTTCAACAACGCTTACTGCGACAACAAAGAGCCCGGCATCTATGTGGACATCGTCTCCGGCGAGCCCCTGTTCGCCTCCGTCAACAAGTACGAGAGCGGCACCGGATGGCCGAGTTTCACTGTGCCTATCGAGCCGGGCAACGTGATCGAGAAGGTCGACTCGAGCCACGGCATGCGGCGGACCGAGGTCCGCTCGGCGCATGCGGACAGCCACCTCGGCCACGTGTTCAACGATGGGCCCGCGGAAGCCGGGGGACTGCGGTACTGCCTGAACTCAGCCGCCCTCCGGTTCATCCCACTCGACGACCTCGAAGCTGAAGGCTACGGGGACTACCGCAACCTGTTCGAGGATGCAGACGGCACGGTGCAACGATGAGCGAGACGACCGAAAAGGCAATTCTGGCGGGCGGATGTTTCTGGGGAATGCAGGACCTCATCCGCCGCCGCCCAGGCGTGCTGACCACGAGGGTCGGCTACACGGGCGGGGACGTACCCAACGTGACGTACCGGAATCACGGGTCCCACGCTGAGGCGATCGAGATCGTCTTCGACCCCGAGCAGATCTCCTACCGCGACCTTCTGGAGTTCTTCTTCCAGGTACACGACCCGACAACGAAGAACCGCCAGGGCAACGACATCGGTCTCAGCTACCGGTCGGCCATCTTCTACACCAACGACCAGCAGAAGCGGGTCGCGTACGACACCATCGCCGATGTCGACGCCTCTGGCCTGTGGCCGGGGAAGGTGGTCACCGAGGTGGAGCCGGCCGGGCCGTTCTGGGAGGCGGAGCCTGAGCATCAGGACTACCTCGAGCGCTATCCCGACGGCTACACCTGCCATTTCGTCCGGCCAAACTGGAAGCTCCCGCACCGGAAAGAGACTGTCGGTCACTGACGACTGACTCAAGACCGTCGGTCGGCCTGGAGCTCGCCGCCAGCTTCAGAGTGGCCGACGGTGCCGCGCCTGAGGTGGGCTTTCTGTCCGCAAGGCACTCACCACCGCAGGCGACGTCGGGCCCGGCGAATATTACTTCCCCCCGACATAACGGGTGCTCACCGCGAAATCGGCGAAATAGGCGTGCTCGGTCTTCGATGGACCCCAGGAAGTGTCGTGCCCGCCGAAGAACGTGGAGAAGAGGATGCCCGAGAACGGGACACTGGTCACACCACCGAGGACGCCGGGCCTGGACATCACCCGAAGCCCGTCGTACCAGACCGTTATGTTCCCCGTGGCGCGGTCCACCCGCTGTTCGATCATGTGCCACTTCCCGTCGCCCTGCCAGTGCCAGGCACCGCCGATGTCAAGACCGTAACCTTGGGCGACCTGCGGGGAGTACAGGTAGACCTCGGAGCACGCGATGGCTGAGGAGCACGTGTCCAGGCTGCCCGCGACGGTATGGTCCCGCCACATGTACCTGGTGCTGAAGGCCTGCCCGTGGCGGCCGCCGCTCTCCTGGCTGATCGGCCCGCCATACAGGCCGGGCAGCTTTCCGCCGCGGCCGAAATCGAAACCCGCCTGGAACTTGACGTAATAGCGCAGGTAGAGCACCTCGGCGCTGGCGAAGCCAGGATGGCCCATATTGGCGAACGAGGTATAGAACTGCGCGCCGCCAGGATTGGGACAGTTTCCGCAGGAGTTGGCGGATGAGCCCTGGCCATAGACGACCCGCAGGGCCGGACTGCCCCCCGGCGCGGTAGGGTCACTGATTTTACTGAGCTGGCCATCCCCGAAGCTGCCCTGCGCCGCATACCCCCATGAGCTCTGCCAGGCGGAGCTGCCATAGCCGGCGAACTGCCCATGCCAGGTCACGGCGGTAGAGGCTGACACGGGGCTGCTCGGTGCGGAAGCCGTGGCCGGCCGTGAGACAGCGTCGGCCGGTGACGGTGATGGTGACCGAGACGACGCGACTCCCGACCCAGCATGTGAACATGCGGCGACGAAGAGGAGGAGCCCGCTCGCCAATCCCGCCGTCACGCGCTTCATTATGGTTGCTTGCCTTCTGAGAGTCCGCGAGCAAGGGCGAGGAGGCCGCGGCCCGGCCCCCCGCCACCTTTGCCAGCGGCGACAACTCCAGCGGGCATCACAGTAGGGCCAGTACCGGCTCGACGTCCAGAGGGGCTGGCCTGTCACGTCGGTGCCGCTGTGGAACAAAGCCGGGATCCCGGAGACCCGCATGACCGGGCCGGTCATGCGGGTCCGCGGGGGCGATCATCGCCTGCCCCGATGGTCTATTTTGGCAGGTGGTTCGTCCACTCGGCGATGATCGTAGCGCTGGCGGTGCTCGGGAATACCCAGCTCTCCGCTCCGTCGGAGCCGACGAAGAAGTTCGTGTCGCGTACCCGCGAGGTCGCTGGATCGACGACGAGTCTGGCCTGCTGGGTGAGGGAGATCAGCAGGCGCGGGTAGCAAAGAGTTCGTGACTTGGTAGCGGGTTGATGTCCGGGCTGGGCCGTTGGCCTCGACGTCTCTGGTGAGAAGGCACTGAGTGGGTGCCAGCAGGGAGGAGAGAATCGTGAAGTACATCATCTTGACCTACGCCTCGCAGCAGGACTACGACGGCATGGCCGGGAAGGCCAGCGACAAGTCGGCCTGGTCCGCGGGGGACTTCGTGGCGCTGGGCGCGTTCATGGAGAAGTTCAACAAGGATCTGGAGGAGTCCGGCGAGCTCGTTGAAACGCGAGGTCTGGCCGCGCCGGTTCACACCAGGCGAGTGGGCGGCGGGTTGCAAGAGGGTGTTCCGGTCGTGACGGACGGGCCGTATGCCGAAACCCAGGAGGTCCTCGCTGGCTACTGGGTGGTGGAGTGTGAGAGCTTCGACCGGGCGACTGAGATCGCCGCTCGATTGGGGAAAGCTCCAGCTCCGGAGCTTGTCGCCGCGCGTGCCTTCGCGGACGTTCGGCCGATCGCCGAATCCCGGGCTGATCTGGAGCTCTGATAGCTTTCGTGCCTGACATCGAGGTTGAGGACCTGCTGCGCGGGCTGGCGCCGCAGGTCCTCGGCGCGGTGGTCCGGCATTACGGGCATTTCGACACCGCCGAGGACGCGGCGCAGGAGGCTCTCCTCGCGGCCGCCACCCAGTGGCCGAAGGATGGCATCCCGGACAACCCACGGGGCTGGCTGATCACGGTCGCCTCGCGCAGGCTGACCGACCTGCTGCGCAGCGAGCAGGCCCGGCAGCGCCGCGAAGACACCGTCGCCCGGTGGACACTACCCGGCCAATTGCTGGCGCCCGCCGCCGACAGGCCGGCCGCGGAGTCAGACGACACGCTCATCTTGCTGTTCATGTGCTGCCACCCCTCACTGTCGCCGGCATCGCAGATCGCGCTCACCTTGCGGGCGGTCGGCGGCTTGACCACCGCGGAGATCGCCCGCGCGTTTCTCGTGCCTGAGGCGACCATGACCCGGCGCATCAGCCGGGCTAAGCAGCGCATCAAAGACAGCGGCATTCCCTTCCGCATGCCCCCGGGCCCGGAGCGCACCGAACGGCTCGGTGCGGTGCTGCACGTGCTCTACCTGATCTTCAACGAGGGCTATGCCAGCACGTCAGGGCCGACCCTGCAGCGCACTGAGCTGTCGGCCGAAGCGGTTCGGCTGGCTCGCATGGTCCACCGCCTGCTGCCCGACGATGGCGAGGTGACAGGGCTGCTCGCGCTCATGGTGCTGACCGACGCGCGGCGGCCCGCGCGGACCGGGCCCGACGGCGATTTGATCCCGATGGCCGAGCAGGACCGAAACCTCTGGAACGCGGCCTACATCGCTGAAGGCGTGGCGCTCATCACTGACGCCCTTCCCCGTGGGGCAACCGGCCCCTACCAACTCCAGGCGGCGATTGCTGCGATCCACGATGAAGCGCCAACCGCCGGGGCTACCGACTGGCCCCAGATCATGGCTCTGTACGAGCTGCTGATGCGAATCTCCGACAACCCCATGGTGGCCCTGAACCGGGCCGTCGCGGTAGCCATGGTCCGAGGCGCACGCGCAGGGCTCGACCTGCTCGCAGAGCTCGAGGCCGACGAGCGGATCGCCGAGGACCACCGGCTCCACGCGGTCCGCGCCCACCTGCTGGAGATGACGGGTGATCGCGTGGCTGCACACGACTGCTACCAAGCGGCGGCCCGGCGAACAACCAGCCTGCCGCAACAGCGCTACCTCAACGCCCGGGCCG
>DASWFT010000743.1:0-3016 GCA_036394075.1 Streptosporangiaceae bacterium
GGCGCTGGCCCCATCGGTGCCGTCACCGCTCAGGTAGAAGGGCGCGTCGGTGGTCTCGGCGACCTGGAATGGCTGGGCCCAGGCGGCCTTGAGGTACACGGCGTTCGCGAGGACGAGACGGGTGAGCGGACCGACCGCGCGGGGCGGAAGCAGGTCGGCGATCTTGCCCGCCGTCTGCTCGGCGATGGTCGCGTTGATCTGCAGTCTGGCCTGCTCGGCCGCGTGCGCGAAGTCGGCATCCCGCACACTGACCGCAGCCAGCCCGGTCAGCACGGTGGTGAACTCCGGAAGCAGCGGCAGGCCTGACTGCACCCACATGGTGTTCGGCGCCCGGAAGGTCACGCCGCCGCTCAGCCGGGGCAGGCCGGCCGACAGCAGCCGCAGGCCATCGGCGGAGTCCTGGGGGCTGGCCAGGTGCAAGGCCGTGGCGAGCTGAGCGGCGGTCTCGCCCCGGGCGCCGAGCAGCGCCATCCGCAGTGCGGCGGCGATGCTCGCCGGGGAGAAGACCATGTTCCCGCCACTAGCGCCAAGCACCCGGTACAGGTCCACGCCGAAGGCGTCATCGGCCCGAGCGGCCGCCAGCGCCGCGTCCGGCGCGCTATCCGTCACGGTCGCGCCCGGCCAGGCGGGCGAGAGCTTCGCGCAGGACCTCTTCCTTCTTGCAGAACGCAAACCGGACCTGGGTCCGGCCGGCCTCCTGGTCGTCGTAGAACACCGAACTCGGGATGGCGACCACGCGGGCCCGGCGCGGAAGCTCGCGGCAGAACTCCATGCCGTCCTTTTCGCCGAGCCCGCGGATGTCAGTAGTGACGAAGAAGGTGCCCGCCGGCTGGTACACCTCGAAGCCCGCCTCGGCCAGGCCCGGGCACAGCAGGTCACGCTTCACCCGCAGGTCAGCGGCGATTGATGCGTAGTAGGCGTCGGGCATGGCCAGAGCCTCGGCCACCGCGTACTGGAACGGGCCCCCGGTGACGTAGGTCAGGAACTGCTTCACGGTGCGGACCGCGGTCACCAGTTCCGGGGTGGCCGTCACCCAGCCGATCTTCCAGCCGGTGAACGAGAACGTCTTCGCCGCCGAACTGATCGTGACCGTGCGCTCCCGCATGCCGGGCAGCGACCCGATCGGCACGTGCTCCCCGTCGAAGACCATGTGCTCATAGACCTCGTCGGAGACCACCAGCAGGTCGTGCTCGCAGGCCAGCGCGGCGATCTGGGCCAGTTCGGCCTGGCTGAACACGGCCCCGGTCGGGTTGTGCGGCGAGTTCAGCAGGATGAGCCGGGTGCGCGGGGTGATGGCGGCGCGCAGCGCGTCGAGATCGGGCCGGAAGCCGGGCGGCCGGAGGGTGACGGGGACCCGGGTACCCCCGGCCATCGCGATGCACGCGGCATACGAGTCGTAGTACGGCTCGAAGGCGATGGCCTCGTCGCCCGGCTCCATGAGTGCGATCAGGGCCGCCGCGATCGCCTCGGTCGCGCCCGCGGTCACCAGCACCTCGGCGTCCGGGTCCACGTCCTGGGCGTAGAAGCGCTTCTGGTGATCGGCCACAGCCCGGCGCAACTCGGGGATGCCGGGGCCTGGCGGGTACTGGTTACCACGCCCCTCCATGATCGCGGCCGCGGCGGCCGCGGCGATCTCGTGGGGGCCATCGACGTCCGGGAAGCCCTGGCCGAGGTTGACGGAGTCCGTGTCGAGAGCGAGGGCAGACATCTCCGCGAAGATCGTCGTGCCCATGCCAGCGAGCCGCCGGTTCAGCAGCGGCCGGCTCGGCGATGGCTGGTTCTGCGATGGTCGGTCCACCTCGCCATGACATCACACGTCACAGCCCGAACGTCTGTGTGCGGGTGGTCTGTGTGCGGGTGGTCTGTGCCCCGGGTGGTCTGTGCCCCGGATGGTCTGTGTGCGGGTGGTCTGTGTGCGGGTGGTTTACGCTGCGGGCATGCGAGTCGCGCTGTGCCAGATGCCGGTCAGCCCCGATCCGGCCATCAACCTCGGCCGGGTGCGCGAGGCGCTGGCCAGCGCCGCGCGGCAAGGTGCCGATCTCGCTGTCTTCCCTGAGGCGACACAGGCCCGGTTCGGCAGTGATCTTCGGACGGTGGCGGAACCAGTCGACGGTGCGTTCGGTATGGAACTCGCGAAGGGGGCTAGCAGCGAGCGCATCGCGCTGGTGGCGGGGGTGTTCGAGCCAGCGGCGGACGGGCGGGTCTACAACACCGCCGTCGCGTACGACGCGGCCGGGCTGCTTGTTGCGGCCTACCGCAAGATCCACCTTTTCGACTCGCTCGGCCAGACCGAGTCTGACCTGGTTGCACCCGGGTCCAAGCCGGTCGTCGCCGACCTGGCCGGGCTCCGCATAGGCATCCTGACCTGCTACGACATCCGATTTCCCGAGCTCGCCCGTACGCTCGTGGACCGGGGCGCCGAGTTGCTGGTGGTGCCGGCCGCCTGGGCCGCGGGCCTGTTCAAGGAGGAGCACTGGGTAACGCTGGTGCGTGCGCGGGCGATCGAGAACACTGTGTGGGTCGCCGCCGCGGGCCAGGTTCCCGACCCGTCCTCGCCGCCGACCCGGGCACCAACCGGAATCGGCCGCAGCATGCTCGTCGATCCGATGGGCACCGTCAGGGTCGATCTCGGGCCGGACCCGGGGGTAGCGGTCGCCGAGGTGGACCCCGCGCTGACCACCCGGGTCAGGGCCCTGCTGCCGTGCCTGGAGCACCGCAGGGACGACGTGTTCGGCCCGTCCGCGGTGGTGCTGGCGGACTGACGACCCGCAGCGCCCCCGGGAAGCTGACGACCGGCCGCACCCTGGGAAACTGACGACGACCTGCGGCGCCCCTGCGAAACGGCCAGGACACCATGGAACGCCCAGAACCCGCCCAGGGATCAGGGCACGCCTAGGGACACCGCCACGCGGGCCGAACTAGCGTCCATGACGGCGGTGAGGAGGCTTTCCATCTCCTCGTCGCTGACCCGCTCCAGGAACCGCCGCATCGTGACGCCCTCGTTCCCGCCCGACCG
>DASWFT010000744.1:0-24957 GCA_036394075.1 Streptosporangiaceae bacterium
CGGTTCGCGCCCGGCACGCGTGGGCCTGCACTTTGCCTTCGGCCCAGACAGCGCGAAGCCCTAGTTGTTCAGGGCATCCTGAATGTCGAGCGGGCCAGCGGCCGTGATCGTTTAGGTAGGAGGGGTTCGCCCTTGAATACGTCCTGGTTGTGCCAGGACAGCCGCCTGCCACCTCCGGTGGCGCGTCAGTTCTTTCGGGCCACGCCGAGCAGGCCGCCCCAGAACTGGCCGGGGTCGCTGGCCACCTCGGCGGGCGGGTCCGGCCGGCAGAGCGGGATGGACACCAGCGCCGAAGTCGATCAGGCGCCAGGTGATGTCGTGGGCGAGGATCTTTCTGTCGGCGGCTCTCAGTGGCCCTCTGTTACTCGGTGGCGGTCTCAATCCTGGCTGGGACGCTTGCCGGGGTGGCCGTTAGACGGGTATCGACTGGATCGTAGTAGTGGGAGTACTGCCAGAGCCCGCGGGTAACCAGCGCATCCTCGGGCAGCGGCGCAAACCGGCCCGGCGACAGCGCCGCCACGCCCGCTGGTGCGGTACCGCTAGTGATCCAGGCGGCCAGGGCCTCGCCGATCGCGGGTGATGAGGAGAATCCCGATCCGTTGCATCCGCCAGCCACCCACAGGCCAGGCAGGTCAGGGACAGGGCCGACGACGAACCGGCCATCGGGGCTCATGGTGAACAGCCCGCCGCGGTGCTCGGCCACCGGGGCTGTCCCCGCGACGGGGATCTCCGCCGCTACCTGGGCCGCCAGCTGCCGCAGTACGCCGAGGTCAAGCGGCACATCATCGGTGGTGAACGAGGCTGGCTGGTGGCGCGGGTCGACCGGCAGCGGGCCGGCCTCGAACCCGCCAAACATCAGGCCGCCATTTGCTGGGCGCAGATACACGGCCGCATCGACCACCCTGGTGATCGGATCGGCCGGGTCCACCTCCGGTATTGGCCCGGTGATCAGCAACTGGTGGCGGACCGGGGCGACCGGCACCGAGGCACCGGCCAGTGCGGCGACCTGCTGCACCCAGCCGCCCGCGGCGTCCACCACGACCGGCGCCGCGATCGACCGGCCGGATGTCTCCACTCCAGCCACGCAGCCATTCGTTATGCGTATTCCAACGACCGGTTCTTTCTCGAGCACCACCGTCCCATTCAGCTGGCAGGCATTCAGGTAGGCCCGCACCAGGCTGGCCGGCTCGTGGATATAGACATCCTCGGGGCACCACAGGGCGAACTCCTCACCGGCTGCCCGGTAGTAGCTCAGCTGGCTGGCGACCTGCGCCGCGCTTGCCTCGCGGACGTCGGTGCCCCACCGCCGCGACTGGGCCAGCTCCCGGCGCAGGAACTCGCGGTGCTGGGCGGTCCGGGCGATCAGGAAACTCCCCGAGCGGGCTACCTCCAGCGGAACACCCGCCCAGCCGGCGAAACTGATCACCTTCTCGATGCTGCGCCGGGCGAGCCGGGTGCGCAGCTCGTCGGCCTGGACAGACTTGAACAGCCCAGCCGCGCGCCCGGACGCCTGCGAACCTGCCGTCAGGCGTTCCGCCACCGCCACCGACCGCCCGGCCAGCGCACAGTGCAAGGCAGTGCTCAGGCCAAGCGCACCCGCCCCGATGACCACGACGTCAGCGTCCACCAGGCCAGTGTGCCGCAGTTGGCTTACTGACGCCCTGGCCGCAGGGCTGATGCCCGCATCCGGCGGCCGCGAAAGAACGCAGCCACCTCGGCGGAGGCGGTCCGCACCCATTCGGCACAGCGTCAGGAAGACGCGAGTACCTCCTCGAGGGCTTGGAGGAGGAGGTCGGCGTGTTCGTGCTGAAATATCAGGGGCGGCCGGATCTTGAGCACGTTCCCGGCCGGGCCGGTTGCGCTGAGCAGTATCCCCCGCTCGCGCATAGCCTCGGTCACTTTGCGGGCGTTCCCAGCCGCGGGCCCACGCGCCTCATCAACCAGTTCGACGCCGAGCAGAAGGCCTTCGCCCCGGACATCCCCGATCAGGGGGTGGCGTTCCGCGAGCGTCAGCAGGCCCTGGCGAAGGTGGGAGCCCACTCGCGCGGCGTTGGCCACCAGGCCCTCATCCTCGATGACGGCTAGAACCGCGAGCGCGGCCGCGCAGGCTACCGGGTTACCGCCGAAGGTGCTGAACAGCTCAATCTCCTCGGGAACGGCCCCGAGCAGCTGGGACCGGACTACCAGGGCAGCGACCGGGAAGCCGTTGCCCATCGGCTTGCCCATCACCACCATGTCAGGCTCGATCCCTGAGGCCTGGAAGCTCCATAGATGCGTCCCGGACCGGCCGTGACCGGCTTGCACTTCGTCGGCAACCAGGAGCCCTCCCAGCGCCCGCGCCCGCCGGGCTGCTTCCCGCAGGTAGGTGGGAGGGGGCGACAGGATGCCGTCGGCGGTGAAGGCTGGGTCCAGGTATAGGGCGGCGAAGCCGTGGCCGCCGAGCGCTCGGGCGGCGTCATCGATGTGGGCAGCGTAGCGCTGCGCCCATCCGTCCTCATCCCGTCGGTACGGGCCGCGATACCCGTCGGGCGCGGGGATCGTGGCGACGTGGGCAGGCTGTTCCCCCTTGGCCCACTCCTCGGGGGACAGGGCGTGAGTGGCCTCGGTCAGCCCGTGGTAGGCGCAGGCGGTCACGACCGCGCCGGCCCGCCCGGTGGCCGCGCGGGCGATCCGCCAGGCGAGGTCGTTGGCCTCGCTGCCGGAGTTCACGACCATGACGGCGTCCAGCTCCGGTGACAGGGTGGCTTGGAGCCGTTCGGCGAGCTCGACGATCGCTTCGTGCAGATAGCGGCTGTGGGTCGCCAGCAGCCGCTGCTGTTCTGTCACCGCCTGCACGACCCGGGGGTGGCTGTGGCCGACCACGGGCACGTTGTTGTAGCAGTCGAGGTACCGCCGGTCGTCGGGGTCGAACAGCCAGACACCCTCGCCGCGGACCAGGTGCACCGGGTGCTCGTAGAACAGCGGCGATCGGGGCAGCGCCCGATGGCGGCGCTCCAGCAGACCACGGGTGGCAGACCTCTGGTAGGGGAGCCGACGGCAGGCTTCGCGGAAACGCCGCGCGACGGTGTCTATCCCCTCCGCCTCGATGGCGTCGAGGAAGGCGCGAGCCCCCGGCTCGCCGCTCGCGGCGTACGCGGCGTTGTCCGGGTAGAGTCCCTGCCGCCAGGCGGTGACCGTGACCTCAGTGGCAAGCCTGGCCGCCACCAGGTCCCCGAGCAGCCCCGCCTCCTCGTCTTCGAGCGGCGTCACCGAGACGTAGCCTCCGATTATCGCGTCGGCCGCGTCGAGGGCGTCATCACGGCCGTGGAGCACATCGGCGATGGCGACGGCGAGATCGCAGACCAGCGGCGCATGGGTCATGTCCCCGAAGTCCACGATCCCGCTGACCCGAAGATCGTCGTCGAACAGCACGTTGTCCAGGCTCATGTCGCCGTGGATCACCTGTGCTCGCAGCCCGGGCAGCGCCGGCGCGACCCGGGCCTCGAACCGGTCCAGAACCCATTCCACCTGAGCCCTGCGCGGGCCGTCGGAGACATGAGTGAGCAGCGGGCGGAGCTTGGGCAAGTGGGTGATGTCCCACAGGATCTCGTAGTCGGCTGCGGGGTGGAAAAAGCCACGCAGCGCCCGCCCCAGCCGGGCCGTGAGCTGTCCATGGGACCAGATCGCCTCGGTGGTGAGCGCTGTGTTCGCGGTCACCTGTCCGGGCAGGAACGTAAAAAGCCGCGCTAGGTAAGTCCGGCAGTCGGGTCCCGGCACCTCGACCCAGGATTCCCCTGCCCCGGTCGGCAGGGCACGCATCACCGGCAGGCCCGGATCCACCCGCTCGATGTGGCGGAGAGCGGCAGCCTGCATCTCCAGGATGGACCGGCCATCCGCCGGATTAGAGATCTTGAACAGCAAGCGCTGCCCGTCGGCCGTGTCCACCCGGAAGTTCTGGTCCCGTTCGCCCGCGAGGGGATTCAGGGATGACGATTCCACGCCGAAGCCTTCCCGCAGGATTTGCCTGGCTGCCTCCTCGCCGAAGGCAGGCGGCGTGCTCTCCAGGGGGTCAGGGCGCTTCACCATAGGCCCGAAGGCTATCTTGCGCCCCACCGGCGGCCACGGTCCGGCCGCGCTGCCGCCCTTCCGCGGGCCAGGGGATCTGGCATCCAGCCCTATATAGGATCGGACGATGCCCATTCCAGCGGCGTTTAACCTGTCCAGCCGGGTGGCGGTGGTCACCGGGGCGGGCAGCCCCGACGGCATCGGTTTCGCCACCGCGAGCCTGCTCGCCGAACTCGGTGCCGCCGTGATGATCGCCGCCACCACAGCCCGGATTCAGGACAGGGTCAGCGAACTGCGCAGCGCTGGCTTCGACGCGGCGGGGATCGCCGGCGATCTCACCGATCCCCGCACCGCGTCCGGGCTTGTGTCGGCTGCGCTGGATCAATGGGGGCGGCTGGACATCGTGGTCAACAACGCCGGCATGATCTCCGCCGCTGACCCCATGTTCGAGTCCGGCACGGTGGAGTCCATGGGTCTGGCGACCTGGCAAGCTGCGCTCGACCGCAACCTGACGACCGCCTTCCTGGTCACCAAGGCAGCGCTGCCGGCCATGACCAACCGCGGCTGGGGGCGGATCATTATGGTGGCCAGCGTGACCGGCCCGGTGATGGCGATGCGCGCGGACGTCGGTTACGCCACCGCCAAGGCGGGCATGGTCGGCCTCACCCGCGCGGCCGCGGTCGACGCCGCGGAGCACGGAATCACAGTCAACGCCGTCGCCCCAGGCTGGATAGCGACCGGGTCCCAGACCCCGGAAGAGCGTGGCGAAGGACGGGCCACCCCGGCCGGCCGGAGCGGCTCACCCGACGAGGTCGCTGCCGCCGTTGCCTGGCTGGCCAGCCCGGGCGCGTCCTACATCACCGGGCAATACCTGGTCGTGGACGGCGGCAACTCGATCGCCGAGCAGCGCGCCACACCAGCGTGATCGGTTCGCGCCCGGCACGCGTGGGCCTGCACTTTGCCTTCGGCCCAGACAGCGCGAAGCCCTAGTTGTTCAGGGCATCCTGAATGTCGAGCGGGCCAGCGGCCGTGATCGTTTAGGTAGGTAGGGGTTCGCCCTTGAATACGTCCTGGTTGTGCCAGGACAGCCGCCTGCCACCTCAGGGTGGCGCGTCAGTTCTTTCGGGCCACGCCGACCAGGCCGCCCCAGAACTGGCCGGGGTCGCTGGGCACGTCGGCGGGCGGGTCCGGCCGCCACAGCGGGATGGACACCAGCCCGGGGTCCACGAGGTCGAAGCCGTCGAAGAAACGCATGATCTCCGCGCGCGAGCGCACGTGTATTTGCGTGGCGACACTGCGGTTGTACACCTTCTCGGCAGCCTGCATCACTGCGGGCTTGCCGTGATCGGTGACATGACACAGCACGAGGTAGCTGCCGGGCGCGAGCGCATCGCGCAGCGTGGCCACGATGCGCCAGGGGTCCTCAGCATTGGAGATGAATTGCAGGACGGAGGCGAGCAGCAGGCCGACCGGCTGGCCGAAGTCGATCAGGCGCTGGGTGGTGTCGTGGGCGAGGATCTTCTCCGGTTCGCGCAGGTCACCGTCGATGATCGCGGCGTTCTCGTGGCCGGCCAGGATGGCCTTGCTGTGCGCGATAGCGACGGGATCGAGGTCGACGTAGGCTACCCGGGCGCCCGGGGCGGCCTGCTGGGCCACCTCGTGCACGTTCCCCTCGGTAGGTATGCCGGAGCCGATGTCAAGGAACTGGCCGATGTCGGCGTCGGCGAGGAACCGCACCGCCCGGCCGAGGAACTCCCGGCCGGCGCGCGCGAACGCCCGGATGTTGGGCTCGACCGCGGCGATCGCCCGGCCCAGGTCCTGGTCGGCCAGGAAGTTGTGGCTGCCACCCAGCCAGTAATCGTAGACCCGGGCGACGTTCGCCCGCTTGGTGTCAACCCCCGGCGGCACCCAGCCCGGCTCGCCAGCCATCACGCCTCCTTGTCTCCCGATGCGTGGACACCGCGCCTGTCGCTGGCCGGCGCCCAAGTAGTGGTTCCTGAGAGTCCGGCGTCAGGCCCATTTCGGCGCTCATAATGCGATACATTTCGTGTTTGCACGATATCTCAGGGTGTCGGCCACAGCTCTCCGTACCTAGTCCTTGTAGGTCGAACGGCCTGCGGCCATTATCGGACAGGCCGCTGCCAGCCCCGGTGGACTGGTTGTCAAGGTTGGTGCAGGTACCGGTGGAGTCACAGATAGCCGGGGACGGCACGCACGGGCTGCCACGGCGGCGCGGGCCGGACCTGACTGGCCTGGCCACGTTCACCCTGGACTCGCAGGGGTGGGTGGCCTCGTGGTCGGCGACCGCCACGCGGCTGTTCGGGCATGCGGCGCACGCCATTGTCGGGCATGACGTGTGTGACGTGCTGATGACCGGGCCTGGCCAGCGCGAGCTGGTACGTGAGGCGCTGGCCGAGGTCGGGGCCGGGCGGACCTGGACCGCGACCCTGGCCATGGCCTTCGCGGGCGGCGGCGGCCCGGTCGCTATCCGCTGTGAGCCGCTGGCCGGGCCGGGTACCGGGGCGCTGGTGATCGCCCAGTCCGCCTCCACGCCCATTGGCCCGAGCTGGCTGGGCGAGGCGGCCGAACGGATCGGCACGACGCTTGACCTGGCCCGGACGGCACGCGAGGTCGCTGACGTCGCCGTTCCCGCGTTCTCCGACGCGGCCGCCATTTTCGTCTCGGAACGGCTGCTCGCCGCCGATGAGTTCGCCGCGCACCAGGCCGGGCACGGCGCGGTGGTGCGGCGGCTGGCCGCCCGGCTGGCCGGCCAGGCCGTAGCCGTCACCGACAGCGTGCTGCGCCCCGGTGAAGTGGTCGTCTTCGGCGGGGATTCACCCTCCTTCCGCGCGATGGAGACCACCAACCCGGTCCAGTTCGACCACCTCGACGACGAGACCGCCGAACGGATCGCCCGCCGTCCAGGCGGCCGTAAGCTCACCTCCGGCTACGCCTCGTTCCTGGCCGTTCCCCTCGTGGCCCGTGGAGTGGTGCTGGGCTGTATGACCTTCGGGCGCGGGGCCGGCAGCCCGGCCTTCGGGCCTGACGACATCGCGGCGGCGGGCGAGCTTGCGTCCCGGGCCGCGGTGAGCATCGACAATGCCCTGCTGTACGACCGGGAGCGGCGGATCGCCTCTGCGCTGCAGCAGGGCCTGCTTCCCAGTGAGCCACGCGTCCCGGCAGGCATGGAGGTCGTGCAACGGTACCTGCCGGTCGGTGCCAACGTCATCGGCGGGGACTGGCATGACATCGTCGCGTTGTCCGGCGGTAAGGCGGCGCTGATCGTCGGCGACGCGATGGGTCATGGCCCGGAGGCGGCGGCTGTCATGGTGCAGATGCGCACCGCGGCGCACACCATGGCCGACCTGGAGTTGCCGCCCGGAGAGATGCTGCGCAAGCTCGACCGGATGGCCGCCGGAATGCCCGCCGCGCCGTTCGCCACCTGCGTCGCCGCAGTGATCGACCCATCAGGCAGCTCGTGCGTGATCGCCAAGGCCGGTCACCCGCCACCCGTACTGATCCTGGCCGACGGTGCCACCCGGGTGATCGACCTGCCAGCCGGGCTTCCCCTCGGCCTTGGCACCGGGTCCTTCGAGGCCATCCAGATCGACCTGCCACCGGGAGCCACCCTCGCCCTCTACACCGACGGGCTGGTGGAAAGCCGCACCAGGCCGCTCGACGACGGCCTGGCAGCTTTGCGTGACGCGCTCAGCTCGGCCCTGGCGCGGCCCGGCGTTACGCTGGACCGCAGCTGCGAGATGGTCACCCAGGCGCTGCGCCAGCGCGGCGAGGATGACATCACTCTCGTCCTCGCCCGCATCCACCTCTGAGCGGCGGCTCCCCAGGCTCCCCAGCCTCCGAAGGCTTGACAGCCTGCTACACGCAGGTTACGTTTCAGCTTTAAATAAGACTTACATTAAGCATGAGGAGGCTGGTATTTAGCTGGGCCATGGCCCGCTGATCAATGGCACAGGTGCGGTGATGAGTCCGCGCCGCCCGTAACGGGGGCCTGGTTTTGGCAGGAGGTTTGGCAGATGAATCACGGGACGAATGCCGTGGTGCGCCCTTCCGGGCGCGTTGGGCGCCAGCCGGGGTCATTAAGGCCGCGCTCGGTCCTGACCACGTTGGTGTTGCTGGCCGGAAGCCTGACCGGCGTGATGACTACAACGCTGTTCACCGCGCCCGCGGCGCGAGCCGACACCGTGCCGCCGCCGCCGGCGGGCTGGACGACGGTGTTCGGCGACAATTTCGCGGGCCCGGCCGGGTCCGCGCCATCGTCGGCGAACTGGTTCTACGACATCGGCACCGGCTTCGGGACCGGGGAGAAAGAGCACACCACCAACTCGACCAGCAACGTCTATCTGGACGGCAACGGCCACCTGGTGCTCAAGGCGATCAACAACGGCGGGACGTGGACGTCCGCGCGGATCGAGAGCACGCGAGACGACTTCCAGGCCCCGCCGGGCGGGAAGCTCGAGATGACCGCGTCGATTCAGCAGCCGAATCCGGCCAACGGCCTCGGGTACTGGCCGGCGTTCTGGGCCCTCGGATCCCCCATGCGGACGGGCGGCGGCTGGCCCACCTCCGGTGAGATCGACATGATGGAGGACGTCAACGGCCTGAACGAGGCCTCCCAGACCCTCCACGACGCGGCGAACAGCCCCGGTCACGGGCTGATCGCGTGCCCCGGCGCGGGCTCCAGTTGCCAGACCGGCTACCACACTTACTCGGTGATAATCGACCGGACCAACACGAGCGCGGAGACCTTGCAGTTCCTGATGGACGGCGTCGTCGAGAGCACCATCACCGAGGCCTCGGTCGGCACGACGGCCTGGCAGGAGGCCATCGACCACGGTTTCTTCATCATCTGGGACCTGGCCATGGGGGGCAACTACCCGGACGGTGTATCTGGCACCACGACCCCGACGGCGGCCACCACGTCAGGTGCATCCATGAGCGCGGCGTATGTCGCCGTGTACGAACAGGGCGGCAACTCCACGCCTCCCGGGACCGCCACCGCGACCGGGCTGGTAACGGGGATCAACGGGCTGTGCCTCGCCAACCAGAACTCGCTGAACGTGGCGAGCAACCCGATCGGCGTGTCCGGCTGCAACGGCAGCGCGGGCCAGCAGTGGTCGCCCTACACCGACGGCACCCTGCGGACCCAGGGCGGCTGCCTGGACGTGACGAGCGCTGGGAAGACCAGCGGCACCACCGTCGACTGGTATCCCTGCAACGCCTCCGCCGCCCAGGGCTGGACCCACCAGTCCAACGGTGAGGAGGTCAATCCGAACTCCGGCCTGTGCCTCACCGACCCAGGCGGCAACACCGGCTCGCGGCTCGACATCGAGACCTGTACCGGCTCCGCCCAGCAGCTATGGAACCTGCCTACCGGAGGGGGCGGCAACACCGTCACGGTCACCGGCCCCGGCAACCAGACATCGACGGTCGGCACCGCGGCCAGCGCGCAAGTCAGCGCGAGCGACTCGCAGTCCGGCCAGACGTTCACCTACAGCGCCACCGGCCTGCCCGCGGGGCTGTCCATCAACGCATCGACCGGGCTGATCTCCGGCACTCCCACGACGGCGGGCACGTCCACCGTCACGGCGACCGCCAAGGACACCACGGGAGCAACCGGGACCGCCTCCTTCACCTGGACGGTCAACCCCGCCAGCGGAACCTGCGGCACCACCAACCTCGCCCTCAACCATCCCGCTACCGCGTCCTCGCTGGAGAACGCCAGCTTCCCCGCCTCGAATGCGGTGGACGGCAACCTCACCACCCGCTGGTCCAGCGGCTTCTCCGACCCGCAGTGGATCCAGGTCGACCTGGGGTCCGTCCAGACGATCTGCGGTGTCACGCTGAACTGGGAGGCCGCGTACGGCAAGGCGTTCCAGATCCAGACGTCCAATGACGGCACGACCTGGACGCCGATCTACTCGACGACCACTGGCACCGGCGGCACGCAGACCCTCAGCGTGACCGGCAGCGGCCGCTACATCCGTATGTACGGCACGGCGCGCGGGACAATGTACGGCTACTCGCTGTACGAGTTCCAGGTATTCGGCACCGGCGGCGGCGGTGGCTGCGGGACCACCAATCTCGCGCTGAACAAGCCCGCGTCCGCGTCGTCGCTGCAGAACGCGACCTTCCCGGCGTCGGCGGCGTTCGACGGCAATCTCGGTACCCGCTGGTCGAGCGCGTTCTCCGACCCGCAGTGGATCCAGGTGGACCTGGGCTCGTCCCAGACGATCTGCGGTGTCACGCTGGCCTGGGAGGCCGCGTACGGCAAGGCGTTCCAGATTCAGACGTCCACGGACGGCTCGACCTGGACGACGATCTACTCCGCCACGACCGGGACCGGCGGCACCCAGGCGCTGCCTGTCTCGGGCACCGGCCGGTATGTGCGCATGTACGGAACCGCACGCGGGACGGTGTACGGCTACTCACTCTGGGAATTCGAGGTCTTCTGACCGGCGCATGACATGGCGGAGGCCGCGGATCTGATCCGCGGCCTCCGTCATGGGTCACCCGGCCGAGCGTCAGGCCGCGGGGCCGGCGCCGAGGACCACGGTGGCGGTCTGCGACTGGCCGGACTGGTCTGTCCAGCTAATGCTGATCTTGTCGCCCGGGTGGTGGCTCCCCAGCACCGACTGGATGTCCGAGGAGGACGTGACGGTCTGGCCCGCGACCGAGGTGATCTGGTCGCCCGCCACCAGGCCTGCCTGCGCGGCGGCTGATCCGGACACGACGCCGGCGATGATGGCGCCGCTGCTGGTTGAGCTACCGCCGAAGCCGCTGCCATCGCTGCCGATGCCGGCCGAGGAAGTCTGCACGCCGAGGAACGCGGTGGCGCCGAGATGCACGGTGGACGAGGGCGTGCCCGCCTCGATCTGGCTGGCGATCGAAGATGCTTCGCTGATCGGGATGGCGAACGCCTGGGTCTGCGTCTGCCCGGACTGCGGCTGGAAGCCGGTCGTCGTGGGGGAGGTGGAGGCGGCGGTGTCCATGCCGATGACCTCCCCGTAGGTGTTGACCAGCGGCCCGCCAGAATCACCCGGCTGGATGGCGGCGTTGGTGCCTATCAGCCCGGTCAGTTGCTCAGCGTTGCCCGATGACTGATCGGAGGCGGTGATCGTCTGGCCGAGGCTGTTGACCGTCCCGGTGGCCACCGACGGGGTCCCGCCCTTGCCGCCCGCGTTGCCCAGCGCCACCACCTTCTGGCCGGTCTGGGGGCTAGAGGAGCTGAGGGTGACCGTCTGAAGCCCGGAGGCACCCTGAAGCTGCAGCACCGCGATGTCGTGGGTCTTGTCGTAGCCGACGACCTTGGCGGTATAGGTGCGCCCGTTCCCCACATCGGTGACCTTGATCGAGGTCGCGCCGTCGATCACATGGTTGTTGGTCAGCACCTCGCCGCTGGAGGTCAGCACCATCCCGGTGCCGGCCGCCGTGCCATTCTGATATCCCAGCGTGGTCACCACATCGACCAGGCCCGGGTCCACCTTCGCCGCGATCTGCGACGTGGTCAGGACGGTGGCGCCCATCGCGTTCGCCGCGCCCAGCCCCGCGAACACCAGCACGGCCGCCGCTCCGACTGACGCGCCGGCCAGCAAGCCTCGGCGCCGCCGCAACCGGCTGCCCAGGCCATCTTCCTGGCCGCCCGATCCGCCTGGCCCGCCGTACCCGCCCGGCCCGGCCGGCCCGCCATACCCGCCTGGCCCAGCCGGCCCGCTTGGCCTGCCGTACCCGCCCGGCCCGCCGTATGCGGCCGGCCCAGCCGGCTCGTCGCGGCCGCTCGGTCCGCCCGGGGCCGCCGGCCCGGCCCGCAGCCCGTCGCGCCCATCCTGCCCCGGACTGCTAAATACCGGCTGCTCGTTGACCGTGCTCATCTGGGATCCGCTCCTCCGTACGTAGCCACCCTGTTGCCTGTTACCGATATTGGGGTTCCAACCTGGAGGAACTCTTCAAGAGCTCTAGGCGCTTGCTCAGGCTTTCCTGAGAGTTAGCTGACCGTAATAGTTGACGTCGGCTCGCCAAGTCAGCACCTGAGTGGCAGGTGGATGGCGGACTGGCCCAGCGCGGAGCAGGCCATGTGACCGCCGCCGAGCACTGGGCAGTGACTGAGGGGCCGCGTCCTGGGCCGACTGCGGTTTCGGGCAGTTGGCGGTAGGACCGCGCTCAGGGGAGCCCGGCAGCGGGTGAGAATCGTTCTGAACCTTAAGGGCCTGGGTAAACCCGGCGTCAAACCTTCCGTCCGACGCCGACCAGGACCCAGAACTGGCTGGGGTCGCTGGGCACGTCGGCTGGTGAATCTGGCCGCCACTGGGGGATGAAGACCAGCCCGGGGTCCACGAGGTCGAAACCCTCGAAGAAACGCATGATCTCCGCGCGCGAGCGGGCGCGCCCCCGCGCGGGGACGCTGCTCTTGTACACCTTGTCTATGGCCTGCATCACCGTGGGCTGGCCTTCATCTGTGCCATGGCACACCACCAGGTAGCTGCCGCGTGCGAGCGCATCGCGCAGCGTGGCCACGATCCGCCAGGGATCCTCGGCATCGGAAATGAAAGGCAAGACGGAGACCAGCAGCAGGCCGGCCGGCTGGCCGAAGTCGATCAGGCGCCGGGTGGCGTCGTCGGCGAGGATCTTCCCCGGGTCGCGCAGGTCGGCGTCGATGATCGCGGTGTTCTCGTTGCCGGCCAGGATGGCCTTGCTGTGCGCGATCGCGACCGGGTCTAGGTCGGCATAAACCACCCGCGCGCCCGGGGCGGCCTGCTGGGCGACCTCATGCACGTTCCCCTGGGTCGGTATGCCGGAGCCGATGTCAAGGAACTGGCCGATGCCGGCCGCGGCGAGGAACCGCACCGCCCGGCCGAGGAACGCGCGGTTGGCGCGGGCGATCGCCCGGACATTGGGATCGACCGCGGCGAGCGCCCGGCCCAGGTCCTGGTCGGCCAGGAAGTTGTGGTTTCCGCCCAGCAGGTAGTCGTAGACCCGGGCGGCATTCGCCCGTTTGGTGTCAACGCCCGGCGGAACCCAGCCCGGCTCGTCAGCCATCGCGCCTCCTTCTCACCTGATGCGTGGACACGGCACCTCTAGCTGGCCTTCTAGCCTGGCCTCTAGCTTGGTCTCTCGGCATGGCCTCGGCGCCTGGATGACAGTTCCCCAATGCCTGGCACTGGCCCATTTTGACGCTCAATAATGCGATACATTTCGTGTTTGCACGATATCTCAGGGTACGGGCATGGCCCGTACCACGCCGGTACGGGCCATGCCTGTGCAGCGCCGCCGCGGCCCGAATGGCCTGCGGCTGTGGCCGCTGATAGGCCGCTGCAAGCCCGGCGTGCTCGTCGTCAAGGTTGGTGCAGATACCGGTGGAGTCACACATAGCCGGGGACGGCCAGCCCGTGCTACCACGGCGCCGCGAACCGGACCTGGCCGAGCTGGCCACCTTCACCCTGGACACCCAGGGGCAGGTGACCTCATGGTCAGTGACCGCCACCTGGCTGTTCGGGCATCCGGCCCGCGCAATGGTCGGGCATGACGTGTGTGACGTGCTGATGACCGGGCCGGGCCAGCGTCAGCTGGTCGGCCATGCGCTGGCTGAGGTGGCGGCGGGGCGGGTCTGGACCGCAACCGTGGCGGGCGGCCGCCTGGGCGAGGGGCGATTCGCTTTGCGCTGTGAGCCGCTGGCCGGGTTAGGTGGCGGTGCCGTGGTGATCGCCCAGCGTGCTTGGCCGCAACCCAGCCCCAGCTGGTTAAGCAAGGCAGCGGCCCGGATCGGCAGCTCGCTCGACCTCACCCAGACCGCGTCCGAGGTCGTCGATGCCGCCGTTCCCGGGTTCGCTGATGCGGCCGCCATCTACGGGGCGGAACGCCTGCTCGCAGCCGATGAGCTCAGCTCGCCCCGGGCCGGGCACGGGGCGGTTGCGCGCCGGCTGGCGGCCCGGCTGGCTGACCAGACCGCCGCCGTCACAGGCAGCTTGCTACGTCCCGGTGAGGTGCTCGTCTTCGGGGAGGACACGCCCCACTCCCGGGCGATGGCGACCGGCGGGCCGGTCCTGTTCGACCGGCTGGACAGCGAGACCGCCGAAAGGATCGGCCGCCGCCCCGGCGGCCGGGCGATCGCCGCGGGCTACACCTCGTTCCTGGCCATGCCTCTCATCGCCCGCGGGGTCGTGGTGGGGTGCGCGACCTTCGGTCGGGCGCCAGCCAGCCCGGCGTTCAACCCGGGTGACGTCACGCTGGCTGGCGAGCTCGCCTCCCGGGCCGCGGTGTGCATCGACAACGCCCGGCTCTATCACCGTGAACGGCGGACCGCGCTCGCGCTGCAGCGCGCCCTGCTGCCCGGACGGCCGCGCGTGCCGGCCGGGATGGAGGTCGCGCACCGCTACCTGCCGGTCGGTGCCAGCGTCGTGGGCGGCGACTGGCATGACATCGTCCCCTTGCCCGGCGGGAAGGCGGCGCTGATCGTGGGTGACGCGATGGGCCATGGCCCGGAAGCGGCGGCGGTCATGGTGCAACTGCGGACCGCGGCGCATTTGCTGGCCGACCTTGAGCTGGAGCCGGGACAAGTCCTGCGCAGGCTGGACCGGATGGCGGCCGGAATGGCCACCGCGCCGTTCGCGACGTGCATCGCCACGGTCATCGACCCAGCAGGCAGTTCCTGCGTGGCCGCCCAGGCCGGTCACTTGCCGCCCGTGCTCGTGCTGCCCGGCGGCGCGACACGGGTGCTTGACCTGCCGCCTGGGCTTCCGCTTGGCCTCGGCGCTGAATCCTTTGAGGCCACCCAGATCAGCCTGCCCCCGGGTGCGACCATCGCCCTGTATACCGATGGGCTGGTGGAAAGCCGCACCCGGTCGCTCGACGACGGACTGGCCGCGCTGCAGGACGCTCTCAGCTCCGCCCTGGCCCGGCCCGGTGACACGCTAGGGGGCGCCTGCGAGATGGTTACCCAGATGCTGCGCGATCATGGCGAGGACGACATCACCCTCGTCCTGGCCCGCATCCGCCAATGAGGATCGCCTGCGGCTGACGTTGGGGCGCGTGAAACGTGTACCGGATCAGGAACTCAGATCAGCTGGCGCCAGGGCCGCAGTGCGCTCCGGGGGGCGGCGGGACGTCGAGGGTGGGGTTGCGGCCGAAGAAGCCGGTGGGCTTGAGGCTGAACCCGCACCGGCTCACCGGCATCACGGGCCAGTCCTCCGGCCTCGGGAAGTGCGTGGACCCGAACGTGTGCCAGAGGACAACGTCCGCGCCGTCAATGTCCTGGTCTCCCGCGATGAACGCGGGAATACCCGCTCCACCGGGATGCTGGTTGACGAAGTCGCCAGCCGGGTAGCGGTGCGCCGGATCGTAACGGGTCACCCACAAATGGTTGGTGGCAAAAACAGCCCGCGCATACAGCGACGACCCTGGATCAGCCAGCAACGTCGGCGCGGCCTGCGGATACAACGTGAAGCCGACCGGACGGCCGAACCGGTTGGTCACCTCGGGGTTGATGATCCGCCAGATCCGGTCCCGCTCGGGCGCGGCCCGCCGCCCAGCCTCCGACTCCCGGCCCAGCCGCGTCACCGTTTGGACCAGCGCATTACCGAACGTATTCTCCGGCCCGACTGCGCACCCCTGCACGTCGATCTCCTCGACCGCATTCGCCGGGCCGTCGACCATCATGTCCAGCCGGGCGCTGAAGAGGTGCTGGTGAGCGGGTGCGCCCAGGCCCGGCGCGACCTCCGTCGCGTACGGGTGATCCTGGCCCGGATAGGCCGAGGTGAACAGAACCCCGGTCAGCTTCACCTCGCACTCGATCGTGCCATCCAGGTAGAAGTACCAGTAGAAGCCGTAGTCGTAGTTGCCGACAGTGGTGAAGAACGACACGACCAGGCGGCGCTGGCGGCGGGACTGGGCCGAGCCGTTGAAGATGTCGGTGTGCTTCCAGAGGATGCCGAAGTCCTCCTCGTGGATGCAGATCGCGTTGCGGATCACCCGCGGCTCGCCTTGGTCGTCGGTGACCGTCGCGTCGAGATAGGCGATCTCACCCAGGCAGTCGCAGCCCAGTTCCAGTGAGTTGGCCCACTTCCCGACCAGGTACTCCCCGCTGTCGAAGTAGTTCTGCCAGTACCTGGTCGGGCCCGGATCGCCGTAGGGGACGACCATCTCGGGTATGGAGGCGCGGTAGATCACCGGCCGCCGACGGCCGTCGTCGTCGTAACTGATCTGGTGCAGCGAGAGTCCCTCGCGGGCGTCGAAGCCAACGCGGAACGACCAGTTCTGCCACTCGACCGCGTTACCGGCCAGGGTGAAGCTCGGCCCCTCCGGCTGGGTGATCTCGATCGGCTTCAGGGTGGTGCGCGGCGGCCCGCTGACCGCCGGGTCGTCGTAGTCGCCCGACTCCCGCGGGACCGGCAGGACGAGTTCGTCGATGACCTTGAAGACCCGTCCCTCGATCAGGTCGACGTACGCTGCCACGCCGTCCACCGGATGCGCCCAGGCCAGGTCGTGCTCGCCTTCCTGCAGGAAGGCGAGGACCCGGACCATCCGGCGGCGCTGCTCATCCGCCACCCCGTAGGACCCGGCCGTCAGCGGGCAGGCACGGATCTTCGAGACGTCGGTGAGCCCGCGCCGCGCCATGGCCGCGCGCCACTCCGGGTCGGCGTGGACCACCTTCTCGGCCAACGCGAAATCCTGGTCCAGGATCGGCACCTGACCATCCACCAGAGGGTCCAGCGCCCGCCGCGAGGTCACCTTGCCGTCAGTCAACGAGACGACCACGTCGCTCGACTCGCCGCTGACCACGTCGATCAGGAACGCCCGCAGCCGCCGATCCGGCGGCCCCCCACCCGGCCGATCCGACGGTACGCCAGCCCGGCCCGCGAGACCGAGCACCTCGTCCTTCGGCGGCTCCTCCAGCCCGTAGTAGGCGAACCTGACGTTCGCGGTCAGCAGGCCCGCGTCGGCCAGGATCCGGCGTCCGGCCAGGAACTCCTCCGCGCTCGCCGGGTCGAGCGGATGCGCGGGGACCGGGCCGGGAACCTTTGCCGACCTCGTGGCGGTGTCAGTCATCGATCGATCTCCTGATCCGATGGGCGGTCAACTGGCTGCTCTGTGGCACGCATCTGTGGCACGCACCCGGAAGCCCATGCCGGGGCGGGGGCCGGGGCGCGGAACGCGGGGCGCGCCAGCCTGGTACCAACACCAGGCTGGCGCGCACCAGGCTGCCGCCCAGCCCGGCAGCGTCTTGGTCGCGGACCGGGTCACTCATCCGCGACGATCGACCCAACCCGGTCCCCCAGCGACGGATCCCGCCTGGTCAGCGCGACCGCGTAGATCACGGCCACGACCACCGTGATCAGCGCGGCGTACGGGAACCAGTCGTACGGCGCCGCCTGCCCGGGCTTCGACAGGTAGTAGACGGGGACAGCGATCGCGATCATGCCGAGGACCGGCAGCACCAGGTGCTTGAGGACGCTGAACTCCTGCGGCCGGAACTTCCGGTAGTAGAACGGCAGCGCCAGGTTCGACAGGAAGTACACGACCAGGATCAGGATCGTGCCCATGGTGGACGACTCGAAGAAGAAGTTGAGCGGGTCCATGCTCCCGCTGTGGCCGCCGATCACGTGGCCGAGCGCCCAGACAACGATGATCGCCGAGGCGATGGCCACGAACGTGTAGATCGCATTCATCGGGGTGCGGCGGGTCGGGTGCACCTTACCGAGCCAGCCGGGTAGCAGGCCCTCGCGGCCAGCGTTGAAGATCAGCCGGGCCTGCGAGTTCGCGGCCGATATGAGCACGCCCAGGGTCGAGGTCAGGCCGGCCAGGTAGGCGAAGAACGCGAAGCTGGCGAGCACGCCCTGGGCGACCGTGATGAACGGGATCGGCGCCCCGGTCAGTGTCTTGACGTTGTAGTGGAAGCCGCTCACCGTGGCGTAGGCGAACAGGACGTAGCTCACGATCATCAGGCCGATGGACAGGAACACCGCCCGGGGCACGTTGCGCCGTGGGTTGCTGGTTTCCTCGGCGAGCGCCGCAGAGTTCTCCCACCCGATGAAGATGTAGATCGCCAGCGGGAAGCCAGCGGCCAGGCCGGTGAACCCGTTGGTGATGTTGCTGGGATTGAACGGGCTCAGGTTGAGACTGCCGCTGTTCTTGATCAGCAGCGCGATGGACACAACGATCAGCACCAGCATCTCGAATCCGAAGAAGAAGCCGGCCAGCTTGGTCGAAACCGCCACCCCCCGGATCATCATCACCACGGCGCCGGCGGTGAGCAGCACCGAAAGGATTCCCCACGGGATGTTCCACTTCAGGTAGTGCTGCAACGTGATGGACAGGAAGCCACCGGCGATGGCGAGCACCGACGAGATCGCGATGATATAGCCGATGCCGCAGAGCAGCGCGGTGGTCACCGCGCTGGTCCCGCCGAACGTCTTGCCGACGAACGAGATGAAGCCGCCCGTCGAGGGCTGGGCCCGGGAGAACTGGGACAGCGTGTTGCCCAGCAGCACAATCGCGATGCCTGCCACGATGATCGTCAGCGGGGCGGCGATGCCCGCCGTGAGGACCAGGAGGCCGAAGCCGAAGTAAAAGCTGTAGGCGGGCCCGATGTTCGCCATCGTCGACGCTGAGATGTCCACCAGGCTGAGGGCACCACGATGCAGCCGCTCCGGAGCTTCCGGCGCCTTGGTCTCCGAGAACGGCGTGGAAGCCGTATCGCTCATGTCCACTCCTCCTGTAGGCCCGCCGGGTCGGCGGGTGGTAATGGACTTCTCACTGCGATCGTCCCTCGCCGACGAGGGGGCCGCCAGCCTGCCTTTTCAGTACGCGAAGCGAACTGGATCCCGGCGTCGACGCCAGCCAGCCCGCCCGGTGAGCTTCTCGATCTTGGAATCACCCCGGTCGGCGCTGGCCGTCCGGACCTCTCGCATCACCTGCGGGGGACGTTTCTGCGACCGCTTCGGCAAGGGCTTTCCCAATTAGCCGCAAGTTACCTGACCCGTCACTGGCACGCAAGAGCCGATCACCGGAAATACGGTGATCACGCCGACGGCCGGGGGTTGGTGCTCTCTCGCAGGACGACTTCGCCGGGAACCGGGATGATCCGGGGTCGTTCCGCGCCCGGGTCGCCGAGGACGAGGGTGGCCGCCATCTCACCCATCGTCTTCAGCGGCAGCCGGACCGTGGTGAGTGGCGGGTAGACATCGCGAAGAGTCACGATGTCATCGAAACCGGCCACGGCGACGTCAGCCGGCACCGACCGCCCCTCGGCCCGCAGCCGGGCCAGCGCGCCGACCGCCATGACGTCGGTGACGGCGAAAACGCAGTCCGGCAGCGGGCCGCCACCAGCCAGTACCGTGCTCATCGCCTCATAACCGCCGTCCCTGGTGAACGCCCCATAGACGACGTCGCGCTGATCAAGGCTGACCGACCAGGAGCGCAGGCCGGACGTGAAGCCGACCAGCCGGTCCCGCGCGGTGAGCAGTCCGCGCGGGCCCGCGAGGACGGCGAAGCTGCGATGCCCCTGCGCGACGAGGGCCTGGGCCAGGGACTCCGCGCCGGCCGCGTTCTCCGGCATGATCGTGTCCACGCCGAGCAGGTCCTGCCCGACGCAGACGACCCGGCCGCCGGCCTGCCGGAACGCCTCGATCTCCTCGCCCAGCCGCCCGCGGGCGGCAACGTCGTCGGACCTGCTGCCGACGAGGATGACCGCGCGGGCGCGCTGGGCCCGCATCAGTGAGACGTACTCCCGCTCCCCGGGCTCCCCCGCTGAAGTGCTCGACAGGCACACGAGCAGGTGGCGGGAGTCGGCCACCTCCATCAGGCCTGCCGCGATGGTGGAGAAGTACGGGTCGGCGATGTCGTGCACGACCACGCCGATGGTGTTGCTCTGCCCGGTGGCCACCGCCCTGGCCTGGAGGTTGGCGGTATACCCGAGCTCGGCGACCGCCTGGTGGACCCGGCTGATCATCTGCTGGCCGACCTTGCGCGGTCCCTCGCTGACCACCCGCGACGCAGTCGTCAGCGAGACTCCCGCGCGGTTCGCCACATCCTGCAAGGTGACCCGGCCTGGCTCCGGTGCGACGCCCACACCTAGCCTGGCGCCGGCACCCGGCGCGGCATCCACGCCGGCCCTGGCACCCACACCCGCCCCGGCACTCACACCCGGCCTGGAGGCACCCGGCCCGGCACTCACACCCAGCCCGCCGACACCCGGCACGGCGTCTACACCCGGCCCGGCCCCGGTGGCGCGCCGACGCCGGCGGCGGTCCCGGGGGTTCACCTCAGCCACAAGTGTCTCCCGATGCCCATCCCAGACTTGACCCATGTTCTCCCACCAGCCTAGTCTCGGGAAAGTGCTTTCCCAAGCCCGGGCACACTGCCGGGCCGCCGAAAGGCCAGCTATGTCGCGCAAGGTCGTCCAGGTCGCCGTGAACGGCGTCACCGGTCGCATGGGCTACCGGCAGCATCTGGTTCGGTCCCTGCTGAACATCAGGGAGCAGGGCGGCGTGCTGCTCGACGACGGAACGGCAGTCTTCCCCGAGCCGGTCCTCGTTGGGCGTAACGAGGAGCGACTGCGCGATATCGCCGAACGTCACAACATCCAGCGCTGGACAACCAGCCTCGACGATGTGCTCGGCGACCCCAGCATCGACATCTACTTCGACGCGCAGGTGACCACCGCGCGGGAGGCGAGCCTGCGCCAGGCCATCGCGGCCGGCAAGCACGTCTACACCGAGAAGCCCATCGCCGAGTCGCTGAGCGGCGCGCTGGATCTCGCCCGCGCCGCCCGCAAGGCCGGGATCACCCACGGGGTCGTTCAGGACAAGCTGTTCCTGCCCGGCGTGATCAAGCTCCGGCGGCTGATCAAGGAAGGCTTTTTCGGCCGCGTCCTGTCGGTTCGGCTCGAATTCGGATACTGGGTGTTCGAGGGCGACGGCCTGGCCTCGCAGCGCCCTTCGTGGAACTACCGCAAGGAGGAGGGCGGCGGCATTGTCCTCGACATGTTCCCGCACTGGCAGTACCTGCTAGAGGACCTTTTTGGCCCGATAAGGGCGCTTTATGCACGGCACGCAACGCATGTGCCAGTCCGCTGGGACGAGTCCGGGGAGCGATATGAGGTCACCGCGGACGACGCCGCTTATGCGCTTCTTGAGTTTGAGGGCGGTGCCGTTGCGTCGGTCAATTCTTCATGGGCGGTGCGGGTGAATCGGCGGGAACTGGTCGAGTTGCATGTCGACGGGACCCATGGCAGTGCCGTGGCGGGGCTGCGCAACTGTGCCGTGCAGCACCGGGTCAGCACGCCCATGCCGGTGTGGAACCCTGATCTTCCCGACCCGATCGACTACCTCGCGCAGTGGACCGATATACCGGACAACGGCACCTTCGACAACGGGTTCAAGGTGCAGTGGGAGCTGTTTCTCGCCCGCGCCGTGGAGGGCACGCCCTTCCCGTGGGATCTCACCGAAGGCGCCAAGGGCGTTCAGCTGGCGCGGCTCGCGCTGCAGTCGTCGGCCGAGGGCAGGCGCATCGAGGTACCCAGGCTGGATCCATGACCGGCTCCGTGAGATGACCGCGCGCATCCGGCTGCCGGGCCGGCCGGACCCGCTGCTGATCCCGGCTCCGTCCTGGGCCGGGTGCTATTCCCGGCCGGCCTCGCGGCGCGTGTACGCCGCCGCGCACGTGGCCGCATCTCCCGACGGCGCCATCGACTGGGAGTCCACGATGGCGTTCCGCGAGCATCTGTGGGCGCACGGCTTCGCGGTCGCCGACGCCATGGACACCGCACAGCGGGGCATGGGCCTGACCTGGGACCAGGCAAGAGAACTCATCACATACTCGGCCCAGCGCGCCGCCGCCCGCGACGCCGCAGCCCAGCGCGACCCGGCCCGACTCGACTCCACCCCGCGCGACCCGGCCCGACTCGACTCCGCCCCGCGCGACCCGGGGCACTCAGCCATACTGGCCTGCGGAGCGGGCACCGATCAGCTCGCGGCCGGTGGCACGTACCGGCTCGGCGAGATCGTCACCGCGTACGAGGAACAGCTGGACCTACTCCAGTCCGCGGGTGTGCAAGTAATCCTGATGGCGAGCCGGGCGATGGCGGCCAGCACCCGGTCCGCGCGCGACTACCTGAACGTCTACGGATACCTTCTCGGCCAGGCCGACCAGCCGGTCATCCTGCACTGGCTGGGCGAGTCCTTCGACCCGCAACTACGTGGCTACTGGGGCGCCGCGGACTTCGACACGGCCGCGGACACGGTGATCGAGCTGGTGCGGCGGGCAGAGGGCAAGGTCGACGGCGTCAAGTTGTCGGTGCTTGATCCCGGCCACGAGGTCGCGATGCGCCGACGGCTGCCGGCTGGAGTGCGCCTCTACACGGGGGACGACTTCAACTATGCCGAGCTCATCAAGGGCGGCCCGGATGGTCATAGCGACGCCCTGCTCGGCGCGTTCGCGGCGATCACGGCGCCCGCCGCCGAGGCACTCCGGGCACTGGACACGGGTGACGGCGCCCGCTACGACGCGGTCATCGGCCCGACCGTGCCGCTGTGCAGGACGATCTTCGAGGAGCCGACCTTCAACTACAAGGCGGGCATCGCCTTCGTGGCCTGGCTCAACGGCCTTCAGAGGCATTTCGCCATGCTGGACCGGTTCCAGGACCGCCGGACTGCCGCGCACCTGATCCGGGTGTTCGAGTTGGCCGCCGCGGCCGGCGCGCTGCTCAATCCGGATCTCGCGGTCGAGCGCATGGACCGCTACCTGGCGGAGGGCGCAGGGAGGCCGTGATACCGGCCAGCCGGCTGTCGCTGAACCAGGCCACCGTCAAGCCCCTGACCCTGACGCAGGCCCTGGACCTGTGCCTCCGGCATGAGATCCCCGCCATCGGGTTGTGGCGTGACCGGGTGGCCGAACTGGGGCTCAGCGAGTCTGCCGCCGCCGTTCGCCGATCCGGGCGGCACGTCTCCAGCTTGTGCCGGGGCGGGTTCTTCACGCACCCGGATGCCAACGGCCGCGCCGCCGCGCTGGCCAGCAACCGGGCAGCTATCGAGGAGGCGGCCGCCCTGGAGGCCGACGCACTCATCCTGGTCTCCGGGGGCCTGGTGACCGGAAGCCGTGACCTCGGCCTGGCCCGCCGCATGATCACCGACGCGATCGCCGAGCTTGTCCCCCGCGCTCAGGAACTCGGCGTGCGGCTGGGCATCGAGCCGCTACACCCCATGTTCTGCGCTGACCGCTGTGTCCTGGTGCGTCTGGGCGACGCTGTCGACCTTGCGCTTCAGTTCCCGGCCAACGCGGTCGGGGTGGTGGTCGATACCTACAACGTCTGGTGGGATTCCGCCGTCGCCGCTGACATCGCCCGGGCGAGCGGCCGCATCGTGAGCTACCAGCTTGGCGACTGGGTCAGCCCGCTGCCCGCGGATGCCCTGCTCGGCCGGGCCCATCTCGGCGACGGCTCGATCGACTTCGGGCCCATCACCCGCCAGGTCCTGGCCGCCGGCTACACCGGCTACGCCGAGGTGGAGATCTTCAACCAGCAAGTCTGGAACACCCCCGCCGACGAAACCGCCTCCACCGTCAAGGCCCGCTTCGCCACCCTGCTCGGCTAACCGCCGCGGTCGAGTCCGCAATGAGCTCCTGAGGGAAGTGGCTTCGGGCTTGGTGACGCGCGCACAGAAATTAAGAAGACCCCGTACTAGACGCACGGGGCCTTCTCTTTTGCCGCTGTCAGGCGGCGGAGTCCATCGCGTGGCCCGGCGTGCGGCGTCGGCGATAAATTAATTAACGCTACGGCCGTGGGGTTTGCGAAGTAACTATTCAGGCGAAATGAGGCAGCCAGGTCAAGCCCTGTCAAATTCGCCATTACGGACGCCACCTACGAACGCCGTCCACTCGTCGGGCGTGAACCGCAGGACCGGGCCAGTCTGGTCCTTACTGTCGCGGACGCCAACGTGGCCGCCGCCGAGGTCGGCGACCTCGACGCAGTGGCTGTTGCTCATGCTCAGGGAGCTCTTCCTCCAGCGAACGTCGGACATGTCGTGCTGATCACGCTTCGTCACGTTGTGCGGGAAAAGATGACTCATTGGCCTTCCGATCTCACGTGGGTGACTTGCGGCCGGTGTTACCGGCCGCGGCAGGGGATTATGACTATCCGTGAGTGAGTATCACTCTCGGTATACCATCGGCCAGCCCTGAGCCACTCCCGCCCCACCGTCTCCGCAGTCAACTCCCGTGACGCAGCCGGGCAAGGGCCTGCTGGGCAAGGAAGTCAAATGCCAGTCAGTACTGGTAGGTGTCGGCCGCACCCTCTAGGTTCAACTCGCCTGTCAGGTGCTCGGCGCTGACCACGTGGTGTAGCGTAGCGTCACGCTCCTCGCCAAGCTGAGAAACGAAGAATCTAGGCTCAGCGAGAGAAAATTGCTCAGCAGAAGTATCTCAACGTCACGTTGAGGAGCCGCAGGACTTCGATCAGCCGGCCAAGTTGTGCGTCCATTACCGAATTGTCGCCCACGCCGAAGCAGAACGGACTCGTCGAAGACGGCTCGCAGTTCGAGGGGGCGCGGTAGAGCACATGCTGGCGTTCCGGCCTTGCCTGGAAAACCGGCGTTCGATCTGCCCTGGGGGATGGTCTCAACCCGCTGAAAGCCCGGAGGTACCCTATCGTGTACTCCACTATCTGCAGTAAGCGAGAGGCCAACTCGCCCGGGCTCCGGCTGACTCAGGCTTGGCGCCCTCTGAGCTTGACTCTGTCGGGGATCTTGGTATTTGGCTGACTGTGGTCATGTCGGCGGGCCAGTCTTGCGGGGTCCTGTGAGTCCCGCGAGATCCCTGAGGAGTATGAGATGTCGATCCGTCCCCGCCTGGGGGCTGAGGTCCCGGCGCTGACCGCGCGGGTGGCGCGGGCCAGCAACCCGGCCGGGA
>DASWFT010000745.1:0-3426 GCA_036394075.1 Streptosporangiaceae bacterium
CAATCGTGAGGATCGGTTACACGCTTTTGCGACAGTCTGGATGATGGCGTGATGATGGCCGCGAGCGGGGAGCTGATCGGCCGCGAGGCGGAGCTGGCGTTGGTTAGCGCGTTCGTGGCCGGGTGCGATCTGCTGCCGGCCGCGCTGTTGGTCAGGGGCGTGCCGGGGATCGGCAAGATCAGCGTCTGGCGAGAGGGTGTGCGCCTGGCCCGTGAGCGGGCCTATCGCATGCTGGTGGCGAATCCGAGCGAGTCGGAAGCCCAGATCTCGTTCGCAGCGCTTGGTGACCTGCTGTCGGGTGTGCTCGAGCAGGCGACCGGCGAGCTGCCCCCGCCGCAGCGGCGGGCGCTGGAGGTTGCCCTCCGGATTGCCGATATCGATCCGGGGGACGGAGCGCCGCTTGACCAGGGGGCGGTTTCGTTCGCGTTCTTGAGCGCGCTGCGCGCTCTGGCCGCCGGCGGGCCTGTGCTCGTTGCTGTGGATGATGCACAGTGGCTTGACGTGGCGTCGGCCACGGTGCTGTCGTTCGCGGCACGGCGGCTGGGCGGGGATCCGATTGGGTTGCTTGTCTCGGATCGGGCTGGGCGCGACGAAGCGGTCCCGCTTGGTCTGGATCGTGCGCTCGGGCTGGACCGGCTAAGGGTTCTGCGGCTCGGTCCGCTGAGTTTCGGCGCGGTGCAGCGGCTGCTGCGCCGGAACCTGGACACGCCGCTGCCGGGCCCGGTGGTTGCCCGTGTGTACGAGCTCTCGGACGGTAACCCGTTCTTTTAAGTCAGCACCCCTGCCAGCGCGGCTCGCGCTTGGCGTTGAACGCCAGCGTCAGGAAGCTGGATCTGAGGAAGTCACGATGGTCAACGAACCGGGGCAAAACGGGGATATCCTGGTATTTGGTGATGCTGAGCGGCGCTCCCGCCGCCTTCCTGGCGGTATCTCGCGACCTAGCATCCCCGCAGTCGGCGCCGGAACCGTCATCGGCGTCCTGGCGATTCTCGTCGTTGCTCTAGCCCTTAATGGTGGCAGTCAGGCCCGCGCTCAGCGGCCGGTCGCTCAGCGGCCGGTAGCGATCGAGGTTCTCAATGGGAAATCAGCAAGCTTCCCGCTGAAGGGGACAGCGGGTGCGGTGCTCTTCGTTCAGTACTTGCAAGCGGGCAAAAGGCCTGAAACCGTCTGGTTCACGCTCGCAGTGGCCGGATTGCCGCGCAGCATCGACTACCTGGCGGCCGCGGGGGACTGCGTCGGCGGGCATCCCAGCACACTCGCCTTGGTGTCCGCGGTCCCAGATCCTCAAACGGACCTGCTGATCCTGCCCATAGGCAACGTGCCGGGCTCAGCTTCGACGGTCATCTGGATCGAGGTCACCAGCGCGCTGGGTAACCAGCTTGGCAGTGTCCGCGGTGGCTTCCTTGCGCCAGGCAGCACAGTTCCGATCGCGGCGGGCGGCCCACTCTGTCCGCAGCAAGCCTTAGCGCCCCTGCCAGCTGCGGCCGCGTTGAACGCGGCGTAGTCCTGTCCCTTCATCAGCAGCGCCTGCGTCATCGCCTCGAACTCGACCGCGGCCGAGTGGCTCATGTCCTACTCCTTGGTCAGCAGCGCCTTGGTCTGCGCATAGACCTAACGGGGCTTCGCCCCAGCCCGTCGAGGCGTGCCCGCAGCTGAGGTGGGCCAAAGGGGCTCCGGCCTGATCGTTGCGGTGACAGCATGTGTCCCGGTATATGACCGCCTGTGGCGGTAGCTGGCCTGCTAGGGCCTGTCCGACCGGAGCCATCAATGACGCTACCCCGTTCCGCTGCCGATGTCCTGTCCGGCCATGTGGTCTTCGAGCTGGAATGCATCGACCGTATCTACTGCAACCTGTACGTCCCGAAGCTGCAGCGCGACCTCGGGGTGGTGGGGTTCATCAGGGAGCACCTGGGCAAGCCGGTTGCTTCCACCGCCGTGCTGGCGGACCGGACCGAGGCGTTCTACGCCCAGATCAAGGCGTTTGCGGCGCGCAACGGCATCCCGGTGGTGCAGTTCGCATCCGGGCAGCGCAAGGACGACGTGATGCGCGAGCACCTGGCCGCCTTCCTGGCCGCGGGCCGGACCGAGGGGGTGGTGTTCATCGGCCGGGCGCAGGAGAAGGTGAGCGTGTGGGCCACGACCCGGCGCCGCGACGCGGAGGGGAACTCCTATCCGTGGATCGTCCGTGACAGCCGGGTGGTTACCCAGTGGTACTTCTACTGCCATGATTCCTCGGCGGGCCCGTTCTTCCTCAAGTACTGCGGGTACTTCCCGTACAACGCCAAGCTGTGCTGCAACGGCAACGAGTACGCCAAGGCGATGGCCTCCCGCGCCGGGATCGGGTTCACCGCGCTAGACAACGGGTTCGCCGCCGTCGATGACGTGGCCGCGGTGCAGGCGATCTGCGATTCCTTCGACGAGAAGGTCATCTGGGACCTGGCCGCCAAGTGGATGGCGATCTTGCCGTGCCCGTTCACCGCCGAAGACACCGCGGCCGGGTACCGGTATGAGGTCTCGGTGCTGCAGGCCGAGTTCTCCCTGACCCAGGTGCTGGATGCGCCGGTCACCGGGCGGATTTTCTTCGAGCAGGTGATCCGCGACAACCTCGACATCGGCCGCCCAGACCAGGTCGGGCTCATCTTCGCCCGGCGCATCATCCGCAAGGGACCGCGGGCCACGCCGGGCCGGTTCCGCACCCGGGTCATCACCGACGGCGTGGTCCCCACCCTGCATATCGACTACAAGCATTCGAAGATCAAGCAGTACCACAAGGAAGGCAAAGCGCTCAGGACGGAGACCACGATCAATGACGCGCGCGACTTCGGCATCGGCAAGCGGCTCGATAACCTGCCCGCGCTGCGGGCAGCCGGCTTCGCGGCCACCCGGCGTCTGCTGGACGTCGAGAAACTCAGCCACGATCCCGCCGACGGCCAGGCCGTGATCCGCCAGATCTGCGCTCCGGTCATCACCGGGACCGGCGCCCGCGTCGCGGGCCTGCGGCTCGGTGATCCCCGCGTGCACGCCTTGCTCGCCGCGCTGTGCGTGTTCCGGCTGCTTCCCCGCGGCTTCGCCAACCGCGACCTGCGCCCCATCATGGCGCAGCTCCTCGGCGTGCCCGCCGAGTCCATCACCCCGGGGAAGATGACCTATGACCTCAGGCGCCTGCGCCAGCACGGGCTCATCGAGCGCATCCCGTGCACCTTCCGCTACCAGGTCACCGGCACCGGCCTCGCGCACGCGCTGTTCCTCACCCGGCTGCACGACCGGTTCTTGCGCACTGGCCTGGCCACCCTCGCCGCCCCGGCCAGCAGCATGCGTGACCTAGCCGCCGCCACCCGCGCTTACACCAGCGCCATCGATGACCTCGCCCGGCAAGCTGGCCTCGCTGCCTGACCCAGACCGCGCCTCAACCCACTATCCCGACCT